>CAZSET010000176.1:0-8650 GCA_964605915.1 uncultured candidatus Brocadiaceae bacterium | reverse complement strand
CCAAGATTATGTCTCCCGACTCGATGGCGATGTAGTTGCCGCCGAAGACGCTGCTCATCTTGACTATGGCTTTGTCCTCGGCCCGCACCTTTATGTCCTTCTTGATCCGCAGCGTCGCCTCGACCTGCCGCTCGGCCGGGGCCTCTGTGTCGATGCGCAGGTCTTCGACTGCGCCGACCTCCACGCCTGCCATGCGGACGACGTCGCCCTCGTCCAGGGCGTGCACGAGGGCGAAGCTGGCCCGAAGCCGATAGCCTTTGCCCAGGTAGCGCTGCCAGTTCTCCACGTAGAACGTGGCCAGCCCAAAGACGAAGAGCGCGCCTAGAAGCAGCATGCCGAGCAGGACCTTTCTTGCCATCGCCTTCCTCCGTTCCGTGCGTTCAGGATTGCGGTGTTGCGGGGCTGTCTGGCGCCGCTTGCCCGTCACAGGACCAGCAGGATTCTGCTGATGAAGTAGTCCGCCACCAGCACCGCCAGCAGCCCGTGGACGACGCTGGCCGTCGTGCTCCTGCCGACTCCCTCCGCGCCGCCCGTAGTTCTGAACCCGTGGAAGCAACCGACTGTTGCAATAATGGCGCCAAAAATAAATGACTTGGCCAGAGAACGGGCCATTTCCTGGAACTCGAGGTACTGGAAGAACAGCCGGAAGAACTCGCGGGGCGCCACGTGCACGTAGAACCACGCCATCCCGGCCCCGCCCAGGAGGGCCGCGAAGTCGGCGTACACCACCAGCACGGGCAAGAGCAAGGCGCACGCGAGCAGCCGGGGCGTGACCAGGTAAGCCTCGGGCCTGATGCCCATGGCATGGAGGGCGTCGATCTCCTCCGAGACACGCATCGTCCCTATCTCGGCCGCGTAGGAACTGCCGATCCGGCCGGCCAGGATGAACGCGGTGAAAACGGGCCCGAACTCCCAGACGATGGCCAGCCCCGTCAGCCCGATGTACTTCTCCTGGCCGAACCTTCGCAGTTGGTCCCCGCCGTAGAGGACGAGGATCAATCCGACGAACAGCCCGAAGACGCCCACGATGAGCAGGCTCCTGTTGCCCACCTCATGGAGCTGCTTGAACAGCAGCTTATGGCGACGCAGCGCGTAGCCGATGTGCCGGACGCTGGCGAGGGCAAATGCGCCCACGTCGCAGGCCGCCACGCAGACGCCCTTAGCACCCTCAATCAACCAAGTCATCGTCGTTCTCCGCGTTGGACTTGGGCGGCCCGCCGAATGGCACGTAGAAGATCCGCCAGCGGCGCCACTGGTCCGTCCACGAGCACTTCACCAGGCCGAACAGGGCGCTGAAGTAATTGCCTTGCTCGCCGACCACGTCGCCGGTGCCGTCGTAAGTGAACACGGACGCCAGGCTGAGGTAGCGTCCTGCGGCCCCGCGGCGGTGGTGGTACAGCCTGCCCAGGATGCGCGTTTCGCGCTCGTCCCGGGCGTCGCGATGATACTGAAAGAAGTCCAGGAATGCACGGTAGTTTCGTTTGAAGCCAGCCGTCGGGTCTTTCCATCCGTGACTGACCGCCCACACGTGGCGGCTGCCGTCCGGGTCCTGCTGCCACGTGACCAGCGGCCAGAGCGTGATGCTCCTGCCAGTGCGCGCCGGGCCGTCCTGGTCTCGGTAAACTTGCGTATAATGCCCGTAGAAGGGCGCCACGACGAGGCCCTTCTTGTGGACTTCGGGATTGCGGTTGTCCGAATCGATCCAGAGTATGGGCCAGAGGATCTTGCGCCGGGTCCAGCTCCGGCCGGCCTCCTTGTCTTCCATCGGATAGGAAGAGATGCACCAGTAAAAGGGGAAGATCCGGAAATCATCCAACTTCGGTTCGGAGGACTTACGCACCAGCGTCCACAGCAGAGACCAGCCCGTCCGCTGGGGTTTGTCCCTGGAGTCCCGCGAGAAGCCCACCCCGAGCACGGACGTCTGGTGCGCGATCAGGTTGCCCGACCTGTCCCACGTCCGAATGGTGGCGTAGAAGGGCAGCACGGCGACGACGCTGTGATAGTAATCACCCCTTCGGTCCACGATTCCCCAACGGGCCAGAAACCATAGAAGCCGATGGGCCTCCCGCAGTTCCTCGGCCCGGTCCTGGCGCTTGTGTACATAGAAGGGCCACGCGCGCCAGGTCTCGATTCTCCCGTCCGGCGAGCGACCACGTGCGGCAAAGGGCCAGACGACGTCCCAGCGGACGTAGTCGCCGTGCCTGTAGTACGAAAGGAGCGGGAAGAGCAGGAAACTCCACGTGTCGCTGATGACGCCGTGCGTCACGCCTGCAAGGGGAAACAGGGCGAAGTATGGCCCTACGTCATTCCTGCCCCAGCGCAGGAACTGGAGGACGTGCCCGTGGAAGTAAGACCGCTCCGAATCCCCGGAGTCCCCCTTCACGTAGCCGAAGAAGGGGAAGAAGCGGTGTCGCCCTTCGCCGTCCGGCCTGCTGACATGGAGTCCCAGAGGCCACATGTACTGGACGCGGCGCTCGTCAGTGGTCTTCCGGTGATCGTAGTTGTAGAACGGCCGCAGGGCGTGCCAGGTGCCCTCGGGGTCGGACTGGCGGGTGAACAGCGGGTACAGGACTTCGGTGGTCTTAACGACGCGCGAACCGGAGTCGGCCTGGACGCTTCGGGCTTCGTGGAAGAAGATCGGCCACAGGTTCGCGCGTCCGCCGGCGCAGCCCGGCAGCGCCGTCGCGATCACGAAAAGCAAACACCACCGGAGTCGGCATGTCTGCAAAGCCGGGCACCTCCGCTCCTCCCGAGTGTGCTGCACCCCTCCGGTTCGTGCACTGCGCCCGTCGGTACCCGCCCCTCCGCCCCCCCGACTGGGCCCAGACGGAGCCCCCCCCGTCAAACCTGGGGGATCCGAGCCCGCACAAGGGAGGCCAACGCCGGCCGTCATTCGAGTGTGACGGACCAGTAGGCGTCGTCCAGGAACTGCTTCCAGGAGTAGTACTTCCTGCGACGGATCTTCAGCCGTATCATGGGGTTGAAACGGGGCTCAACCGGCTGGCGAGTCAACTTCATCCCCGCTTCGCGCGGCAACTGGCCGCCCTTGCGTTTGTTGCAGGCCGTGCAGGCGCACACAACGTTCGTCCAACTGGCCCCGCCGCCGCGGGACAGAGGCACGACGTGGTCGATGCTCAGTTCTCGCGTGGGGAACTGCTTCCCGCAGTACTGGCAGCGGTTTTCGTCTCGGGCGAAAATGTTACGTCGATTGAAGCTGATGCGTTGGCTCGGGTAACGGCCGTAGAAGAGCAACCGCACGATCCGGGGCACCTGGATCTCATGGCTGACCGTCGAGACCCAGTCGCTCTGCTCGTCCTCGAGCCCGTTGGCCCTCTTGAATTCGCTGACTTCCTGCCAGCTCTGGAAGTCGTGCACCTCCAGGTGGCCGTCCTCGATCTGGACCACCTCCGCCACGGCCTTGAAAAGCATGCAGAACGCCCGTTTCGCCGTCACCACGTGGACCGGCGTGAAAGCCTTGTTCAGAACAAGCACACTGGATTGAAGGGCCACTTCCGACATCGCCTTCACCTGTGCCAGAATAACCTTTGCTGACGCTCTATCTCGGAATATAGGGGAATCACGGACGTTTGGCAAGTGTTTTTCTCGGCGTCCGGACGGCGGGACGGGCGGGGCTGTTGCACGCGTGCTTTGACTTTGGCCTCGGCACGACCTACCATATATATGAAGCGCCTTCAGGGCTCCAAATGGGTCAGCAATGCGATGGATGGCCTGCTACGCGAATTGAACTTCAAGGACGGCCTGATCCCGGCGGTCATCGCCGACGGAGATGGCCAGGTCCTCACGCTCTGCTACCTGGACCGGGAGGCCGTCCAAAAGACCCTGGAGACGGGCAAGGTCCACGTCTTCCGGCGCTCACACGGCCGCGTAATGCTCAAGGGCGAGACGAGCGGGCACGTCCAGGAACTCAAGGAAGTCCGTGTTGACTGCGAGGGCAATTCCCTCCTGATGGTCGTCGATCAGCATGTGGCGGCGTGTCACCACGGCTACCGGACGTGCTTCTACCGGCGTTATCGCCCCGCCGACGACACGCTCGATGAATGCGAGAAGCGGGTTTTCGACCCCAGTCGCGTGTATGGCTAGAGGTCGTCGGGACGCATCTCGAAGGGCTTAGGAAAGGTGTTTGCATTGCCCGGCGGTGGTGTTATAATCTGCTGTGTCAGCGCGGATTTGTGGGAAGCCGTGGATCTGCGTATTTGTATCGGCGCTCTGCACGGGAGGTAGTGCCATGGCAAGGGGCGAAGAATACTTGACGTATGAGCAGGTCCTCCAGGAGCTCCAGATCAACCGCACCCAGTTGAACCACCTGGTCAGGGAGGGCGCGCTCCGGGAGCACGCTATCGAGGGCGAGACGAAGTTCCGCCTGAGCGAGGTGGAGGCGCTCAAGAAGGAGCTGGAGAAAAGGCCCACCGTCTCGGAAGAGGCCATTGGTGAGCCCGCGACGGATGTCGTAGGCACACCCGGAGCGAAGGCACCGTCCGGCGAACCCGAGACCGAAATGCTTGAGACGGAAGGGCCGGTCCAGCCCGAGCGCGAAACCGATCTGCTGGAGGAGGTCAAGGCGTCCTCCATTCAGGAGCGTGACACGGAGATATTGGAGGAGGAGGAAGCGCCTGCGGGTGCGGAATTGCGGCTTGAGGTCCCGGCCGGCCAAGAGGAAGAGCTCGAACTGGAGAAGCCGTTGTCCGAAGAGCCCCTCGTCAGCGACACCGCTCTGGACACCCAACTGGACCTGAAGGCCATTCAGACCGGAAAGGGCGCCGGTGAAGCTGAAGCCGCTGAAGAGCGCAGCGAGGAGTTCTTCGACTTCTCCGATGCCCTGGACGAGGAGCAGTTCGAACTGGAAGAACCGGTTGCCGGGGCCAGGGCAGAGGAGCCGGAGGCGGAAGCGGCCGAGCTTGAAGAGGAAGAAACGCCCATAACCGATATCCTTGGCCTTAGCGAAGAGGAGGAGGTGGCCGAGGAAGACCTGCTCAGCGAGATCATGGAGATCGAGGAGGAGCAGGAGCCCGAGGCCGTTCCCACGGAAGCGAGCGAGGAAGTAACCGCTGAAATCACCACGCTGGAGGAGCCCACCTACGAAGAGGGCGACCTCGGCGAGGTCCTGGAAGTCGAAGAGGCCGATCTAGGCGAGGAGTTCATCGGGGGTGAGGAGTTTGAGGTGCCGTATGCGGCGCCGGTACCCATCGCCGCCGCGCAGGTCAGTGGTGGCTGGGTCCTGCTGCTGGCATTGAGCTTGATCGTGATGATCTTCGGCGGCCTCTTCGTCGTCGAGAACGGTTTCCGGCCGGACTTCTCGACCCCGTTGACCAGTTGGGTGCCTGTCGGGCCGAAGTAGGCGCATCTGCCGTTGGCCAGGGCGTCGGTTGCTGCACTGAAGTATAGCCCTGCCGGTCGCAGGCTCCGCCATGCGGTCAATTCTATTCTTACTGGGATAAGGAGCCACCGTTGATGCCGAAGCGAACCATTCTAGTCGTCCTCGCCGTGTCGCTCGTCGGGTCGGTGGGCTGCGCCGGGCAGCTCGAAAGGAAGAACCGAGCCCTCGAGGGCCAGATCGCGGGGTTGGAGAGCAAACAGGCCGCCCTCCTGAGGGAGAACGACGTCCTTAAAGCCCACGCGGCCGAAGTCGAAGGCAATCTGGCAGAGGCCCGCAAAGAAGCGCGACAGATGTCCCAACTGGTGGGCGAGCTGAGGGGCGAGCAGCAGAAGCTCCAGGACCAGAGAAAGGAACTGGAGAAACTCGTCCAGGATCTGTCCGGGATCACGGTCGAGCCGCGCAACGAGGGCAATTTCATCGTTATGGAGAGCGAGATACTGTTCGCCTCCGGCAAGGCCGAGCTGAACGACGCCGCCAAGGCTTCCCTGGACCGGATTGCCGGCTACTTGCTGGACAAGGAAGGCCTGCAGATCCGCATTGACGGCCACACGGACGGCGTGCCCATCAAGTTCTCCCCCTGGGAGGACAATTACCACCTCGGCGCCATGCGGGCCCATGCCGTGATGCGTTACCTCGCGGACCGGGGCGTCAGTGCGGCGCGGATGTACATCGTTGGCTTCGGCCCGAACCGGCCGATTGTCGAGCCCGAAAGCCCAACGGACAGGGTTGCGGAGAACAGACGCGTGGAGATTCTCCTGGTCCCCGAGGGGGTACGCAGCATTAGCGAGATTCTGGAGGGATTCGGGCGCTGACACCGGCGAGCAGGAGCGGATAGACCCCATGGCCCAGGTAGTCAAGACAGAATGGTTCGGCCGGCAGATCAGCGTGCTAATGGTCAATGGCAAGTCCGTCACGGGAGAGCTGTCCGAAGTGACGGATAACTACATCGTGCTTGCGCGCGGCTCTTCCGAGACTCAGATAATGGTCCACGCCATCATCGCTGTGCGCGTCGTCTCCGAAAAGGAGGGCGCGGAGTCCCCCAAGCCGGACGCAGAAGGCGCCGTTCCCACGTTCGAGTAACGCTCGCCAATAGCGTGGTCTCACTCCGTCTGTGCTGGATACCTCAGTCCGGTCGTACTGCGCGTCCCCTGCGCAACTGATCTACAAGGATCGTCAGCTCCTCCGCGCGCAGCAACGCGGCCACGCCCACGTAGGTTATGCCGCCCGCTGCGACCGGCAGCGCCAGCCGGAGCAACCTGCCGCCCAGATCGCCCGCAGCGGCCGGCAACAGCCCCATGGAGGCCTGGCAGGCCGCCGCCATGCAGGCGGTTGCCAGCGCCGCTTTTGCAACGGACACGGCCAACGCCTGCCATCCGGTCAGGCGCACGAATCGGTTGAGCAGCCGGCACAGGAGCAGAACCTGCAACGTTGCGCTTATCGCGGTGGCGGCCGCAAGCCCTGCTTCCCGGAAACGCCAGACCAGCGCCAGGTTCAGCACCAGGTTCACGCCCACCATCCCCGCTGCGATCCTGGCCGGCGTTCCGGGCCGTTTGAGGCCGTAGAAGGCGCGCGTCAGCACGTGCAGGGCGCAGTAGGCCCAAATGGCCGTCGAATAGGCCAGGACGACCGCGGCCGTCCTTTCCGTGCTGTGTGGCATCCCGGCAAAGGCACCCCGATCGAACAGCAGCTCGATGGCGGGATAGCGCACCAGGATCAGGCCCACCCCGGCCGGTAGGCCGATGAAAACCACGAAGCCGAGCGCGCGCATGATCGACCGGGACAGCCGCTCCCAGTCCTGCCGGGCCGCCTGAGCGCTGAAGGTGGGAAAGGCTGCCGTCGCCAACGCGATGCCGAACACCCCGAGGGGCAACTGCATCAGCCGGTTGCCGTAATACAGCACGCTGTTGGCCCCCACCTGCATCGGATACCTGAGCGAGGCCCCCAGGAGGGAGAAGCCGGCCTTGCCCTCGGGTGCGGCCAGCGAGATGGCGATCACGCCGTCAAGCAGCACGTTGAGCTGCAGCGCCGCCAGTCCCAGTGCGACCGGCGCGGCAGCCGCCGCTATCCGCCTGACCTGCCTGTGCATGGGTTCGAAGGAGAGGTACACGCGGAATCCCTTCGCTCTGAGCGTGGCCACCTGAAGCGCGAGCTGGAGCACTCCCGCCACCAGGATTCCGACCGCGACCACGTAGATCCGTGCGGTTGTGTCGTCGGAAACCAAGGGAGCCACGAGCACCACTGCCACGATCCAGCAGACGTTCAGCACCACGGGCGCCAGCGCAGGCGCCGCAAAGTGACGCATCGAGTTGAGGGCCGCACCTGCCAGCGCAGTGAGGCAGATGAGAACCATGTAAGGCAGCATCACGGCCGTCAGGCCGAGGGCGAGTCGCCAGCGCGCGCTCAGCCCGCCCCAGCGCAGCAGCGACAGCGCCAGGGCCTCGCCGGCGATCAGGAGCGCCACCAGGACTAGAAGGAGTGCCCCTGCGATCCTCGCGGCGAGCTGGTGCGCTTCCTCCCTCGATCGCAGCTCGAGATGCTCCGTGAAGGCCGGGATGAAGGCCGCGCTCAGTGCCCCTTCTCCGAAGAGCCGGCGGAAAAGGTTCGGGATCCGGAACGCGAAACTGAACGCGTCCCAGACCATGCCGACGCCGAAGAACGCAGCACACGCGCAGTCACGCACCAGGCCCAGCAGGCGGCTCAGCAGGGTCAGCGCCGCAATGACGCCGGCCCCGCGCACAAAGCTGTCCTGCTGCCGTGCCATGGAGCACCTCCGCGCACGCCGTCTGCGACGAAACTGGAACTGCCCGCCAGAGAGCGCCTCGGAAGCAAAAGTGGAAGCTCCGTCGGGCTCCGGCGGGTAACATAGCACAGCGCCGACCCCGGGGACAAGATTTGCGTCGGTTGTGCGCTGGGCGTAACGTCCTTGACCCGGCACGGCCGGCCGGCCATCATGTGTCTGCGAGTCCCGCGATTGGGGAGGAACCGGAACGATGCGCCTGCTGTCGATGGCCTGCCTTGCACTGGCGGTTCTGTCCGCCGGGAGGACGCGAGCCATGGAACCGATTGTCAAGGTTCTGAGGACCGCAGACTTCGAGGGCGCCAATCTGCTCGCCGGCCCGGGGTTCGAGCAGGTCCACGAGGGCGCGGCCACGGGCTGGCAACCTTACCAGGAGGGTTACGACGTGGCGCCCGGCGGCGGGCGCGACGGCGGCGGCGCTGTGCACTGCCTGAATCCTACTGCGGCGGGAAGGCGCG
>CAZSET010000175.1:0-8772 GCA_964605915.1 uncultured candidatus Brocadiaceae bacterium | reverse complement strand
GACTGGCACCCCGAGGATCTCATGTGGATCGTGACATCGTCCGACCCGAGCCTACCCGTGGATGAATTCATGAAGCGCGAGAAGCTGGCGACCACTTGCGAGTACCTGGCCGAGGCGGGCGCGGCGCTTGCGAAGATAAGAGCACAGGGATCAGCCCCCCGCACCGTGCCCGGAAGTTCCTGAGCACCGGGGCGGGCTGAAACACAAGGAGGAACACCGAGATGGCCTGTGCAGGTGGGGGCTGGCCCGGTATGCATTCCAGGGAGGCGAGCCGCAGGTTCACCCTCGTCCTGTCAGGAGGCTGACCTTTCGCTCTCCTTGCCGGCCACGGCGGGCCCTCCATACGGCCTGGGCCGCTGCCGGATCTGCGGCCTGGAGGCCACCCACACTCACGGCGGCGGCTCGAGCTACAGCACCTTATCCAGCCACGCAAAGAAAGTGTCGTAGTCCGACTGATGAAGGCGGTTGTACGTGTCGGGGGCCAGATGAGTCAGACCGCGTCCCGGAGGGGCCTCCTCCCATGCCGATGCCGCACGTTGCACGCATGCCTTCACCTCGTCGAAGTCCGCATCGCGATCGTGCAGCGGCGAGCTGATCAGGCAGGGCCGCGGCGCTATCAGGGACAGAATGTCCTCAAAGTCAAAAGGCAGATGCTGTTCGCGCTTGTGGTACAGGCCCAGCCGCGGCTGAGTATTGTACCATTCCCACCAGCGCCGGATGCCGCCGGTGGGCTTGTCATCCGTGTCCGTGCGCAGAGGCGTGAAACCGCAGAAAGAAGCCACGCCGGCAATACGCTCATCCAGAGCAGCGGCATACAAAGCCACCATGCCGCCGATGGAGTAACCCAGACAGAACAGCCGATCCGCGTCCACATCCGGTACTTCCGTCTTGTACCTGGGAGACACGGTGAAGTCGAAACGCCCCTCGCCCTTGAGCAGAGAATCTGCGGCCGCGCGCACGTCATGCACCATGCAACCCAGTTTCGACCAGCGCGGATAACGCTCGTAGAAGGACGTGCCCTCCCGGATGCGACGACCGAAGCCAAGCTGGTCGAAGGCGAAGCAGGCAATGCCCCGCCGTGCCAACTGTATGAAGATCGGCTCGATGCTGCCGTCCCCGGCATAATGTCCCCTGTAGCCCTGCGGGTATGACAGCGGGTGCAGCCAGATCACCGCCGGCGGCGTCTCTTCCAAGGCTGCCGGCACGTAGAGGTCACCGGCAAGATAGTCGCCGAACTGCACGGGCAGCCGCTCCACGTCTGCGGGCGTCTCCAGACGCGCCAGCATGAGCGCATCGTGGGCGGTTTCCTTGCCGTAGCCCATGTCCCAGGCCACAGCGGCAGGCGGCTCGTCTCCCAGGCTCCACGCAATGGCACCGCGGGTGTCTGAAGGTGCGTCCGGGACGTCGCCTGCCCCCTCACGCCACGTATCCCAGTCAAAGTGATAGAGGAACTCATCAGGAAACTCCCGTGTGCCGCGGCCGAAGGCCCGGTCGAACCAGTCGAAGTAGCTGTGAGCATCTTCGGCGCAGGTCTCATGGGCGCCGGGACGCCAGCGGATCCTCAGTGCATCGGGAGCGCCGAGGAGGTCATACACAGGGCGCACGGCCCGCACGGCACGCTCCACGGCAAAGGACGATTCGCAGCCGTCGTTCAACGCGGTTGACAACAGGCAGTGACGGGGCGCGATGAGGGCAAGACAAGCGTGCGCGTCGACGGGCAGCTTGTGCTCGCGCCCGGTGAAGAAGCGCAGACGCGGATGGAACCAGTGCGGCTGCCCTCTCGTAACGTGCTCAATGCTGCACACAAGTCCCGCCTCGGAATGAAAGCGGTAGGGCGCACTGCACGGGTCTCCGGCACTGCTGGCAACAACGGCTGTGATGCGCTCGTCAATGGCTGCGGCGATCAGTGACTGCTTGCCGTTGCGTGAATGGCCGGTGATGCACACCTTGTCCTGATCCACTTCGTCCAAAGTGAACAGATAGTCCAGCACGCGCCCCGCCAGCCAGGCTCGCCGCAGTATCGCAGCCCAGTCCCTGTCGGGATACGCATCAACGAACAGGCAGGACTGATCGGTGCCGTCCGCCGCCGGATACACACACCCCACGTATCCGCGCGACACGCCCACCATGGCCCATGCCCGATGATTGGACTGCGTCAGGAACACGGGGAACGGTCCCCTGCCCTCAGGTGTGAACGTTTCAATCTCGATCTCCGCGTAGATGGACATGACGGGCGGGGTGTCGAATCCGACACGTATCTTCCTTCTGATCATGCCGCGCTCGCGTTCTTCAACCGTGACCTCCGCGGCTGAGATGCGGGGGGCAGTCTCGGGAGCGCGTCCCCACATGTACCGTTCCAGCAATGCCCTCAGCTCGGCCCGTCGCTGCTGCCACTCCGCAGGCGTCTTCACGGGGCGGCCGTCCTCGAACTGCAGCAGCGGCGGGAGATCGGCCGTCGAGGGGAGCGCGCTGAACTGAGGCGGATCCTCGCCCGTTCGCCTGCGCCACTCTTCGAACCAATCCAGCGATACGCCAAGCGGAGCATCCATGACCGTGTCCCTCTTTGGCACTGCGTTCGTCGACGCACCGCCTCCGTTCGTGAGTCAGTTCGCAGCCGACGGGTGTCCGCTATCGAAAGCCTGCCATCACCAGCGGAAGAACCGGTACGGGTCGTCCCATTCCTCCGGCACGTCGAGGTAGAGGCCGTCCAGCCAGCGCTGCTTGCCCTTCGTCTGCACCGGCGCAATATCGGGCGCGGTCTCGAAGCCCATGATCCCGCCCATTTGGCGCACGTCCTCGACCTGAACGGCGATGACGTTCTCGCCGGCGACCAGCGTGCCGGCAGGCAGGCGGTAACGCCGCGGCGCCTCCCAGTGGTCATTGGGGTTTGTCTGTTGCGTGACGGAACCGACGAGCTTGCCGTTCAAGTAGGTGCGGTCCTCGTCGTCGATTGCACCAAGCACCAGGAGCGACTCTCCCTGGGCGATCTCTGGCGGCACCGTGAACTTCACACGGTAGAGGAAGGTGCCGTCCAGGTTCACCAAGTCATCGAACTGGTCTTCCCAGAAGCCGGGCACGTCGATGCTGCGCCATGCCGAGTCGTCGAAGCCGGGCTCGGTCCAGCCTTCCGGCGCCGGGCCCGACAGAAGTGGCAGGCCTCGCCAGCGGTCGGGCAGCGCAACGGCCCGGTCGCCGTGCTCGATCCGCATGGTGCCGCGGAACTGGGCGAGCGGGTCCACCCAGACCTCCACCGGCCTGCTGAAATGATCCAGCAGCGGCGTCTCACCCGCCGCGCCCATGTTCGCCAGCATCCGCGTGGTGGCGTAGGAGAACTTGCGGAAGGTCCGTTTGATGTTCATCTTCTCGCCCGAGTAGTCAAGGTGCCAGGGCGCAAGCTGGCAGAAGACCACGTTCGCGCCCTCCCCCTTCGCCAGCACGCCGTTGCCGACGGGCGTCGCGCCGCCCGAGACGAGCGGCAGCTCCCGCGGATCGCGGTTATGCACGTCGGCCGGGCAGACGCCCGCCAGCGGCGAGGCCACGCCGAACGGCTCGAAGTAGGCGGCGATGTGTTCCGCCGGGCTCGTGCGGACGCTCACGGGCAGGAACGTGCTCGCCTCCTCGCCCGTCAGCCCGACGGCCAGCACGTGGCCGCCGGCCCGGACCCAGTCCTTGACGGCCGCCGCGCTCCGGGCCAGTTGCTGCGCGCCGCCCGGGCCGACCACGAGGACCTGGTCGGCGGAGGGGCTCCCGCCTTCGTAGGGCGCCACCGAGAGGCCCGTCGCCTCCAGGTGCTGACGTCCGGCCTCCTCGCCCGCGTAGACGACCGCGCGGCGCGGCGCTGGCTGCCAGGCCGAGACGTAGCGCACGATATTGCGTGCCAGGGCCTCAGCCGCCGGGTCGGTCTCGGTGCGGCCGGTCACGTCCGTCTGGCAGAATAGCACCATGCCCCTGCCTTCGCGATGCTCCATGAGCGTTGCGTACTGGAGGGCATAGCCGCCGTCGAGGATCGGCAGGAAGTCGCCCGCGGCCGGCTTCTCGATCAGGGCCGAGGCCACGTTGCCCCGGTTGCCGCAGCGCCATACTCGCGGAACGCGAATGCCGCACCATTCCAGGACGATGGAGTAGTTAAGGTCGTGCTCGATCCGCGGCGGCAGAATCGTTGCCTCGCCCCGCCAGTTCCAGAGGTGCTCGTCGGAGATGCCCGCCAGCAGCGGATGGTCCGGCACCCGCCGGAAGACCCTGCGCAGGCCGTATTCGGCGATGCGGAAACCGAAGCGCTTCTCGAGCACTTCGCCCGTCTGCTCGAAGATGACGACCTTCAGGCCGGCGCGCACACGCGAGATGTCCGGCGCCGGCCCGGCCAGCGTCAGAGCGCCCTTGCCGACGATGAAGACGTCGTAGCCGGCCAGGCTCGCGTCCGGGCCCACCGCATCAAAGGCGACGCCCAGTTCCTTCAGCATGACGGACGTGTCGCCCACCGGGTCGAACAGGGCGACCCGCCCGGCTGCATCCACGGGTTTCGGCACGGGCACCACGTCAATGGCGAAGCTGTCATCCTGCGTCTCGCCGTTGCTGAACTTGACCGTCGCGTCGATCACGTACTGCCCGGCCGCCAGGTTCGCCGCCAGCTCGAACGTGAGCGGGATGCGCTCCTGGCGGCCGGTCGGCAACGTAATCGTCCGCGCGCCGCTGACCGGGCGGGGCAGTCCGAGCGACCACCGGCAGTCAGCCGTGACCGTCTCGCGCGAGTTGTTGATGACGATGAGCTGCTTCTGGACACTCTCACCGGGCAAGAAGTTATGGTCCTTGCTCGTGAAGGCCTTCGGCTTGCCGCCGATGTACGCCAGAAGCGGCATGTTGTTGCGGATGAGGGCCTCCGGAGCATGGTTTGCGTAATCCGACGGATCGTTCGACGACAGCCCCCAGGTGCGGAAGGCGCGCCAGTTGTCGGTGACGTACATCGAGTAGACACCCTCACGCTCCGGATGCGCGTAATTCAGCCGGTAGGGGTAGTCCCAGCGCTGCCAGAGGGCGCCGTCGCGGAACTTCTGGGCCTCCCAGCGCAGGTTCGTCTCCTCCCGCTCGCTGATCCGGTAAGCTGAGTCCCCGTAAAACTGAGCGTTCCACTCCGCCAGGCAGAACTCCCAAGGCACTACGGCGCTGCCGAACACCCGGTTGCCCTTGTACAGCCCGCGATACATGCTCCAGTCCCAGGGATAGGGCACGCCGTACTCATTGAGATGCAGGGGCTTGACGCCGACCGTGGCCCAGTGCTCGAACCAGTCGCTCATCTCCTGGATGGGGACCCAGTTGGCGTAGAAGTTGCTCGTGTGCATGGCGCTCAGGTTGCCCGCCGCATGGTGATAGAGGATGCGGTCGGGATCGAAGCGCTTCACGATGGCTTCCGCCCGCAGGGCGTGCTCCGTGTTGCGCCCGCGCGACCACGCCGACCTGTCCACCAGACCGTCGATCAGGTCCGGGTTCATGTCCTCGGTGTAGCCGCACCCGTTGTGGCTGGTCGCGTAGAAGACGACGGACGGATGGTTCCCCGCCACGCGGGTGTAGAACTCCGCGTGCACGGCGTACCCGTTCGTCTCGTCGGCGTCGGGCGCGTCCCACTCGTAATGCCCCATGTGAGGCTGGGTGAGGGCGACGAGCGTCCCCATGTCATCTGCGGCCCGGAGGACTCCCTCGAAGCTCACGTGGGCCCCCGGCTGACAGCCGAACCCGCCGGCGGCGACGAAGTTGATCCCGATGCCCTTGCGGCGTTCCAGGGTCTCACGGGCGCTTTCGTAGGTCCAGCCCGGCTGGCTCCGGGTGAAAGACAGGAATATGCGACTGCCATTCAGGTAGAAGTCCCGCCCGTCGATCCAGAACTCCCGGAAGCCGAACCGCTCGGGCAGCGCTTCGTCCAGGAGCCGCCCATCCCCGTCCAGAAGCGAGAGCGTCACGTCGTACTGGTTCCCGGGCGTGTGGATGTCCCAGAGCTTCTCGGGATGCCAATCTTCAGTGACCGCAATGCGACCGTTCGAGACGTCGGCGCCCCGGAAGGGTTTGCTCGTGAACTCCTTGACCGTCTCGTCCCCATCCTTGACCTGGGCGCGCAGGGCGTACGTGGCCCGCGGATCGGCCCCGTCCAGAGCCGTGTCGAACTTGATCTGCCACTTGCGCGTGGACGTCACGATCCTCACGTGGCTGATGCGGGCTTCCTGAGGGGTCCCCAGGAGGTAGACGTCGCCGCACAGGCCGCGCCGACCCACCTGGCCCCGCACCTCCTTGGCCGCATCGCTGTCGTTGAAGGACATCATGACGGCCTGCAGGGGCATGGCGATGACCAGCATGCTCAGCGTGTGCTTCTGGCCCGGACGGCACAGCGAAGTGAGGTCCACCTCGCCCGCCGGGAACCGCATGTCGGCCACCTTCCGGCCGTCCACGTAGACCGTGGCAAAGGAGTTCACGAACTCCGCGGAGAGCGCGATGCGCCGGCCGGACCATTCGGCGGGAACGGCTACCTCAACCTGATACCAGGCTGCGGTGACGTCCCGCAACTGGCCTTCCTCCCAGGCCGGGTTCGGGTAGAACGACGGGCCGCCGCCCCTGCGGCCGCCTGCCGGCCATGGGCTTGGGACCTGGAGGTAGCCCCAGCCGTCGGCCGGCACGCTGTCCATCGCGTCCCCGGCCGGCTGCCACTGCCACATCCCGCTCATGGAGATGCGCTCGCGCGTCGGGGTAGCCTCGCGAAGCGCCCCTTCAAGCTGCCACGTGGCTTGTCCCTCCGGCGGCACATCTACCTGAGCAGCCGCCTGGCTTGCCAGGCCGCAGGCAAGAGCTGCGAGCACGCACACCGCTAAACCGTACTTCCCTGACTCATGACTCATGACAGCACCTCCGCCGGTTCGACGTAAACGCCCGATCCTCCGGACACCATCGCTGGCCCCGGCATCGACTCCGCAACATGTCAGTACCTGCCGGTGGAGTCTACGCCAACAGCCACTCCCGTTCAACAGTTGGCCCCCGTCGCCGTCGCCGCGCTCCAACGTCACAATGGCGTGGCTGGGCTGGGCGGCCGAGATGCCCGGCCACATCACATATGGTCCTGGTTAGTGCGTTGCATTCGGGGTACGAACGCAACCAGCCTGTTAACCTACGGGGTGCCCCTGGGCGGAGAGGCTGAGAGTCCGGGGCGATCTGCGGTGGTCGGGGGCGAGGACAGCCTTGCGAGCCGGTCACAGCTCAACAATGCGTCCTGTTCTGGCCGATTCCTGCGCGGCGAGCGATAGACGAAGCGCCTCGCGCCCGTCCTCGCCGCTGACGAGCGGCGGGCCGTCGTCCAAGATGCAGTTGATGAAGTGGGCTATTTCCGCATCGAGCGCCTGGCCCATCGGCGGCAATTCCCACCCTCGCTCCGTGCACACCGCGAGGTTTCCCCCCAGCAGGTCAACCTGGGCCATCCCTCGCGTGCCTATCACCTCCAGCTTGAAATCGGCCTTGCGCGGATGGGAATCGGGTAGCACCCAGCCGGCCTCGACACACGCGACCACGCCGTTGGCAAACCGGATCAAGGTGAAGGTGTGATCCTCAACGTCGTGTCCGGCCGCCCTGTGCACCTTCGCCACGGATTCAGTGTGGACGCGCACCGGCTCGCTCTGGCTCAGCCACCGCACGTAATCGAAGTCGTGCACACCCAGGAAGCTGAGAACCGAAATGCGCCCCTGGAGGGTATCCTGCGATCCGAGATGGTTGAGCCGTCGGGCGTACACGGCTTCGAGCTCGCCCAGCTCGCCACTATCCAGGCGCGTCTTGACGTGCGAATAGGCCGGGTCAAAACGGACGATCTGCCCCACCAGGAACTTGACCCCGGCCTGCTTGGCCGCCCGAATGATCTCCTCGGCGTCCGGCAGCGTTGTCGCGATGGGCTTCTCGAGCAGAACATGTTTTCCGGCGGCGAAGCATGCCAGAGCCGGCTCGGTGTGTTGTCCGTCGTTCGTACAGATGCTCACCGCCTCTACGTCCGTTTCGTCCAGCATCTGGAGCACGTCGCCGAAAGCCCGCACGCCGAATCGCTCCGCCACCTTGCGGGCAACCCCCTGACGGACATCCGCTACGGCCTGGAGCTCCGCCGCCCGGTTACGGGAATAGGCCTCCGCATGCAGGACGCCCATCGTCCCTACGCCCACGACTGCCACCTTCACCGGTTCCATTGCGGCGCCTCAGAATAAGGGTCTCGATCGGGATCTGCCCGTGGCACCATGGCACCTGAGCCCGTGCGTTTCAGATCGAACCAGGATTCCCCATATGACCTCCGCCCGGCGGGCTATGACTCTACGCCTGAGGGTGCGCTTTGTCAACACTGTCTCCTCCTGGCCTCACCTTGGCGGGTCTAAGCCAGCCGACCGAAGTTCGGGGCTGAGAGGCGCTCTAGGCGCTGTTGCAGAACCCGCTCCGTCGGCCCGAGGCCGAGCGAGCGCGTCGAGGGCAAGGAGGCCGAAGCAGGCGATTCAAAGGCCAGAATCGCCGATGCAGGCCGACACAGCCCTTCGGCGCGCGCAGCCGGCCGAAGCCAGGATGGGGTTTTGCAATAGCGCCTTAGAATGTGTATGGAAAATCTCAAGCTGCGATCGATCGCGCGCCGGTGCCCAAACGAGTCAACATCAAGTTGCTCATGGCCAGGTATATCCAGGTTTCCTCGCTTTGGGGAAGCGCTTCGTAGTCTTTGCTCGATAACGTCCAGTATTCTGTGTAAAAGGCAGTGACGGCTGGTGACCTCTGGCG
>CAZSET010000174.1:2476-8793 GCA_964605915.1 uncultured candidatus Brocadiaceae bacterium | reverse complement strand
TGGTGGGCATCACGTTTTACCTCCCGGGAGGAGCGGCCCCGCGAAAAAAGGGAAAAAGCGATAATGGTCTCGCGGCCGCTCTTCCGAACCTGTACAGCTGCACGAAGACAAACCGAACCTTGGACTATAACCGACCCGGGCCGCGCGCGCCAGCCGCGCGTCACCTGCTGGAGTACCGGGCCCTCAGCTCCTGCCTATCGCGATCGCTCTTCGCTTTCTCCAGCAACTTGGTCAGCCATCTCGGATCGGCCAGACCCCGATCCCAATCGGCGTAAAGGGATTCCAGCTCGCGAGCCATCCGGGGGCGTTCCTCAACGAGGTCCCGTTGCTCGCCCGGGTCCAGCCGCAGGTTGTAGAGCTGCGTGCTCTCATGGCGGATGAGTTTCCAGTCTCCCCGACGAACCGCCCACTGAGTGCCCCTGTGCGACATCATCCTCCAGAACAGGGGCCTCTCGTAATCCAGGTCCCCCAATAAGTCCACTCCGTCATAGCCCCGCTCCTCTTGCGTCCCCCCGCCCAGTGTGCGAAACGTGGGGGGCAGGTCTATCAGCATGACCGGGTGCTCCACAGTCACGCGTGCGGGGAGACGCCCCGGCCACTGCACCTTCAGGGGCACTCTGATCCCTCCCTCGTAGAGGGAACCTTTGCCGCCCTTGAACTTCGCGTCCGGGCCCGCGTAAGAGGGCTGGCCCCAGTCGCCGTTGTCACTGGAGAAGACGACCACCGTTTCCTCTGTGAGCCCCTGAACGTCTATCTCTTTGAGCACTTTCCCGACGGCCTCATCCAGACTGGCGACCAATGCCACGTATTCCCCGCGCACCGCACCCAGGTGGGAGAACCTTCTCAAATGCTTGTCCGGCGGCTGGAGGGGCCCGTGAGGAGCATTGAACGGCAGGTACAGGAAGAAGGGCCGTCCCTTCGCCTTTGCCGATCTGATGAACTCCACGGCCCTGTCCACAAACCAGTCCGTCAGGTACGGGATGTCCCTTACCTTCTTCTCCCTGCCGTGCCATACGGGTATGCTCTGGTCCGCATACGAGAGCGCCCGCCCCAGGAAGCCGTAGAACTGGTCGAACCCTCTCGCCATCGGATGCTGCTCCGGCCTTTCTGACAGATGCCATTTCCCCACTATCGCCGTGCTGTAGCCCTCCTTCTGCAGCGTCTCCGCTATTGTGGGCACGTCCCCCGGTATCCCTTCTTCTTCTCCGTCGGGAACTGTGTCAATGCCGAACCGCTGGGGGTAAACGCCGGTCAAAGCTCCGGCTCGTGAGGGAGAACAGAATGGAGCGCACACGTAGGCGTTCTGGAAATCGAGGCCCCCCTGCCCAATCGACATGATGTTGGGCGTCAGCTCGTCGTTGCAGTTGGCCTTCCTGGATCCCAGATCATCAGCGAGGATGAAGACGATGTTCGGGCCCTTCGCCTCAGGCTTGGACCTCATCGTCTCCGCCAGGACACGCGCCCCGGGCATGGCTGCGCGCAGGGCAACTGCCGCCAGCCCCTGCAAAGCCCGCCTTCTGGTTATCGCTGCCATCTGAAAGGGGCTCAATCCGGGGACCTCTCAGCCGTCGCCTCGGGCCGTCTGCCGTGCGTTGCGGGCGCGTATCGCCAGGCTGAGCAGGAAGATCAGGAAGCCCAGCATGCTGAATCCGGCCGAGACGAAGAAGGCCCACTTGCTGCCGAACGCATCCCAGATGGCACCGAAGATGATCGAGGCAGGCACCAGCGCCAGCCCGATGCCCGTGTTGAATATGCCGTAGGCCGTGGCGCGGTTGTCCGCCTCGACCAGGTCCGCGATGTAGGCCCTCAGTATGCCGTCCGACAGGCCGTAGTAGATGCCGTACGCGCCGAACAGCACCCAAACCATCCAGAGCTCGGTCGACACGCCGAACAACAGGTAGACGATCGAGTAGTAAATGAAGGAAACCACGATGACGGGGGCGCGCCCGACCCGGTCGGAAAGCGAGCCGAAGATGGGCGAGGAGACCGAGCAGAATATGTTGTAGAGGATCCATATGGCCGGGATCATGGCGACCGCCAGCCCGGCCTCCCTCGCCTTGAGGATCAGGAAGGCGTTCGAGGCGTTGCCCAGCGTGAACACGATTGAGGAAACCAGGAATATCAGGAACCCGGCGCTCTTCAGGCCGCTCGTGCGCCCGCCTCGTTCTTTGCGGACTTCTCGGGCAGTCTCTCGTGCGAACGGAACGAAGATCAGCGCCAGCGCCGCCGGGATGAAGGAGAAGAGAAACACCAACCTGATGGGGCTCTCGCTATCGCGGAACAGGTACAAGACCAACAGCGCCAGCAACGGCCCGCCCACGGCGCCGAGCCGGTCCATCATCCTGTGGAGGCCGAACGCCTTGCCCTTCTTGTCCGGGCTGATGGAGGTGGAGATCAACGCGTCGCGCGCAGGAGTTCGGACGGCCTTCCCGACGCGGTCGGCAAACCTGACGCCCAGCACCGGCGGCCACGACTGGGCGAAGTACAGGAAGGGCTTCGAGACCGCCGAGAGGCCGTAGCCCAGATAGATGAATACCTTCCGCTTGCCCACCTTGTCCGACCAGCGCCCGAACACCGTTCGCAGCAGGGAGGCCGTGCTCTCGGCGATGCCTTCGATCAGCCCGATGATGCTCTTGGAGACGCCCATGTCCGCCAGGAACGCGGGCACCAGCGGGTAGATCATCTGGCTGGACAGGTCGGTGAAGAGCGAGACCATGCCGAGGAAGAAAACATTCATGGAGCCCGGCCGCGCTTGCTCGTTCTCGCTCATCTCCTCCCCTCTTGCGCGGCAGCTTCACCTCAGAAAACACGCCCCGGCCAGCACACGCGGACCGCGTAAGCGGCAGAGCCCTGACGCCAGGGACTGACCAACGGGACGGGCCGGCTCGCAGGGCCTGCGATCAGGCCGGTTCCCCCGGACGCCCTTGCTCCGCCTCAGCGCCCGCCTCGACCACCTCGCCGCCCATGTGCTCAATCAGCCCGACGTACTGCGGGTCGATGCGCACCGTCAGCTCGATCGTCTCGCCTTGGTACTGCCGGTCCAGCACGGTGCCGGTCTCGTGCAGGAACGATTGCAGGCGGCCGTTGCCGGCGTCGGTGCGTACGCGGACCTCCGCCTGGCGGGCGGCCAGCACCTCCGTGATGCGGCGCCTGACCTCGTCCAGCCCACGACCGGCGACGGCGCTCGTGCAGACTACGTCGCCGACCAGCTTCCGCAACAGCGGCACCTCGGACTCGTCCTCGACCAGGTCGACCTTGTTCAGCAGGTAGATCGTCGGCTTGTCGCGGCAGCCGATGTCCTCCAGGACCTCATTGACGGCGCTGATCTCCTGCTCGGCCTCGCGCTTGGCGGCATCGACCACGTGCAGCAGCAGGTCGGCCTCGAACGCCTCCTCCAGCGTCGCGTGGAAGGACGCGGCCAGGTGGTGGGGGAACTTCCGCACGAAGCCCACAGTATCGCTCAGCAGCACCTCGTCGCCGTTGGGCAACTGCCAGCGGCGCGTGCGCGTGTCCAGCGTCTCGAACGGGCGATCCCTGACCGACACGCCCGCCTGCGTCAGTGCGTTCATCAGGCTGGACTTGCCCGCGTTCGTGTAGCCGACCAGGGCGACGGTGGCGAACCGGTCGTTCCTGCCCTCGACCATGGTCTGTCGCCGCCTGTCGATCTTGGTAAGCTGCTTCTTCAAGTCGTGGATACGCCTCTGGACGAGCCGGCGGTCCACCTCGAGCTGTTTCTCGCCCGGACCTCGCACGCCGATGCCGCCGCCGGCCGGCCCGCCCAGCGTGCCGCCGGCCGTCCTGTCCAGGTGGGTCCACATCCGGGCCAGGCGCGGGAACTCGTATTCGAGCTGCGCCAGTTCGACCTGGAGCTGCGCCTGCTTGGTGCGCGCATGGGCGGCGAAGATGTCCAGTATCACCTCGCTGCGGTCCACCACTTTCGTACCGAGCGCGCCCTCAAGCGTCTTGACCTGCGAAGGGCTCAGCTCGTCGTCGCAGATCACGACGTCGGGCTTCAGCCGCTCGCACAGATCGCGCAGCTCCGACAGCTTCCCCTTGCCCAGATAGTGGCGGGGATGCGGACGGGGGCGGCTCTGCCGGAGGCTCCCGACGACCTTCGCGCCGGCGGTGCACGCCAGGCTCTCCAGCTCTTCGAAGGTCTGGTCAGGGTCGTAGCGGTCGGAACGGGAAAACGCCTGGACCAGGATGGCCCTTTCGGCCCTCAATTCCAGGTCCGTACGCTTCAGGTCAGCCATGAACTCGCCTCCCGCGCGGAAGTCCGCGCGGCTTAAAGGGCACGGGCTCGGTATTATAGGGGGCGAGCGGCCCTCACGCCACTCTCACTTTGCCGGAATCTCGGGGCAAGGCGTTCGATGTCGAAGAGGAGCCTCCAGCGGCGAGGCGGGCGGTTCCGATTCAGCCACTCGGCCCAAGCAGGAGGGCCGCTGGCTCGGGGCCGTCTCGCACGGCCCGGTGGATGCCGTAAGTTCCCGGCTCGCGGTGCGGCCAGCGGAACTCCCACACGTTCTCCTCGCGGCCCGGCGTGGCATGGGCCGGGGCGCGTCCATGGGCAGCCAGACGCGCCTGACGGACGGTCGGAGAAGATGCGTCGCACCCGGACCGCTTGCACGGTTTGAGCCCGTTTGCTATAGTGCCGGTCGGGCTCTGGCGTGGCCACTGTGGTCCGCTGCTTCGAGCGGGAATCCCTCTCAGGAAGGCCTGTCGCGAGCCATGTCGCAATCACAATGGGACCAGGGCGAGCTGGCCTACGCGCTCGTCACCCCGTACAGCCTGCACAAGAGCCGCACCGGCGGAATACTGGCCCGGCTGCTGTGGGCGAACGTCAAGCTGGTCGCCGCCCGCATCTACGCCCCGCGGCCGGAAAGCGGCTTCATAGAGGAATATTGCGATGCCATCTACGATCCCGCCCAGCGGCACGTCCCGCTGCGCTACCAGAAACTCATCATCGAGTACGTTATCAAGAACTTCGGCAAGCCGAACGTGCGAGGCATCTCGAACCGCCTCACGCTGTTGGTTTTGGCCGGGCCGAACGCCGTGCGCGACATCACCGAAGCGGTCGGCCACATCGGCCAGCACGTGCGCGGCGACAACGTGCGCGGGACCTTCGGGGAGTTCTTCCGCGAGGACAGCGCGGCACTGGAACAGGATCCCGCCTACGAAGCCAGGCGGCGGCTGTTGAGCAAGTACAAGGCGCTCCAGAAGGCGGAGGATCCCACGCCTCAGAACAGCTTCTTCGAGCCGGCCGTCCTGACCGGAACCACGTCCCAGATGGTCGAGGCGCACCTGAAGCTGTTTCGCAAGTACGCCTACAGCGACGGGGGATTCGTGCTCGGTGCGCTGGACGACATCGAGCCCGAGACGGCCGAGACGTCCATGGTTGTGCTGAAGCCGGAGAGTTTCCGCCACCGCGACCCCATGCCCGGCAACCTGATCGACTTCTTCGCCCGCACCGGCATGCGCATGACGGCCATGAGGGTCCTGGAGCTGAGTGCGGAGGAGGCGCAGGAGTTCTATGCACTGAAGCTCCCCCAGTTCCGCGAGCAGCTTAAAGGGATGATCGCCGAGCGGGCCCGTCAGATAGTGTCCCGCGCCCGCGTGCTGGCCGGAGAGGCCGTCGCGCGAATGGGCGCGGACCCGGAGGCAGCGTTCAACCCGCAGAACGCCCTGGCGGCCGTCAGAACCGCTGAGGCCATGTCGGACGCAGAGCCGCAGCCCGGCCGGATGAAACCTCCCGTCGTCAGCCGCCTGTTCGAGGAACTCGGACGAGAACTCACCGATCTCGACCCGCCGGAGTCCCTCTACGAGAAGCTGGTCGAGGAGCTGAAGGACCTGAACGCGCAGGTGGAGTTCGACGAGCTTATCCGCTACATGACGGGCAAGGACCCCGCCACGGGCCAGCCGATCGAGGAAGGGGAAGCGTCCCAGTGCATGGCCATCCTCTACTCCGGGCACAACGCCCTGACCGTGATCCGCGAACGCCTCAAAGAGCTGCGGCGCGTCTACGGGCAGAACGTGCTGCAGAATCGTGCCCACGCCAGCGATCCCGAGGAAGATCCGCTGAAGGAGATGACCGTGCTCGGCATGCCTGCCGCGCCCCAGGGCGAAAGCAAGCCCTGCGACGTCGAGCAAGTCGTGAACGAGTTCTACGGACCGGGATAGCCCTCCCGGCTCTTCCGCTGAGGAGCGACGAGAGACGTGCTTATCATCCGCCTGGAAGTCGGGCCGCTGGCGTCCAACGCCTACCTGGTCAGAGACGACGAGGGCGAGGAGGGCGTCGTGATCGACCCGGGCGCGGAGGG
>CAZSET010000174.1:0-2466 GCA_964605915.1 uncultured candidatus Brocadiaceae bacterium | reverse complement strand
ACCGGATCGTGCAGCGCTGCCGCACGGAGGGAATCGTGCCCCGGTTACTGATCAACACGCACGGGCACGTCGATCACATCGGCGCCAACGCAGCCCTGAAGGCCGCGTTTCCCGACGCGCTGCTGTGCGTCGGCGCCCGGGACGCCGATCGGCTGACTGATCCGGTCGCAAACCTGACGGCGCTCTTCGGCGGGTCAGCAAGCGGGCCGGCGCCGGACGTCCTGCTGGAGGACGGCCAGGAACTCAGGTTCGGCTCCGTTGCGCTCCGGGTCATCGAAACGCCCGGGCACACGCCGGGCGGGGTCTGCCTGCTGGCCCCGGACGAGAGCCCGCCGCAGCTTTTCTGCGGCGACCTGATCTTCCGCCGCAGCGTGGGCAGAAGCGACCTGCCGGGCGGCGATCCGGAAGAACTGGCTGCCTCCATCAGGCAAAGGATCCTCACGCTGCCGGACGAAACAACGATATGGCCCGGTCACGGGGAAGGGACCACAGTCGGGGAGGAGCGGATCGAGAATCCCTTCATCGGGTCGGCGGCGCAGCGCCATCCCTGAGACAACGGAGAGTGAGCAAGTGGCGAGAATAGAGAGGGCACTGATCAGCGTCTCGGACAAGACCGGAATCGTCGAGTTCGCCCGCAGGCTTGGGGCTCTCGGCATAGAGATGATTGCAACCGGCGGCACCGGCCGACTGCTGAACGAAGGCGGCGTTGACGTGGTGGACGTGGCGGAGTACACGGGCTTCCCCGATGTCCTGAACGGCTTTGTCAGGACTCTGCACCCCAAGATCCACGCCGGCGTGCTGGCGCAACGGCACGATGAATCCCACCTGGAGCAGATGCAACGGCTCGGCATTCGCCTCATAGACATGGTCGTGGTCAACCTCTACGGCCTGGTCGACGTCATCGCAGAATCCGGCACGGAGTCCATACCCAGCGTCGAGAGCATAGATATCGCCGGCCCGAGTCTGATCCGCTCCGCAGCGAAGAATTACACCCACGTCGCCGCGGTCACCAATCCCGGAGAATACGACGCCGTGGCGCAGGAGCTGCAGCAGAACGACTGCGAACTGTCGGAAGATACACACTTCGCGCTGGCGCTCGAAGCGTTCCGCCACACCGCCCATTATGACACGCTGGTTGCGGAATACCTGACGTCCCTCGAAGGCGAGTGCTGAGAGGGCCGTGCCGATCTTCGCCGGCCGGGCCAGGACTGTTGCTGCGGCCGACCATCTGAACCCGAGCAACTGCACGTCCCTATGCTGCGAGCCGACGTCCAGCCCCACGTGCTCCATGTCGACGACCAGCGCGGCTGGCGCGGGGGCGAAAGGCAGATGATGCTGCTGGCCGGCGGCCTTCGGCGGCGCGGGATCCCGTGCGCCGCAGTGGTGCAGCGTGGGGCCCTGGCCGCCAGGCGGTTGCGCAAGGCCGGGCTGGACGTTCGAGACCTGCGCATGAGGGGCGAGGTCGACCTGCCCGCCGCCCGGCAGATCGCGCGGATGGCGCGCGCAGGCAGCTTCAACATCCTTCATTCCCACACGGCCCACGCCCACACCCTCATCCTGCTGGCGTCTCACCTGTGCATGGCGCACTGCAAAGTGGTCGCCCACCGGAGGATCGAGTTCGCGGTCGGGAAACGCCTGCTCGGACTGGGCAAGCTCAAGTACCTCGCCGGCACGGACGCCTATATCTCCACCAGCAACCGCGTCAAGGACACGCTGGTGGGGGCGGGGGTGCCCGAGTGGCGCGTCTTCCCCGTTCACAGCGCCACCGAACTGAAAAGGTTCACGGACGTGCCGCCGGCGCCGGGCCTGCGGGCGAGCCTGGGCATTCCCGACGACGCCTTCGTGGTAGGCAACATCGGCGCGCTGGTCGGCCACAAGGACCATCGGAACCTGCTGGAAGCCTGCGCCATCGTGCGGAGCGAGATTCCGGACCTCTGGGTCGTCATCGTCGGTTCGGGGCCGCTGCGCGAGCGCACGCTGGCCGATGCGGAAGCGCTGGGCATGGCCGACCGGCTCGTCATGACGGGCTTCCGGTGGGACGTGCCGGAGCTGATCCGCATGCTCGACCTCTTCGCGCTGAGCAGCTCTGAAGAGGGGATTTGCAGCACTTTGCCCCAGGTCGCGGCGAGCGGCTGCCCCATCGTAGCCACCGACGCCGGGGGGGTCCGGGAGGTGGTCGTGCCGGAGCGGACGGGCATCGTGGTGCCGATCAGGAGCGCGCGCGCACTGGCCGAAGGCATCGTCCGGCTGGCGGGGGATCCGCAGCAGGCACAGCAGATGCTCCGGCAGGGCCAGGAGCGCATCAGAAGGTACTTCAACGCGGACGTGCTGACCGAAGGGACGCTGAAGGTCTACGAGAGGGTCCTTCGCGGTCGGGTCGGCCCCGAATGGCCGGCCGGATACTGCACCGACTAAGAGCCTCTAACAGAATGACCCGTGGCCGCGACGGAGCGGATTTCGCCGCAG
>CAZSET010000173.1:0-8821 GCA_964605915.1 uncultured candidatus Brocadiaceae bacterium | reverse complement strand
ACAGCCCGGCTATAGCGGGGTTGTCCATGCTGCCCGATTCGTTGGGGTTCAGGTTCCTGGTCAAGCGGGGCTACAAGCCGGAGCCCTTCCAGATGCAACTGGAGCTGCGGTTCGCCGACTTCCGCCTCCGCGACGAAGTCGTGCAGGCCAGGGACAGGCTGCGGCGGGAAGGGGTCCATGTCAGGTACTACGAGGAGCGCGACCGAGACTCCTTCGTTGCCCTGCAGGAGAGCCATTTCTCGCACTGGTGGCACGACATCTACCGCCCGAACCTGGAGAGAGACGATCCGTTGCCGGTCCTGGTGGGGGCGGACGCGGATCGCGTGGTCGGCTTCATCGGATTCGTGCGCGTCAGCTCGGAGGGCCGGGCGGGCTTCACCCCGGGCACCGACCCTGACTACCGGCGCAGGGGGATCGGAACCGTCCTGGTCAACCTGTGGGCCGCCGAAGTCAAGGAACGCGGCGCCGTTCTGAGCAGGATAGCCACCGGCACGACCAACTACCCCGCGCAGCACATCTACTTCGGCATGGGCTACCGCAAGCTGGGCGAGTTCACCAACAACCTCACGAAGCAGCTCAGTTAGCCTCACGTGCGGCAGCCCTGCGTGCCGCGGCCGGTTCAAACGCGCCGCCAAACCATTGCCGCTATTCGACCAGCGTGTAGAGGGAATCCTCCGGCAGGATGATGACGAGCCCGTCCCCCTCGCGGATGACGCGCGCTGCCCGTCCCGACGGATACCCGTTGCCGTCCAGCACCTGCACGGCGCGCCGGGCGGCGTTCCTCAGGGTCACAAGGGCACGGACTTCCTGCACGTTGGGCGGGTAGCCGCCCAGGTCCGCGATCCGCTTCTTGCCGTCGACGGGCTCCGTTCGGAAGCCGTAGGGCCAGTCCTCCGTGCCGGCCTGGATGAGCAGCCGCTCAGACTCCGCAATCGGCTTGCCGTCCAGGGAAACGACCAGGATCGCCCCGTACTCGTTGCCGGAATCGATCGTCACGTCTCCGAGCTCGACAGAACCCGCTTCCTTCAGGAACCCGCACGCGCCCTGCGCCTGCGGCGCGTCCACGGTGACGAGGCCCGTGCCGTAGTCCCACTGAAGCTGGCCGGTCAGGCTCCGCACGCGCTGCGCCTCGTGGTCGATGCACGCGTCGAGCTCTGGGCTGATCTCCAGGCCGCCGGGACCGTCGGTCAGAACGCGGTTGACCTTGCCGACGAAGAAGGCCAGCCGGTCGGCGCGCATCTCGGCCTTGCTGGCGGCGCCCTCCAGGTCCCCGATGCGCGAGACCCAAAGGGCGTCCCTGCCCGTGAGCTCGAAGAGCGCGGACTGCCCGAACTTGTAGAGGTCCTGGAGCGACATCCGTTCGGTTACCGCCGGCGGCGCCTCCTGCACGTAGCCCTTTCGGAACATCAGCGCCGACGCGGGGAACTGGCCGAGCACGCTGGGGCAGTTGACCTCCCACACGCTCATCTGGCTGGTCCAGAGCGGCGTGTCCAGCGCGAAGAACGTCCAGCCGTCCATGCCGATCATGGAGCCGTATGTAGCCACCAGGAAGGGCCACTCCACGCGGTAGCGGTTCGGGCGACACCAGTTGTTCTCGGTGTACATCTCGGGGTGGTCCCCGACGTGCGCGACCGTCAGCGGCGCGGGGAACATAGGCGGCTTGAGCGCGCTGTAGTCGGCATAGGTATCCCCGGCGTCGACGGCGTAGAAGCGCTCCTGACGCGGGTCATACTCCACGTCGTAGTAGACGTTGCGGCAGATCGCGTCCCCGGCCGTGTAGAGGTAGCGCTCGAGCACGCCGAGGTTGCGGGGGTCGGCCGTCTTCCAGTTGCTGCACGTGATGAGGTTTTTGACCCCCAGGTCCTGGCGCCAGGCGCGGATCATCTCCTCGTAGAAGCGCCGCTGGAACTCGGTCATGAACTGGAGCTGATCCCCGGCGCGCTTCGGATTGCGTTGAGCGGCGGCCCAATCGTTGAGGGTGAGGTGGCCGGCCGGATAGAGGCCCAGCCGGCCGTCCTCGGGGTGATCACCGGAGACTTCCGAGACGGCAGACGGCGGCCTCTCGGGTCCCCACGCCTGAAGCGCCGCCTGGACGGAGCCGTGCTTGCGGGCCGCCCACTCCGCGAACTGGCGCTCCATGGCCTCGCGGTGCGGCACGGTCATGCTCTCCGGCCGGAACGTCCAGAAGAACAGCGAGGTCTCGTTCTGAATCTCGATGAAGGCCACGGCCGGGTCCTGCGACATGGGCAGGCCGGTGTACGGGTCGGGCGTGTTGACCAGCGCGTCGACCCAGTCCAGGTACATGCGCCGGCCGTCCGGATCGAAGTAGAGCAGGCCGAACGCCCCCTCCACGGGCAGCGAAGTAGTGTGCCACCACAGGTGTCCGAGGTAGACGTAGATGCCTTCGCGTTTGAGCGCGGAGACCAGGTAGTGCAGCCGGTCCAGCTTGCGGCGGAACGCGTCCGTGTCGCCTTCCTTCCAGTCCCGGAACAGGTCCAACATGCCGAGGCGGACCAGGTTGACGCCGTACTTGGCCAGGCGGCGGGCCCAGTAGTCGACCATCGGGTCCTTCATTTGCATCAGCGCGTCGCCCTGGACCATCCAGAAGCGCACGGGCTCGCCGCCGCCCAGCACGAAGCCGTTGCCCTCGCGCCGGACGAAGCCGTCCTGCCCCGCCTCCGCTTCGTTCAGGTGCCGCAGGTCGATGGGGCAGTCATCTGACAGCGGATCGGCCTGGGGCTCCCAGGCGAAGTACCCGGTCGGGGCGAGGCCGGCCTTCTCCCCCGGCTTGAGCTTGCCGTGCGGGACGAACGGGCCGTCGATCAGCACGAAGCAATCCAGGCACCCTCCGCCGGTTCTGCCCAGCATCTCGACCCTCAGCGCGTGCTGGCCCTCCCCAAGCGATACCTGCCCGAGGTAGACCCAGTTGGCACCGATGAACTTGCGCAGGTAGGTCTCGTCATGCAGGGCGATGTCGCGCCCGCAGACGGCCCATTCGCCCTCGTCGAACCGCCAGCGGAACGGGCCGTGCCGCCAGAACTTCCGCACCCAGAAGTTGTAGGTGGCGGCCTCCGGCACTTCGACCCGGTACTCGACGAAGTAAGGCGTGTCGGACTCGGGGCCCTGCGTGTAGAGCCAGCTCCCGCCGGACAGCTTGTCGCTCTCCGCCTCCGTGATGTCGCCCGGGAATGGCGCGTCCGGGTCGGGCAGGTTGGTCTGCGCGAAGGCTTCGCCCTCCCACCAGACGAAGCCGGCCTGCTGCGGAGCGGCCGGCGCTGCCTGCGCCGCGGCAGCGAACGTCAAGAACAGTGCGCACACCAGGGCCATTGCCAGCCAGACCTGCCTGCGAACTGCGGCCGTTCCGCGCCTCATTTGCGGTTTCCTCCAAAGGGGCTGTGCGCGCGATGGACCGACATGACCCGCCCGGCTTGCCCGGCGCGTTCACTTGCCCATTCTGCGCAGCGCCTCCAGGCTGCGCCGGCAGACGTCGAAGCCCATTCCGTCCCTGCCGCCCTCCTCGACCACGTACCACTCCGTGTTCTGGGTGGTCTCGACCAGGTGAAAGATGGTGTCCCAGTCGGCCTGGCCTTCGCCGATGACGGAATCCTCCGGTCCGCCGTAGTCCTTGAGATGCACCGAGCGCGCCCGCCCGGGGAACTTCCTCAGGACGCCGATGGGGTCGCCGTCTCCGCCCGCGCAGTTACCGATGTCGAGCTGCATGATCACCTCGTCGCGAGTCTGGCTGAACAATCGGTCCCAGGCCGTCTCGCCTTCGATGTCGGCGAAGTCGAAGGGATGGGCATGGTAACCCGTGAACATGCCTTCCGGTTCGAGCGTCTCGGCCACCTCGTTCAGGATGTCCGCCAGCTCCTTGATGGTGTCGACCGAGGACATGCGCGGCTTGTCGGAGGCGATGACGAGGAAACGATTGCCGAGGGTCCGGTTGAGCTCGATGGTGCGGGCCAGATTGTCCCCCAGCAGCGCGTCGGTAGCGAGGTGGAAGCCACAGCAGGTGAGGCCGTTGTCGTCGAACATCTTGCGGAGCTCGGCGGCGGAGTAGCCCATCCACTCGACGGCATCGCCGCCGTAGCCCCACGGTTCGGCGCCCACGTAGCCGAGGCCGGCTACGGCTTCCAGCGTGGCGGGAAGGTCCTGCTTGCACTCACCGCGGACGGAGAAAAGCTGCAATCCGATCGGGATACTGCCCATCGCCCATCCTCCTTAGAGCAAGTTCTGGCGCAAGAAGTAGTCTGTCGGCAAGTCGAAGCGCACGGCGCGAGCGCGCCGGTCGCCCTACTGCATCTGGCGGATGCGGACCTCGATGTCCGGCTCGTCTGCAAGCAATTCGACCAGCTCCGACGTGTCCGTCTGGCCGTAATGGTAGGGGTAGAGAATGCCGGGCCGGATCGCCCTTGCGGCGTCCGCCACCATCTCGGGCGTCATGGTGTAGGGCAGGTTCATCGGCAGGAAGGCCACGTCCACGTGTCGGAGCGCCTTCAGCTCCGGCGTGTTCTCCGTGTCGCCGGCCACGTAGACGCGCGTCTCGCCGAACGTGATGAGGTAGCCGTTGCCGACCCCGGGCGGATGGAAGGGCTGGCCCGAATCGCGCTTGTGCACGATGTTGTAGGCCGGGACGGCCTCGATCTTCAGGCCCCCGACCGTGCGGACGTCGCCGTTCTTCATGACGATCCCGCCGGACACGGCGGAGGCGCATTTCTCGCTCAGAACGATCTCGGTCCCGTCCTTGCGCACCTGGGCGATGGCCGCCGCGTCCAGATGGTCCCCGTGCTCGTGGGTGACCAGGATGATGTCGCCCTTCGGCATCCCGCTGTAGTCCGCTTCGCGCGAGACGGGGTCGACGTGGATGATCATGTCCCCGAACGTGAACATCAGGGTCCCATGCCCGACGAAAGTGATCTTCAAGTCGCCGGCGGACGTCTCGATAGTGTCCTCCTCGAACATGCTCTCCCTCCCCGGTTGCTGGGCACTGCCTGCGCAGGCCGCAAGCGTCAAGACGAGCGCACAGAACGCGATGAACACGCCCGTCCTCATGAGCGTTCCCTCCGGCAACGGAATGCCCTGCACTATAGCCCATCCCGCGCGGAGGCGCCAGAGGACGCGGCAGGCGCAGACCCACGCTCGGGCAGCGCTGTCCGCGGTCGATGCGGGATGCGCGCCTGTGCAGGAGTTGACTTCGCGCACCGGTCCGGCGCACAATGGCAGGCGTGCAACGGCCAGACGAGGGCAAGCAATGGAAGGCAAGCTGAAGACGATTCTGTCCGAACTCCGTGAGCGCCTGCAGGCCCTTTACGGGGAACGCCTGGTGCACATGGTGCTGTACGGGTCGCGGGCACGAGGAGATTCCGAGCCGGGCTCCGACGTGGACATCCTGGTTGTCCTGAAGGGGCCGGTATCGCCGTGTGAGGAGATCGCGCGCACGTGCGACGACGTTGCGCGCATCTCGCTGGATCACGGGGTTGCGGTGGTCTGCACCTTCGTCTCTGAGGACCAGTTTGAGCACGAGCGCAGCGCGCTTCTGCTGAACGTCCGGCGCGAAGGGGCGGCAGTATGACGGAAGAACAGCGCCTGCTTGGGGCACCTCCCACCGGCGATCCCGCGAGCTTCTGAGCGCTGCCCGACTGCTTCCCACACGGGTATTGACGGCAGCGGCAGCGGTACGATTCCACCGAACCTGAACGGGCCGTCGTTCGACCATTGCGATAGAAACCCGGGCGGTGCACTCGATGGAAGACGATGCTGAGCTCTACAGGGCCGCGCTGGCGGGCGGATCGGAGGCGTTCGCGCCGATCGTCGAGCGCTACGCCGACGCGGTGTTCGGCATCGCCCTGGCGCGAGTCGGGGATTTCCACGACGCCCAGGATGTCGCGCAGCAGGTCTTCGTCGAGGCCTTCGAACGCCTGGACGGGCTCAGAGACCCGGCGCGGCTGGGTGCGTGGCTGCGGTCAATCACCATCCACCGGGCCATTGACCGGGTCCGTCAACGAAGGGACTCCGCGCTGATCGATCCGGACATGCGGTCCTCGGACGTGGAGAGCCCGCAGCGACAGCTCGAACGCCGGGAGCTGCGCGCGGAAGTGCTCGCGGCGGTCGGCCGGCTCAGCAAGACATTGCGCGAGACGACGACGCTCTTCTACATCAACGGCTACTCCGTTGACGAGGTGGCGGGCATCCAAGACGTGCCCGCGGGCACGGTCAAGCGCCGCCTGCATGATGCTAGAACGCGGCTGAAAGAGGAGATGATTGCCATGGTCGAGGACGTGCTCAAGAGCGAATCCCCCCGCGAGGAGATCGCGCGGCAGGTCTACGAGATGCTCCAGCGCTACGATAAGCCGTCGGTCACGCAGGAGAGGTGGGAAGAGATCAGAGAGAAGCTGCTCGAGATCGGCACCGACGGGATCGAGGGGTTCGTCCGAGCCCTGGAGTGCCCGCACTCGCCGACCCGGCGTCTCGCGGTCGGGCTGCTGAGCGAGACCGCCCAGAGCGAGGAGACGGTGGAAAAGCTGCTGAAGGAGGCCACGCGCGACTCCAACAAGAAGGTCCGAAGGGAAGCGTTTCGGGCGCTCTTCGAGATCGCGTGGCGCAATGAGGAGAGGCGGCAGGATCTGGTGCCCCACATCCTGCCGGCGTTGCATGACCGCAGCAACACCACGCGTCGGCTGTTCGCCTGGTACCTAGCCCACTTCCCGGGCTTTGCCCGGCACGTGCCGCTTGAAGAGGTGGCATGGGCGGTGGTAAGAGAGACCGAGAAGGAGCCGGTGCTGCTGCGGAGCCAGCACGACCTGCTTGAGGCTGTCCTCTGCCTGCGGGAGGGCAGGGAGAACCCGCACGAGAGGTTCTACTGAGAAACCGACCGAACCTTCGTGCGTCCTCGTTCGACAATGAGGGCGAAGTCGGAACTGACGAGAGATGGGCGGTAAGAGGCGGCCGGACCCGGCGAACGCGGTGTGTGCCCACACGCGCAAAAGGCTGGCCGCTCCCGGGGGAGGCGGGCACACCCTCCCCCGGGCCGCCCTTTCCTTATTCGCACGTAGCGGCCCGGCACCCGGTGGAGTTTCAAAGCCGTATTGAACGTTGCCGGTCGCGGGCAATGCAACCTGCATGTCCCCCGCGGCCGTGCGGCGCCCAAGCTGCGGGGCTCTGCCGACTTCGGTTGGGGAAGGGCACGGCAACCGCGCTGTCGGCAAGGGCGTGCCTGTCCGCAGTAGCGCCGCGCCGCCGTGCTGTAGCGCCGCCATCCCTGGCGGCAACGTCATACGGGAGCTTTGCCGCCTTCGACCCCCTTTGTGCTCTCCGCCCGCCCAGGGATGAACGCCGCCGCCTCGTCTCTCCTTACCACCAGGCCAATCCGGGGTACCTGGATCTCAGTTCGCGGATTTGCTCCTCGCTCAGGCCCAGGGCCCTGGCGTCATCCTTCGTGTAGCCAAGTTCTCCCAGGAACGGCTCGGCCCACTCGGAGTCCAGCAATTCCTCATAGAACGTGAGCGTCCGCGCGCCGCGCAGTTCGGGATCGAGGAGCCGGAACGGAATGTCGGGATTGATCAAGAAGCCTATCGACTGAAACATGCGAGTCCTGCCACCGTCATCCCGCCCGTTCGGGCCGATGCTGTAGACGACCACGCCGTCCACCGTCCGGCGGTACCGTATCTTGTTTTCGCAGAACGGATCGTCCGGCACCTCGTCTAGGAAGTCCGGGACGAGCGCGTCCAGCGAATCCGGCCAGCGCCCGTGCGCCAGGCGCCACTCCTCCACCGCCAACGCGGCGCAGCCCACGCGCAGTGCAGTATGTACCATGACTTCCCCGCGCTCGAAGAACAACCACATGTCGTGGGGAAATGCAGCCAAGAATAGGTTTCTGAACAGGGCGCTCTCCGTCTTCTCGTGGACCTCTGCCGCGACTCGCTCAGCCGCCGAGCCCCGTTCGCGCAGTGACAGACGGCTGATGTCGGCCGCCCGATCGAATACGTCGTAGCAGAAGAAGGCGTCTTTGTGGCTCCGCGCCGGCAGGAAACGATACAAGTGCAACAGCAAGTCTTCTTCATTTTTCCATCCGGCTTTTCTGCCCCCGACATGGTTGAAGTAGCGCTGCGCATAAGACCTGGTGCCGCGGAGTGCAAGGTGCAACGAGAGTTCGGCATCCTCCCGGGCCATCTCAGCACGCACCGTGCGCAACTGGTCGATGGACATATGACAGAGCGCAAGCGTTTGCTGGACCCCCTCAACCCACGACCACCCCGTATCCGTCCGCATATTCGCTTCTGCGAGGTCGGCTACTTCACCTACGGAAGCAACCGCACGTCTGGCTTGCACCAGGCTTCTCGCTGCCTGCTCGGGCTCCCGTTGCTCCGCATGATAGATGGCTGCTGCGTCACAGAGCCTGACCGCGTCCCGGACCCCTCCCGTGTAGGCCGGGTCGACCCACACGAAATACCCCCCATCGTCTCGTGGGTAGTCGCCACGCAGAAGGACGGCCGCCTCACGGATCTTGTCCAAAGCGGCCCCGTTGGCATCGAGGTAGGCCTTTACGATGCTGCGCAACTGCTCGGAGTGCCTGGCGCCGCCCGTCCGTACGCCCGCATAGGCATCAAACACCGGGCCGTTGGAAAGCTCGTCGGCCGGCGCCATCTGCTTGAAGGCTTCGAGGAAAATGAGGGCCGAGTTCTCCTCGTCCGGGATGGACTGGCGGGCGGCGAGGACCTCCGCCCACGTCACCGGCTGGCCGGCGGCCCGGTATTCGGCCAGCTTCGCCTCGACCTTCTTCTCCCAGTGCCGATCGTACAGGTGCGCCGCGAGCCCGCATCCG
>CAZSET010000172.1:0-8821 GCA_964605915.1 uncultured candidatus Brocadiaceae bacterium | reverse complement strand
GTCGGGGATCATCTTGATGCCCTTGAGCCCCTTGTCGTTGACCGCATACTCGACTTGCTCAACGGCGCCGGACAGCGTCGGCTCGATCCACGCGAAGCCCACCAGCCTCTCGGGGTCGGCGGAGCATATCTCCGCGATGATGTCGATCGAGCGCATGGCGTCCTCGTTGGAGTCGGTCATGTGTGGCGCGATCAGCAGCGCCCTGTCCATCTCCCGCGCGTCCATCGCCTTGAGCACGTCCGCGCCATTCGCATCCGGGCTACAATGAATGTGGCAATCGCTGTACATCTCAAAATGCTCCCTGAGCGTTCGAGCCTTCGCAAGCTTTGGCCAGGGCGGCATTTGTAGGGCATTGGGCGCCCCGTTTCAACTGCCCGGTGCGCCTCCGTGATTCGGCGCTGTCCGGCATTGGAAAGCGCCGGCCGGGATGCTGTAAAAGACAGCCTTCCACTCTTGAGACCCGATGGAGCGATGGCAACCGACACGCGACCCTCCGTCCGCTGGCTCACGGCGACGTCATGGCTTGCCCTACTGGTCTTCGCGGCCACCAGTACGTTGATCGCTGTGTCCCTGAAGCATATCGGCGACGACCTGCAGATCGGCTTCGGCATGCGCGGGGCGCTCGCACCAGCGCGGGCGCTGGTGTTGGGGGCTTTCACGTTGCTGGTCGGTTTGCTGGGTGACCGGTTCGGCATGCGCTGGTTCCTCGGCGGCGGCATGTTCGTGGTTGCGCTTTCGCTCGTGGGAGTCTGGCAGAGCAACGGCTACGTGGGCCTCCTGATCGGCCTCGGAGGCGTCGGGGTGGGGCTGGGTGCGTTGGAGGGACTAGTCAGCCCGCTCGCCGCCGACCTCCACCCGCGAAATGTAGCCGTGCACCTGGGCGTCCTGCATGGCTTCTTCCCGGCGGGGCTCGTCGTTTCCTCGTTCCTCATCGGCGCGTCCCTGGACAGCGGAGTGGAATGGCGCGTGCCTTTCGTGGTGGTGGCCGTGCCGGCCGCGGTGGTGGGTGCGATGTTCCTGCTGGGTGCGTATCCCGCCCACGGCCACCATGGGCCGGGCAGGGAACGCCTTCGCGTCAAGGCTATTCTCGGCAACCGGACGTTTTGGCTCCTGACGGTCGCCATGATGCTGACGGGCGGCTGCGAGGGAAGCCTCATCTACTGGAGCCCGAACTTCCTGCAGGACCAGTACGGCGTCGGGGCAAAGGTCGGCGCCGCTGGCCTGATGGCTTTCAGCGCGGCAATGGCCGTGGGGCGGTTCGGTATGGGGGCCATCGCGCGGTCCGTGTCGCTGGATCGGCTGATGCTCGGCGGGGCTGTCCTCTTCGTGGGGGTGACCTCCTGTGCGGCGGGCATCGACAACCTCGTGGTGAACGTGGCCTGTCTTGCGGGCGCAGGACTGCTGATCGCTTGTTTCTGGCCTGGCGTGCTATCGTTGGCCACTGAACGCATCGGCACGGGCTCGGCCACGCTGCTCGCCATGCTCGCGGTTGCGGGGATTGCAGGCTTCGGCATACTGCCGGCTGCCATCGGTATCGTGGCCGAACGGTTCGGACTGCGGATCGGCCTCGGCATGGTGCCCGCGACCATGGTGGTCGTTGCACTCATCCTCCTCATCGCCGCCCGGTCCGCCGGCGCCGCAAGCGCCGGGGCGCCCGGTTCCGCTGACTGAGGCCTGACCGGCTTGCCCGTGCCTCGTCTGCTCGATACAGGGAACAAGTCTCGGTGCGCGGTGCCACTTGCGGCCCAAAAGCGGTAGAATGGAGTCGGGAGGTGCACCGAGAGACTGCGAGCTCGAGCGGAGAGACGATCCGTGGCGGACGAGCAGTCAAAGGCTGACGGCGAGGAACAGGTGGCCGCGGGGCAACCTGTCAGGAAACGCAGGCGCCGCTGGCCGTACGTGCTGGGGGCATGCGCGGTCCTCTTGATCTTGCTCGTCGCGTTGCTGCCCAGGATTCTGTCCCTCGGAGCGCCGCGCCGCCTGATCCTGTCGCGCGTCAACTCGCGCCTGGATGGGTCGGTGGAGATGGCGTCCTGGTCCCTGCGGTGGTTCTCCGGCCTTGGCTTCGAGGGCGTAAAGCTCAAGGACGCCGATGGCCGCACTGTCCTGGAGGTGCAGGCGGTTCACGTCTCCGCCAGCGTGCCGATGCTGCTGGGATCGGTGAAGGACCTGGGCACCGTAGAGATCGTCTCCCCTAGCTTTGACCTCGTGCGCGGCGAGCCCGGCACGGGCGTCCCCTCTGCGGGCGGCCCGGCCGGGGCACGGCCGCCTGTCCAGGAGCCGCCGGCCCTGCGGGTACCTCTGCCCTTTGATCTGAAAGCCCGTCTGCTCGTCAGGGACGGCAGCGGCAGCGTCCGGTTCGCGGACGCGGGGCCGCTGGACGTGCGGGACGTCAAAGCCGACGTCACCATAGACGGGCTGGAGCAGCCGATCCACTACGAGGCGGAAGCGGCGGCAGGGGAGGGCGGTGGCCGCCTGAAGCTCACCGGGTCCGCTACCGTGGCTAAGGACGGCGTGGTCAGCCCGGACCATTTTGACGCATCCTCCGAAGTCTCCGTCGTGGCGTTCGACCTGTCGGACGTGTCCCCGATTGCCAAAGGGCTCGGAATGCCGGTGGATGTTGGGGGCTTCGTTGACGGGCGGCTCACGGCAGAGGTCAAAGCCACCGCTGTCGCCGCCAGCGGCGAGGTGCACGTCCGTGACCTGATGTTGGCGGGGGGGGCCCTGGGGACGGACCGGCCCGAGATCGGTAAGGTCGACGCCAGCTTCGACCTGGAGGTCAGCGCGGATGGCGGGACCGTCAGGGAGTTGCAGATCGCCTCGCCGGTAGCCCGCGTGGAACTGAGCGGCACGCTCTTCATGCAACCGAAAGGTGCGTTGCCTCGGGGGAGCCTCAAGGCCGGCGGCTCCGTCGATCTGGCGCCGCTGGCGAAGCTGCTGGCCAACACGCTCAGGCTCCGCGAGGGCCTGGTCATCGAGGGCGGCACGTGCGTGCTGGCAGCGCAGGTGGACTCGGACGGACAGACGGTGCGCCTGACCGGAGACTTCCGCCTGGCGGAGTTGGTCGCCACGACGCAGGGCCGGGAGATCAGGCCGCAGGCGCCGTTGGCTGCCCGGCTGGTGGCGGAGATCGGCCCAGCCGGACCGCGGGTCGAACTCATCGAGCTTGACTCCTCGTTCGCGACGGCAAAGGCCACCGGCACGCTGGATCGGTTCGCGTTGGACGCCTCGGTCGACCTGGCGGCGGCGATGGCAGAGGCAGCGAGTTTCGTGGACGTCGGCCAGTGGCAGATGAGCGGCGCCTTGGAGGCCCACCTTGCCATCGGGCCGGGCGAGCCGGCGCGGCCCGCGGAGCGACTGATAGAGGGTGCGCTGACCGCCAGGGATCTCCGGGTCGCCCGCGCCAAAGCCGTGCTGTTGAGCGAAGACGCGCTGAGTGCGACGGCTTCGGTCCTCGCCACGCTTGACGAGCGGCGCATCCTCCGGCAGTTGGCTGACCTGCGGGCAGATGCGCGCGGTTCCTTCGGGGAGGCGTCGATGTCCATCTCGCGGATCGCGAACATGGACGCGCTCGATGCGCTCGTCGTATCGGACATGGAGGTGACGGGCACGGCCGACCTGGGCAGGCTCTCTGCCCTGGTTCGGAGTTTCGGGCTCGCCCCGCCCGGCATCGACGCTCAGGGCTCGGCGACCGTCGCCCTGGCCGGTGCGCTGGGCGAGGGCACTTTCCAACTCACCGGCTTGAACGCGGAGGCGAAGGGCCTGAGTGTGACCTCCGGCGAACGCGTCGTGTTCGCATCGGACGTCAAGGCAGAGGGCGTGGGTCAGGCGGACATTGCGGCCCGCCGACTGCGGGTCAGCCGGGCGGCTCTTGATGCAGGCGCTGTTCAAGCCGGCGTGACCGACCTGGTGGTTGCGGACTGGTCGCGTGTGCCGGCCGGCGTCACGGGCAGGTTCTCGGGCAGCCTGGATCTTGCCGGCCTGCCGGCCCTGATGGGTCGTTCCATCGACGCCTCTGCGGGCATGCAGGTTGCCGGCACGGCGCAGCTTGAGGCCGACATCTCAGCGGCCGGCGAGGCGCACGACGACCTGGTGCGCGCCGTGAGCGCGAAGGCGGTCCTGACGGGTCTCATAGTGGAAGGGCTGACCGAGCGGCCGATCCGGGAGGAGTCCGCCACGTTCGCCTTCAGCGGCCTTATCGGTCCCCACGCAGGAGAGCCCGGCTGGGTGCTCAGCGACGGGGCGGGTTCCGCGCGGAGTTCGCTGTTCTCGTCCGAGCTGAAGCTCCCGCGCGCGATCTTCGGCGGGCCGGGGCAGCTCGAGGTTAGCGGCATGGAGCTGACGGCCGAGTGCAAGCTCGGCCCTCTGGCTGACCTGGCAGGACGCGTGGGCCTGCTGCCGGACGGGCTTGCAGTGACAGGCAGTGCCAGAGTCTCGGGCGCTGCCTCGTTCGAGGCGCGCCGGCTTGACCTGACAGGGATCGAGGGCGTCGTCCGGGACCTCGTGGTGAAGCGCGATGGCAGAGCGATCCGCGAACCGGAGGTGCGCGTGGCGGCCGAGTTGCACGTGGACCTGCCGGCGCGGAGCATCGCCTGCCGCGCCGCTTCGCTGAAACTGTCGTCCGGAACCATCGCCGCGAAGGACGTGACGGTGGCCGACTGGCGGATCCTGACGCGCGGCGTTGCCGGGGACCTCAGCGCCAGCCTGGACGTCGCCGCCCTGCTCCAAACCGTGGCGGACTACGTGCCCCTGCCGCAAGACATGAGCCCCACCGGGAAGCTGGATTTCGAGGCAACCGTGGCGAGGCGGAAAGGCGGCTGGAATGCCAACCTGCGCGCTGCGTCGGACGATCTGAAGATCGCGCGCCGCGGCGCGTCCGACATTGCCCTGGGCGATGTCGAGCTGCTCGCCCAGGGGACCGCCGCACCGGCCGGGCTGACCGTCGCGTTCGATCCCATTCGGCTTTCGTCAGACTTCCTGGGCGTGGAAAGCCGCCTGGCCCTTGGCGGCGCGCCTCCGGAGCGCAGACTCGAGGCCGAGGGGTCGCTGGAAGTGGACTTCAACCGCATCGGTTCCCTGCTCTCCGAGATGAAGGACTGGGACGTTGAGCTTCGCGGCCGGCAGTCGAGGCCGTTCCGCGTCGTCGCCGACCTCAGCGGAGCGGACTGGCGCCAGGCCCTCCGCAGCGTGCAGGCTGAGGCGGGCGTCGCTCTGGAACGCTTCGCGTTCGGCGGGGTGCAGGCTGAGGGCGTGGCGGCTGAGTCGAGCGCGGGCGAAGGCCGCGTGGACACGGAGGTGACGGGCACGGTGAACGAGGGCGAATTGCGCCTGCCGCTGGCCCTGGACCTGACTGGGCGGCCCCCCGTGCTGGCCGTCCCGCCCGGCTCACAGGTCCTGACCAACGTGAAACTGACGGACCAAATGGCCAACGTAATCCTGGCGCGGGCAGCCCCTGTGTTCATGGGGGCCCTGACGGTCCAGGGCACGACCGGCGTCGATTGCCAGAGCATCCGCGTGCCACTGGAGCGGGGCCTGCGGCAGACCAGCGCCGTCACGGCGGGGCTTTCCTTCCAGGAGGTATCGTTCGGGTCGGCCGGGGTGCTGAACACCGTCTTGTCCCTCGTTAACCTGGGCGACCGCGTGGCCCGCCTGCCGGATCAGCGGGTCGAGGTCGCGCTCCGGGGCGGTCGCATTCACCAGGGCCGGCTGGAGCTCTACGTGGACAAGTATCTGCTGCTCGCCTCCGGCTCCGTCGGGCTGGACAAGTCGCTGGACTACCTCATCGAGGTGCCGATCACGGAGCAGCTCGTAGGCAGCGGGGACACGTACGAGCTGCTCCGGGGCCAGACGCTGAAGGTGCGCGTGACGGGCAGCCTGGGCGCTCCGAAGATCGACCGGGACACGATCCGGGAGAACATCCAGTCGCTGATCCGGCAGGCTGCCGGCCGGCTGCTGTTCAAGCGGGGGCTGCAGGAGCTGTTCGACTGACGGGTCGGCGCATAGGGGAAGGCAGGGGGCACTCGGCGCGGGCGAACCGGCAGTGTCTTACGCGTCCGTCTCGGCGCTGTCGGCGCTCTCTGCGGTTCGGGCCTTCGACGCGGCGCGACGCCAGAACGCCAGGATCAGGACTCCCAGCACGGTGCAGCCCAGGAAGTCGCCCAGGAACCATGCCAGCGGCATCTCCGACAGCAGCCCGAACGCCCCGCAACAGACGCCCACGAAGACGGCCGCCGCCCCCGAGAACGGCACCATCGCGCCGTACTTCATCGGGTCGAGCCCGAGGATGATGTAGAAGACGCCGATGGCGACGTAGGTCACGCAAGACACGGGCAGCCCGTATGCGAAGATCGGGGCGTCGGGCAGCGGCTAGTCGGCGAACGCCCTCATGAGCGACGCGAGGGTCGAGAGCGGCAGGAACACGCCGAAGATAGCCAGCAGACACAGCACTCCCGCCACCCACAGACAAGCCTTCAATCCACGCATGGCAGCACCACCGTTCGTGCGGAGTTGACTGGCGGCTACCATTGTAGCAGAATGGTCGCGGCGTTGGGGCCAGCCAAGGGGAGCATCGAGCAGATCGTGGGGCGTTCGTCGCTTGAGATGGTCAGGCACTACCCGCGGCAGTATGATGCGCAGGTGAAGGCAGCGGCCGAGGTGCCGAAGCTCGCGGATGTGGTGGTTGGCAACTATAGGGCAGGGGCGTTAGGTCGCCGCAGGGCTCAAATGGGGGCGGCTGGTGTGACGCGATTAGTCAGCGAAGAACGTGGTGTGCACGAGCTGACTGCGTGCGCGGGCATCGCGAGAGTCATCTTCGGGGCCGAGCAGAACCACAAAGGCTCGCACGAACTCCGCGTTGAAAAGCCCTTTCATATTTACCATCAGCCTGAGTGCATTGTACGGGGGGTGGGCATCCTGGTAGGAGCGCTTCGTTGTCAGGGCATCGTACACATCGATCACAGTGGCGAGCTGCGCGATCACCGGTATCTGATCTCCTTCCAGCCCGTCAGGATAGCCGCCGCCGTCCCAGTGTTCGTGGTGGTTGCGGATGATCCCGTGGGAGATCCGTGAGAGCGGCACGCGGTGTTGAACAAGATCGACGCCCAACGCTGGGTGCTCCTTTACCTTCTCATACTCCTCGCGGGTGAGCTTGCCGGGCTTATTCAGTATTTCTTTTGGAATCTGAGTCTTGCCGACGTCATGCAGGATCGCCCCCTCACCGATCTCCCTTAAGACGTTGGGGCTTCTGACGCCCAGCAACTCGTTCGCCGCGGCGAGCATGAAGACGCTCACGTTCACGCAATGCGTGTAGGTGTGGTAGTCGTAGGCAATCAACTCGGTGACACTTCTCAGCGGTGTTGGACTCTTGATGACTGACTGCACTATCGATCCCACCACGCGGGAAGCACGGCTGAGGTTGTTACCGGACCGCGGGTCCTCGAAGACCGATTGCATAACGCGCGAGGCAGTTTGGTACACGAGAGGCCAGGCCCTGTCGATGGGCGTCATCTCGTCGCCGATGATGGCGTCGATCTGCTCTTCGACGTATGCCTGGAAAGCCTGCTCGTCCTCCTCGCGCATGTAGACCGTCTGGACCCCGTTGAGTAGCAGACGCTCGCGGATCTCGTCGCAAAGGGGCGTCTCTGCCGTCTTGTACAGCACGTGGCGCGCGGTGTTCTTCTGGCGAAGGTAGAGGTCAACCGGGGCCTTTGTGCCCGGCTGCATGGTTCCCAGCTCAATAGGCAGGAACCGCTGCTCAGCGAGAGCAGTCTTTTCCGTTGTGTCGTTCACAGTTTGGACATTCATGTTGCACCTGCCCGACTGGTCTGTGCGTCCCCCCTCAGCCCGCAACCATGTCGAACGAGGAACATAGAGACTGCAAGTGGTATGCCATCCGAGCGACGTATCGATTTGCAGCACTGCGAGTCGCATGAGGTATGGATCTACTGGCACGCCGGCACAGGCGCCGCCGTCTTCTGAGACCACCTCGCTTTCATGGAGATGGCCACAGGGAGCATACCGTCTGGAGGTGCGAATCGCCCTTGATAGCAGCACAGGCGCTTGGCAGTGGCGGCATAGAACGCCGGCGAAGTCGTGCGGTGCTATGCCTCCGCGTTCTCCGCGGTTCGGGCTTGCGAAACAGCGCGGCGCCAGAAGAGAAGGATCAGGACTCCCAGCACGGTGCAGCCCAGGAAGTCCCCCATGAACCATGCCAGCGGCATCTCCGTCAGCAGCCCGAATGCCCCGCAACAGACGCCCACGAAGACGGCCGCCGCCCCCGAGAACGGCACCATCGCGCCGTACTTCATCGGGTCGAGCGCGAGCATGATGTAGAAGACGCCGATGGCGACGTAGGTCACGCAAGACACGCGCAGGCCGTATGCGAAGATCGGGGCGTCGGGCAGCGGCTGGTCGGCGAACGCCTTCGCCAGCGCCTCAACGGTCGATAGCGGGAGGAACATCCCGGCCACGCACAGGAGGGACAGCAGTCCCGTCACCCACAGACAAGCCTTCAATGCACGCACCGCAACACCGCCTTCCCTGCCGGGGGAGCTCTGCATTACGCGTTGACAAGTGACCTCGATCTGGCCAACTGCTGCTTCCACCTGTTCGGCTATCGGATCAGGAGAGCTGCACTCCCAGAACACCTTCTCCAGCTCCTCCACTCGGCTCCAAATGGCCTCCTGTTGTTTCTTAGCATCTGGCCCAGATACCACCTTTGTCTGCTCGTACCACAGGCGCCCCAAGTGCCGACCGGCCACGGTGATTCTACTGATCACATGACGTACGTCATCGAATGGCCCCCTCTGGCTCTTCCCGAATA
>CAZSET010000171.1:0-8992 GCA_964605915.1 uncultured candidatus Brocadiaceae bacterium | reverse complement strand
GCCGACACAGCCGCTCGGTGCTCGCAGCCGGCCGAAGCCAGGATGGGGTTCCGCAGCAGCGCCTTAGAGGATGTAGCGGGTCAGGTCCTCGTCTTTGACCAGTTCGGCCAGCTTTTCATCCACGTAGGCGCGGTCGACCACGACCTCCTTCTGCCCGAGGTCGGGCGCTTCGAAGCTGATGCTCTCCAACAGCTTCTCCATGACGGTCTGCAGCCTGCGCGCGCCGATGCTCTGCGTCCGCAGATTGATCTGCTCGGCGAACTCGGCGATCCGTTCGACCGCCTCGTCCCTGAACTCCAGGCGGACGCCTTCCGTTTCGAGTAGGGCCTGGTACTGCCTGGTGAGTGCGTTGCGCGGCTCGGTCAGGATGCGGACGAAGTCCTGCTTGGTCAGGTCGGTCAGCTCGACGCGGATCGGAAACCGGCCCTGCATCTCGGGTATCAGGTCGCTGGGCTTGGCAACGTTGAACGCGCCGGCCGCCATGAACAGGATGTGGTCGGTCCTGACCATGCCGTATCGGGTCGGCACCGTGCATCCCTCAACGATGGGAAGCAGGTCGCGCTGAACGCCTTCGCGGCTCACGTCCGGCCCGTACGTCTCCCCGGCCGACGCGGCGATCTTGTCCAGTTCGTCGATGAAAATGATGCCGTGGTTCTCGGCGTGCCACACGGCCCTCCGGGCGACGGACTGGCGGTCGACGAGCTTCTCGGACTCCTGCCGCACGAGCACCTGGCGGGCCTCGGACACGGTCATGCGGCGCCGTTCCGTGCGGCTCGGCATCATCTCCTCCAGGAATCCCTGCATGTCGAAACCCATCTCCTCCCCGCCGACGGACATGCCCTGGATGACGACGGGCTTTTCGCTCACTTCGATCTCCACGGTCCGTTCGTCCAGCTTCCCCCCTGCCAGCAGTTCGCCGAGCCGCTCCCTGGCGCGCTTTTGCAGTTGCAGTCGATCGGCGTCGCCCGGCCCGGGCTCAGGGGGCTCGTAGAGGGCGTCCAGGAGCCGTTCCTGCGCATTCTGTTCGGCCTGGGGGCGAACCTGTTCCCACGCCTCGGCTCGGACCATGTTCGCCGAGAGCTCCACCAGCTCCCGCACCATGCTCTCGACGTCACGGCCGTGGTAGCCGACCTCGGTGTAGTGAGACGCTTCCACCTTGATGAAGGGCGCGTTTGCCAGGTTGGCCAGCCGGCGGGCGATCTCGGTCTTGCCCACGCCGGTCGGGCCGATCATGAGGATGTTCTTGGGCAGCACTTCCTGGCGCAGATCTTCGGCAAGCTGCTGGCGGCGCCACCGGTTCCTGAGGGCAATGGCCACCGCGCGCTTGGCCGCGTCCTGGCCGATGATGTACTGGTCGAGCTGCTGGACGATGGCGCGGGGCGTCAGCCCCGTCATGGCAACGTCTCGACGGTTATCTGGCTGTTCGTGTAGACGCATATCTCCGCCGCGATCTCAAGTGACGTGCGAACGACGTCGGCGGGCCCCATGTCCGTATTGCGGATCAGGGCGCGGGCGGCTGCCAGCGCCTGAGGCCCGCCGGACCCGATGCCTATCACCCCGTCGTCCGGCTCGATTACCTCGCCGCTCCCGCTGATGAGAAAGCTGTGCCCGGCGTCGGCCGCCACCAGCAGGCTCTGCAGCGGCCGAAGCGCCCTGTCGGTCCGCCACTCCTTGGCCAGTTCGATGGCGCTGCGCAGCAGGTTGCCCTGGTACTCCTCGAGCTTGCCGCTGAAGCGGTCCAGCAGGGCCAGCGAATCTCCGGCCGCCCCCGCGAATCCGACGATCACCCTGTCCTGGTACAGGCGCCTTATCTTGCTGGCCGAGGCCTTCACGATGCTGTCGTTCAGCGTGACCTGCCCGTCGCCTCCCAGGGCCACCTGCGATTCCGACCGCACCGTCAGGATCGTCGTGCTGCGCCAGTGATCCGACGCGTTCAGATTGCTTTCCATGACCTCCTCCCCTCACGCTGGGCGTGGTACAGCATTATGCGGTGCGTCCGCCCAATGTGCAAGCCGCCGGCCGTAACCGATGTCCCCCAGGAGGCCCGCCCTCAGACCTCGGCGTCCTCCAGGGCCCCCGAGTGCTCGACGGCGTGCATCATCAGGTCCGCAACGGCCTTGACCACAAGGAAGAAGGCCACCCCGATCAGGCTGCCGGCGACGAAGAAGCCGGCCAGAATCGTCAGGTGCAGGGGCAAGATGCGCGCGTACGGGAAGAGCATCACCGTGCCGATGTTGGGCCTTGCCGGGAAATGCCGAAGGCGCATTCCGACGGGCCCGACCTGAAAGCAGGAGCGGGAACGGCCTTGAAAGCAAACGTGTAGTAGAATAAACTACACTTGTAGTGGAAACAACTGCAAAGGGGCGAACATGCTCGATAAGCTCCTCGGCTCGAAGCTCCGGGCCAACGCGCTCGCCTGGCTATTCTCTCGCCCGGACGAGCGCTTCTTCGTGCGCCAGTTGGCCTCCGTGCTGGATGAGGACGCAACCAATCTCGGCCGGGAACTGGCGCGGCTTGCCGACCTGGGAATACTGAAGTGCGCCACGGAGGGCCGGCGGAAGTACTACCAGGCCAACGGTGACTGCGCGGTTTTCCCCGAGTTGGAGCGCCTGGTAGTCAAGACCGCAGGGCTCGGGGACGTTCTGCGATCGGCCTTGCGCGGGATCCGCGAGCGGATTGAGGTCGCCTTTATCCACGGATCGTTTGCGCGCGGCGAGCAGCGCTTCGATAGCGACGTCGACCTCCTTGTGGTTGGCAGCGTGAGCTTCGGCGAGTTGGTGAGTGCCCTGGCCGTTGCGCAGACGCAGTTGGGCCGCGAGATCACCCCCACCGTGTACCCTCGGGCGGAGTACCGGCGCAAGGTGGCATCCGGCGACCACTTCCTCACCTCGGTCCTGAAGGGCGCGAAAGTCTTCGTCGTGGGGGACCAGCATGACCTTGGACGACTGGCTGAGCAATCGCTGGCTGACCCGACATAGCACAGCTCCGCAAGAGGTGGCGGACCTGTTGGCCGTGGCCGACCGCGACCTCGGCGACTGCCGGGTCCCCGGTCTAAGTCCCGATGCCCGGCTTAGCCTGGCCTACAGTGCCGCCGTCCAGTTGGCCACCGCCGCTCTGGCAGCGGAAGGCTTTCGACCCGGCCGAGCAGGCCCCCACCACCACTGGGCAATCCAATCCCTGGCTCACACGCTTGGCGCAGGAGATGATCTTGTCGGCCAGCTCGACAAGTTCAGGAAGAAGCGAAACGTGCTGGCCTACGAGCGGGCCGGCAGCGTGTCGGACCAAGAAGCCGATGAAATGCTGCAACTGGCCCTTGCCCTGCAGCAGCGAGTCAAGGCCTGGCTGCGGAGCGAGCACCCGGACCTCCTCTCGCAGTAAGCATGCCCACAGCCCATCTGCGGCGTAGCTGGCGGCGTGTCGCCGTCCGGCCCCCTACCGCGGCCAGCGGGCCTTCGCAGGCGGCAGCTCCGGGAACTCCGCATGCGGCTCCGCCTGATACCAGTAGGCCGCCGAGCTTATGTCGTCGGTCAGCGGCTCGTAGCCCGTCGGCTGGGGCGTGAAGCCGAGGTCCTGCATGGTCACGCGCAGATCGCTCTTGAACCGAATCGGGTCGGGCACGTGCCATCGGTAAAGGCCGTGCCTGATGATCTGGCCCGGTTCCGCGTGCCGCAGCGGATAGCCGAGGAACGCCTTCGAGTACGTGCGGTCCGCGAAGCACCACGCGCCGCCCACGTAATCCTCAGTGCCCGTGCCGCAGATGGTCGGGTGCGGATCGTCGCCGTCTATGTAGAACTTGATCTCGCCCTCGCCCCACCAGCCGCTGGAAAGCTGGGTCCAGGCCAGATACGTCCCGACGTAATGGCCGCGCCCGCGGACGCCGTCCAGGATCGTGTACTCCTTGTGGTAGGTCACCGTGTTCTCCCGGCGCCACTGGGCGTGGAAGCGGCCGGCCTCCGACGGCGTTTCCGTCAGGGAGTAGGTGATCTGGTAGAAGAACCCGCGGATGTCGTCCCCGTGCTCGTTGGTAATCGTGATGCGGGCCGAGTCGGAGAACGGCATCGGCCAGTAGCTGTTCATGCCGCCGCTTGGGTTAACACAGACGGGAATCGAGTCGATGTCGCATCGCATGGCGTGTCCGTTGGCGAAGAAATCGCCGACCGGCACTTCCACGGACGGCGCCGCCTCGCCGTCCCAGTACATTCGTAGGACCAGATCGCGCAGCACGGTGCGGCCGCGCGGACCGTTGTCCGTGACGGTGAACCAGATGTGCTGGATGGCGCCCGCGCCGTCGATCTCGGCCAGCGTGACCGTTTCGTCCTTGGGCAGCGTGATGCAGGGCCGCCCCTTCCAACCGACGCCCAGGTGGTTCTCCGCCGTGGCGCCTGCGCCCTTCTCGCCCTTCGGGTTCTCGGCGCAGATGCTCCTCGTCTCCGCCTCGCGTATCAGAGGCAGACCGGCCATGCCGAGACTCATGCCGAATGCTTGCGACATCAGAGGCTCCTCCCACTGAAGTGAGCGAATTTCGGGGGCCGATTCTACAGATTCGCTCGCAATCCCGCAAAGCCCGAGGGGCAGCCCTTCATGGGCTCCGCCGCCCGCCACAGCGTCGCCCCGCGCAGGCGGATGCCGAAGGACCAGCAACGTGGCCTCCGCCCGCTCAAGGGACCCCTCGCACTGCCATCCGGCCCCCTCAGGCCGCCTCGCCTTGGAACCCTCAACAGCCGTCGGCCAGTTGAACTTGACTTGGCGGAGCCTGATCGGGTACCCTCTTCAATAGAGGGACTCGGGTCCCTCGTTTTTATCTTACCGCGTGTTGAACACCATCAGCCTGCCTTATCCGGGTATCGCCCATGCCGGATCCAGAAGACATCAGCGCAGATGATGACTCCGAAGGGCAGCAGGCGGAGCCCGTTGCCGACGAGCAGGAATCCGAGGAGCCGGAGGAGAACCAGCCGGTCACGACGGTCGAGCGGACGGGGACCTGCGAGTGCGTCATTCGCATAGAGGCGGACGCCGATTACCTGCGCGAACGGTACCAGAACGAGCTGACGTCGCTGCAGCACGAGATAACGCTGCCCGGCTTCCGCAGGGGCCGCGCCCCGGTTGGTCTGGTAGAGCGTCGGATGGGAAGCACTCTCAAGAGCGACCTGATCTCTTCCGTCCTCACCGAGGCCTACGAGAAGGCTGTGGACGAGAATGACCTGGACATCGTCGCCCAGGTGGAAGCGCCGGATCCGGAGGAGATCCAGTGGGAACCGGGCCAGCCGGCGCAGTTCGAGTTCAGGTGCGAGGTGATGCCCGAGGTCCAGGTGCAGGAGTCCCATTACAGGGGACTCCGCGTCGAGGCTCCCGCCCTCGAGGTGGACGATGAGCTGCTTGAACACGAGATGGGCCGCTTCGCCCAGCAGTTCGCAACCTGGGAGGAAGTCGGGGACGCCGGCATAGACTGGGACGATTACGTCGAGGCAGAGGTAAGCCTGGCAGAAGACCCGGACTGGTCGGAAACGATCGGCTTCTACCCGCGCGCCGAGAGAGTCGGTCCTTTCTCCGTCAAAGGAGTGAAGGCCGCCCTGGTCGGTGCGCAGGTCGGCGCGCAGGTCGAGCTGGAGGCGGAGCTGCTGAAGGACGAGGCCTCCGCCCGAGAGGAGCTGGAGCCGCTGGCGGACAAGACGGTTAACGTCCGGTTGAACCTGTCCCGAGTGATGCGCCGTCACGTCCCCGAGTTGGACGACGACCTGGCCGAGAAGATCGGCCTCTCTTCGGCCAGTGACATAGAGCCCCTCGTACGGGAAAGGCTGCAGAGCAGCCTGTCGGACCAGCGCGAAGACATCGCCCGGCAGATGCTGGTCAACCAGTTGCTCGAGAACGTGGACTGCGAGCTGCCCGCCAGCCTGGTGGAAAGGGCCGTGGAGGAACATCGGATCAGGACCCTCGTGCGCCTGCTGCGCCAGGGCGTCCCTCGCCACGAGGCCGAGCGCAGGGCCCTCGACAGGCCGCATGAAACGCAGGAGCAGATACGACGAAGGCTCAAGGCCCGATACCTGCTGCGCAAGATAGCCGAGCGGGAGCGCGTACTGGTGACTGAATCGGAGGTGGACAGCCAGATACGCGCGTTCGCGACGCGCCAGGGCTGGCGCGAGGAGAGGGCCCGCAGCTACATGGAGGAGCGGGGAATGGCCAGGGCGTTGCGCGACGACATGCGCGAGAACAAGACCATCGATTTCCTCATGGAGAACGCCCACGTTGAGGAGATCCCCTCCGACGAGTTCCTCAGGCGATACGGGGGCCAGGACCAGGGGCAAGAAGCTGATTCCGCAGAAGAAAGCTGACGCACGGAGGGTTTTACGGCAATGGCAAAGGACTCCTATTCCGACTGGCTGACGGATGCATGTACGGCTGCTCAGACGTTCGGCAGCACGATCGTGCCGACCGTTATCAAGAAAACCAGCTACGGCGAGCGAGGATACGACATCTTCTCCGCGCTGCTGGAGGCCCGCATTATATTCATCGGCAGCGTCATCAACGACGTGGTGGCCAACCTGACCGTAGCGCAGATGCTGTATCTTCAAAGCGAGAGCAAGAAGGAAGACATCAACCTGTACATCCACTGCAACGGCGGCCTGATTACCAGCGGATTGGCTATCTACGACACCATGCAGTTGATGCAGTGCCACGTGGCGACCTACGTGGTCGGTCACGCCTTCAGCATGGCGGCGATGCTGCTGGCCGGCGGAGCGAAGGGCAAGCGGTTCGCGCTGCCTCACTCGCGCGTGATGCTGCATCAGCCGTGGAGCTCCGACCGCGAGGGCACTGCGGCGGAGATCAGCATCCACGCCGAGGAGATGGTCAAGCTCAAGCGCTGGATCAACGAGATTCTGGCCGAGCACACCGGCCAACCCGTCGAGCAAATCGAGAAGGACGCGGACCACGAGTTCTACATGTCGGCCGAGGACGCCAAGGGTTACGGCCTGGTGGACGAGGTGCTTACCTCGACGCCGGAAGATTGAGCAGCCGATGCGCCCCGGCCGGCGGAGAGCGAGCGGGAGGCCTGGCGAAAGATGGCATACGGTAACGACGGCCCCAAGGAAGCGTGTTCCTTCTGTGGAAAGAGCTACGGTTCAGTCGAAAGGCTGATCCAGGGCGAGCACAACACATTCATCTGCGCCGACTGCGTCGAGCTCTGCTACTCCATCATCAAGCAGGAAACGCTGCGGCCGGGCCGGCCGACGGGCGTCCTGCGCGTGCCTCCGCCCCTCGAGATAAAGCGCAGCCTGGACGAATACGTGATCGGCCAGGAACAAGCGAAGAAGACGGTCGCCGTCGCCGTGCACAACCACTACAAGCGCCTGCTTTACGCGGGTTCGAGTGGCGTCGAGCTGGAAAAGAGCAACGTGCTGCTGATCGGACCGTCCGGCGTCGGCAAGACGCTGATTGCCCGGGTGCTGGCACAGACGCTCGACGTGCCCTTCGCCATCACAGACGCCACGACGCTGACTGAAGCGGGCTACGTGGGCGAGGACGTCGAGAACGTGCTGCTCAAGTTGATCCAGAGCGCCGACTTCGACGTCGAACGCGCCCAGCAAGGCATTGTCTACGTCGACGAGATCGACAAAATAGGCAAGACGTACCACAACGTCAGCATCACGCGGGACGTGGGGGGCGAAGGCGTCCAGCAGGCGCTGCTGAAGATACTGGAGGGCACGATCGCCAACGTGCCCCCGCACGGTGGCAGGAAACACCCCGAAGAGAAGTACATCCAGATCGACACGAACCGCATCCTGTTCATCTGCGGCGGCTCGTTCACCGGGATCCACGAGCTGGTGGCCAAGCGGACGAACCAGCAAAGCATCGGCTTCGGCCGCGAGGGCAAGGGCGAGGAGGATAACCTGGGCAAGCTACTCGAACTGGTCACCGAAGACGACCTGGTGAAGTACGGCCTCATTCCCGAGATGGTCGGCCGATTGCCCATCGTCACCCCGTTGATGCCGCTGACCGAGGAAGACCTGGTCCGGATCCTGGTCGAGCCGAAGAACGCCCTGATCGGCCAGTATCAGAAGTACTTCGAGCTTGAGGGCTCGGAGCTCGAGTTCACGCAGGCCGGGCTGCGCGAGATCGCACGCATCGCCATGGAGAAGAACACCGGCGCCCGTGCCCTCCGCTCAGTGCTGGAGAGACTCATGCTCGACCCGCTCTTCAACCTGCCGTCCCTGCCCAAGGAACAGACCTACGTCGTCGGAGCGGACGTGGTGCGGGGCGAGAAGCCACTGCTGGAGCGGCGCAAGAGGAAGGGCGCCTGACGGGGGCAAGCGCCGCCGCGTTTGAATTGCCGCCTGCCGTCCGATATAAGAACCGAAGCCGGCGGACGTGACGTCCGTCGCAGGGGCCGCTGCCCACCTCAGACGACGAACGGCAAGGACCGACACACCGGGCATTGACCGCCTGCGCGCCGTTCAGCCATGCTGCATCGGGCCGGCACCCAGCACAGGCAACTCATGTCCAACCGGAGGCCGCCTCGTGGTTCGTGACATACCCATCCTGCCCGAGTTCGAGCCGACCGAGATCGAGTTCCCCAAGATACCGGTCTTCCAGCACACGCGCACCCTCGAGGACGAGCTGGAGCGCGGCAGCCTGAGCCCCCAGGACGCCCTGGATCTGCTCGAATGGATGCTGAGCATCCGCGCCTTCGAGGAGATGATCGTGGCGCTGCGCATGCAGTCCTTCGAGCCGCTGCGCGAGAAGGGGTTCCGATACCGCGGCCCGACGCACCTATCCGTCGGACAGGAGGCCGCCAGCGTGGGCGCCTGCTCCGCGGTGCGGGCGACGGACTACATCACCAGCTCCCACCGCGGCCATGGAGATGCCATCGCCAAGGGCTACGTCGCCATCAAGAGCCGCAGCGAGGAGGAGCTTCGGCAGTGGATCGGGTCCGACGAAGCCCGGCGTCCGGCCGGGCCGGAACTGAGGGATCTGGCCAAGGCCGAACACATCTACA
>CAZSET010000170.1:0-9000 GCA_964605915.1 uncultured candidatus Brocadiaceae bacterium | reverse complement strand
GCCGGCGCGGCGCCGCCCGAGCCGCTCTGACCACAGGTACCCCGGTCGCTCTTGACCGGTCCGAGAGGCGCGTTTATCATCCAGCGGGCAATCCACGCAAACCTACGCATCCCGACGCAGACGGAGGCCGGCCATGGCGAAGCTGTTCCTCGGACTCGACTCCAGCACGCAGAGCCTCTCCGCGCTCGTCATCGATTGCGACTCGCGGGAGGTCGTGTACGAGACCTCCCTCGCCTTCGAGGAGGCGCTGCCCTCCTACGGCACGGAGAACGGCGTGCTCAGGAATCCCGACCCGAAAGTCGTCCACTCGCCCCCGCTGATGTGGGTCGAGGCGCTGGACCGCGTCTTCGGCAGGATGAGGGCCGACGGCGTGGACCTCGGCTCGGTGCTCGCCGTCTCCGGTTCGGGTCAGCAGCACGGCTCCGTCTACATGAACGCAAGCGCGCCGCCGGCGCTGCGCCATCTCGATCCCGGCCGCACGCTGGTTGAGAATCTCTCGGGCATTTTCTCCCGCCAGACGAGCCCGATCTGGATGGACTCCTCCACCACCCGGGAGTGCGACGAGATCACGGCCGCGCTGGGCGGGCCGACCGCGACGGCCGAGGCGACGGGGTCGGCGGCCTTCGAACGCTTCACCGGACCCCAGATCCGCAAGTTCTACAAGACCGACCCGGACGCCTACGCGCGCACCGCCCACGTCGCGCTGGTCAGCTCGTTCATGTGCTCCCTCCTGGCGGGCAAGGTCGCGCCGATCGACCACGGCGACGGCGCGGGCATGAACCTGATGGACATCCGGCGGAAGGAATGGCACGCGGGCGCGCTGGCGGCGACCGCACCGGGGCTGGCCGAACGCCTTCCCAACCTTGTCCCGTCCGCCACCGTCGTCGGGCCGGTCAGCGCATACTTCGCGGACAGGTACGGGCTGAATGCCGAGGCACAGGTTGTGGCGTGGTCCGGGGACAACCCCAACAGCGTCATCGGCGTCGGACTGGTCGAGCCCGGCATGGTGGCCATCAGCCTCGGCACCAGCGACACCTACTTCGGGTTCATGAAGGAGTGCCACACCGACCCGCACGGCGAGGGGCACGTGTTCGGCGCGCCGACCGGCGACTACATGACGCTGATCTGCTTCAAGAACGGCTCGCTCGCCCGCGAGCGCGTGCGGGACGAGTACGGGCTGGACTGGGACGGTTTTTCGGAGGCCTTGCGGAGCACCCCGCCCGGCAATGAGGGCAAGATCATGCTGCCCTACTTCGAGCCCGAGATCGTGCCGAAGGTGCTGGAACCGGGCGTGCGGCGCTTCGGCCTCGACGCGGAGGATGCCGAGGGGAACTGCCGCGCCGTCGTCGAGGCGCAGATGATGTCCATGCGCATCCACTCGCGGTGGATGGGCGTGCGGCCGTTGAAGATATACGCGACGGGCGGGGCCTCGCGGAACGCCGGGATACTGCGCGTCATGGCGGACGTGCAGGGCTGCCCGGTCTACAGGTTCGACGTGGCCAAGAGCGCGGCGCTCGGGGCGGCGCTGCGGGCGGCGCACGCGCACCTGGCGGCGGCCGGCCGGGCGCAGGCGTGGGACGAAGTGGTGGCCGGCTTTGCCGAGCCCGTCCCCGGCTCGATGATCGAGCCTGAGCCTTCAGCCGCCGCCGTCTACGACGATCTGGTCGAGGCCTACGCCGAGCGAGAGAAGGACATCACGCGACCCTAAAGGGGCCGGCGTAGGCCTCTCATGCATTCTCCCTCCTGCTCGCCGCTCGCACAGGGAGCAGGGGGAAGACGAACTTGCCGGCAGGGATGCCGGCGCTACGAATGCGCCCAGCGGGTCCCGAGACCGTAGCGCCGCCTTCCAGGCGGCTTAGGTTTGCGGCAAATCCGAACACCCATCTTAGGTTTTCTTGGCGACCTTGACTCTCAGCTTGTTCCGGCGGGAGCGGCGCAGGGCGAAAACGCAGAGAACTTATGTCGGCCCTCTTGGGCACTCTCCCCGGCCAGGGAGCAGGCTCGTTTGCTCCGGGCGCGGCGTCGGAGGCAGCAGCGTCCGGTGAAGTCCATTGTCGCTCGTGTTGACGGCTGCCCACGAGACGAGTAGACTACGGAGTGTCGTGGAGGCAGAACCATGCAGAGACCGATTGCCTGCGGGGCTGGGGTAGTGGGTGCGGTCCTTCATTGGGGCAGTACGGCGGCCGAGCAAAGGCCGTCCGATTCGGGTGCTACTGACCGGTTTGGGCGCTGATGACCGCCCGCTGGGCCGCACTGCGAAACGAACCCACTTAGTCACATCCCCTTCCCCTGGAGGATTTTGCGACACAACGTGTCTGAAGGGTCACGTGGGCGAAGCGGAGCGTCGGAGCCCGTCGTCAGTCCCGGCAGGGACGGCATATCGCTGGCCGGGGGCGTCAGCCCCCGGAACACGGTTCGGCCCCCCCACCCCTAGCCCGTCCCGCAGACGCGGGACGGGCGACATAACGGCAGTTGAGCTGTACCGGCAAGACGAACCTCAACGCTGAAGCGCCAAGAAGCAGAAGGCTGCGCCGCATCGCCGCTTGATTATCCCCCGCCGGATGCGTAGTATCGCGACCATATGGAACCCCTGGAGCTATACCTGAAGGACCTGCGGGAGATACGCGCCACCGGCGCCGGCGTGCCGGAGGAATCCTATTACGGGGCCTTGGAGAGCCTGCTCAACGCGGTCGGTTCGACGCTCGACCCCAAGGTCCGCGCCGTTCCGCAGGTCGCCGACACCGGCGCGGGGCATCCCGACTACGGCTTCTACACCGCGGACCAGTACCAGTCCTTCAGCGAAACCGGCCCGCTTGAAGGCCAGCTCCCCGAGCGCGGAGTCGTCGAGGTCAAGGCCGTCGGCGACGACGCCTGGCTCACGGCCGACGGCGAGCAGGTCACGCGCTATTGGGGACGCTACGGCCTGGTCCTCGTCACGAACTTCCGCGACTTCCTGCTGGTGGGCCGCAACGCCGAGGGCCAGCAGAGGAAGCTCGAAGCTTACCACCTCGCGGAAAACGAAGCCGCCTTCTGGGAACTTGCCGCCCATCCCCGCAGCGCCGCCCGCGCGCAGGGAGAGCGCTTCGCGGGCTTCCTCAAGCGCGTCCTGCTCCACGAGGCGCTGCTCTCGCGCCCCGAGGACGTCGCGTGGTTCCTGGCCTCCTACGCCCGCGAGGCACTGGCCCGCATGGAGGGCGCGCGGGGCGCCACACTCGACCTCTTGCGGAAGGCGCTTGGCGATGCCCTCGACATGAAGTTCGAGGGCGAACAGGGCGAGCACTTCTTCCGCTCCAGCCTTATCCAGACCCTCTTCTACGGCATCTTCTCCGCATGGGTCATCTGGAACCGGCACCACCCGCCCGCGCACGACGCGCCGCCTTTCGACTGGATGCACGCCGCTTCCTACCTCCGGGTTCCCATCGTGCGGAAGCTCTTCCATGAGATCGCCGAGCCCGGCCAGCTTCGCGAGCTCGGGCTCATCCAGGCGCTCGACTGGGCGGGCATGGCGCTCAACCGCGTCAACCGCGCCGACTTTTTCGCCAGGTTCGAGCAGGAGGAGGCCGTCCAGTACTTCTACGAGCCGTTCCTTGAGGCGTACGATCCCGATCTCCGCAAGCAGCTCGGCGTCTGGTACACCCCGCGCGAGGTGATCCTCTACATGGTTGAGCGCGTGGACCGCGTCCTGCGCGAGGAGCTCGACATAGAGGACGGGCTGGCCGATTCGCGCGTCTACGTGCTGGACCCGTGCTGCGGCACGGGCGGTTACCTCGTCGCGGTTCTGGACCGCATCGCGCGCACCTTGCAGGAGAAGGGCGAGGACGCCCTCCACGCCAACGACATCAAGCAGGCGGCCAAAGAGCGCGTTTTCGGCTTCGAGATACTGCCAGCCCCCTACGTGGTGGCGCACATGCAGCTCGGGCTGCGGCTGGAGGAGCTGGGCGTGCCGCTGGCCGCCGATGAGCGGCCCGGCATTTACCTCACCAACGCCCTTACCGGCTGGGAGCCGCCGAAAGGGCCGAAGGCAAAGCTCCTTTGGCCGGAGATGGAACGGGAGCGAGAAGCCGCCGACAAGGTGAAGCGCGAAGTGCCGATTCTGGTCATACTGGGCAATCCGCCGTACAACGGCTATGCCGGTGTGGCCGTCGCCGAGGAGCGCGACCTGAGCGACGCCTACCGCAAGACGAAGGTGGCGCCCAAACCCCAGGGCCAGGGCCTGAACGACGTCTACGTCCGCTTCTTCCGCATGGCCGAGCGCCGCATCGTCGAGAAGACCGGGCGAGGCGTCGTCTGCTTCATCTCCAACTACTCCTGGCTCGACGGCCTCTCCTTCACCGGCATGCGCGAGCGGTACCTGGAAGCGTTCGACGGCATCTGCATCGATTGCCTGAACGGCGACAAGTACAAAACGGGCAAGACGACGCCATGGGGCGAGCCCGACCCCAGCATCTTCTCCACGGAGGTCAACCGGGAAGGCATCCAGGTCGGCACAGCCATCGCCCTCCTCGTGCGACAGCGGCACGAGCACGTAGCGGTCGCATCGCCCGCTACTGGCCGGCCCTCCGTCTCGTTTCGGCACTTCTGGGGCAGGAGCAAGAGGGCCGACTTGGTGCAAGCCCTCGAGGACGCAACAGGAGCCGTCCACCAGGAACTCGCCCCGCCGCTGGCGATAGGCTGCCCCTTCATGCCCGTCCAGGTGGGCGAGCAGTACCTCTCGTGGCCGAAGCTGCCGGACCTTCTGCCGGTATCGTTTCCGGGCGTCAAGACCAGCCGCGACCAGTTCCTCGTGGACATCGACCGCGAGCGGCTCGTGGCGCGGCTACGCGACTACTTCGATGCATCCCTGAGCGACGAAGAGGTCGCCCGGCGGCACCCCTCCGTCATGCAGGAACGGGCCCGGTACGACCCGCACGCTGTCCGCCGTTACCTCCTCAACCGGGGCTTCCTGGCACAGAACGTCGTCCGTTACTGCTACCGCCCTTTCGACATCCGCTGGCTCTACTGGGAGCCAGACAGCGGTCTGGTCGACCGGCCACGCCCTGAGTACTTCCCGCACGTGCAGCAGGGGAACGTCTGGATTGAAGCCAGACAGCGCCAGGCGAAAGAGGCCTTCGACAGGGGTTTGCCTGTTACGACACTGGCCGACAACTTTGGGAGCGGGCTGTCGAGCTTCTTCCCTCTCCTCTCCATCGGGGAGGGCGAGACGGGGCCCATGTTCGGGATGGACCCGAATCTGTCGGACGAGGCCAAGGCCTACCTGCGGAGGGTCGCGGGGGAAGCGGGAGCCGCCGAGGCCCAATTGCTCTTCTACTCGATCCTGGCCACGTTGCACTCGCCGGACTATCGCGCCGAGAACGCCGGGGGACTGCGCCAGGACTGGCCCCGCATTCCGCTGCCGAACTCCGCGCAGTTGCTGGAGGCGTCGGCTGAACTCGGACGTCGCCTCGCCGCTCTGCTTGACCCCGAGCAGCAGGTGAGCGGCGTGACGAGCCCCGGGATCCGCCCCGAACTTCGCTCCATCGGAAACATCACCCACGTCGAGGGCCGACAGCTCAACCCCGCCGCCGGCGACCTGCTCGTGACCGCCGGTTGGGGCTACCCGGGCGCAGCCAACGCCACCATGCCGGGCGCCGGAAAGGTAGTCGAGCGCGACTACGCCGACGACGAGGCCGAGACGCCGCGCGAGCTGGGCGAGACGACGCCGGACGTCTACCTGAACGACGACGTCTACTGGAGCAACATCCCGCAGCGCGTGTGGGACTACCACATCGGCGGCTACCAGGTCATCAAGAAGTGGCTGTCGTACCGGGATAACCGCGTGCTCGGCCGCAGCCTGAAGGCGGAAGAGGCGCGCTACGTCACGGAGATGGCGCGGCGGATCGCCGCCATCCTGATGATGGAACCCGAACTGGACGCCAACTACAACGCCGTCAAGGAGAACACCTACCCGTGGCCGGGTGGCAGCCCGCAATAGGGGGGCTTGACTGGCCGGGCGGAAAAGGTATGATGTGGTGGTTTAGGTCTTGACAAAGGGGGGCGATTTCCCTTACTTTTGTCGCACTTAATCGGCAGATTGCGTTGCGGCGTCTGCCACGAACAGGCGTGGCTGGCACCCACGGAGGGGGGACATGAGTCAGCGACCTGTTGCCGTGAATCAACGGACCGACGGGACAGCTGTCAGGGGTCTGGGTGTGACGGACGTTCCCACCAATCGAGAAGCTGCATTGCCCGCGTAACTGCGTCGCTTCGGCGCATGCCAACCAAGACAAGGAGAGAGGAAAGCTCGCACATGGCCGGAAAGAAGAATAAGACCAAGCAGCGGGAGACGGCTCAGCAGTTGTTGGCTCGCAGACTGGAGCTGATCAGGAAGCGGCACCGCCAATTGATCCTGGAGCCGCGCGAGGTGATCGCCGCCGACTTCGATGCGGACCTGGATGATGTGCTCGGCGATCTTCTCGAGCCCGAAGAACTCCAACTTGCGAACGCGACGGCCGTCGCCAAGAAGCACCAATCCGTGCTCTGATCCCCGCCTACGCCTCGCAAAGCCTGGCCACCAGGCCCTCCAGCCACACCTCTTCCTCCTGCGCCCGCAGGGATTGCGTCTTCAGCTCGAGGTCGGCAGAGTTGAGCGCCGCCAGTTGCCGGGCCAGCGCCTCATCCGAGAGCTTGCGCAGGGCGCCCTGCGAACGGCGCACCACGAAGGGGGGCACGTTGACCTGCCCGGCGATGTCCTTCTGCGGGACGCCGCTGGCCTGGAGCCTCTTCATCTGCCAGAGCTGGCGCACCCGCAGTGCCAGGACGGCCAGAATGGCCTCCGGCCGCTCGCCGCGGAGCAGAAGCCAGCCGCATAGGCGCAACGCTTCCGCAGCGTCCCCCCGCGCCACGACCTCGGCCAAGTCAAAGACAACGCGCCGACGCGCCTGGGCGACCATCTCGCCCACGTGACGTTCGCTGATGGTCGTTTCCGGTTCGACGTAGGCCGAGAGCTTCTGCAATTCGCTCTCAAGCGCCAGCAGGTCCGGCCCGACGGCCTCTACCAGGACTGAAGCGACCTGCGGAGTCAGCTTCTTGCCCATCCGTTCGGCCCGGGCCCGGCACCACTGCCTCGCGTCTTCCCATCTCGGGGTGCGGCAGTCAATGACCGCGCCGCGTTCGGAGAGCCCCTTCACAAAGGCCCGCCACGATTTGGCTCGCTCCTTGCCGCCCGGCTCTCCCTGGCGAGCCGCAGGAGGTGCTGAAGCGTTCAGTCCGTCCAGGCAGAGGATCAGGGCTCCGGTCGGGCTGGGCTTGCGCAGGTACTCTGCCAGGCGCTCCCAATTCCTGGCGAGGAATGCGTCCCCCTTCTCAACGATCACCACCCGGCGGCCTGCCATGCCCAGGAACGGCACTGTCCGCAGCTCGTCGAAGACATCGCGCGCGTCGGGCACGTCCTCGAGCCGCCGCACCGTGCTGCCCGGCAGATCGTCCGGCGCGGCCGCTTCGGCCAGCATCCGCACGGACCGGGAGCGCAACGCGTCGTCACGCCCTGCCAACACGCAGACGGGGGCGCCGGACACGTCCTCGATGTGATCTTCGAGCTCCAGTGCTTTCAGCGTGGGCATGATCTCTCAGACGGAACAGCCAGAGGCAGGTCGGAGGCCCGTCCGCCGGGTGCTCCGAGCAGCTCGACCAGCGGACCCCAGCGATCCCCGCCCCGCCTGAACTGGCGCCGGGTCGAAAGGAGGATGTCTCGACCGATCCTCAGATCTGGGGCATTTTGAACTCACGCTCGGGCGGAGGCGCGTGGTCCAACCCGCCCCTTGCTTCGAGCAAATGGACGATCTCCTCGTGGCCGCGCTCAATGGCGATGGCCAGAGGAGTCTCGCCGTATTTGTTCTCTCGGTTGACGTCCGCGCCGTAGTCCAGCAGGAGCCTGACAAGCTCGGCGCTGCCCTGGTGGACGGCGAGGTGCAGCGGCGTGACGCCCGCCTTGAAAGCCACGTGATTCCGGAGTGAGTCCGGGCAGGCCTTGCAAGGCGACAGGCCCCCGGTGGTCGCAGCGTCTGGGTCTGCACCATGCTCAAGCAGCAGGCGCACCATCTTCGGCGACTGACCGGTCACGGCGACGTGGAGCGGCGTCACCCAGTGCAGCACCTTCTTGCTGGGATCGACACCGTCCGCCAGCAAGGCTTCAACCGCCTCGGCATCCCCCCGGGCCACGGCCTCGAACACCGGGGCACCGTCTCGCTCGCCCCAGAAGGCCTCTGCGCCACGCTCCTCCAACAGGACCACCATTTCCCTCATGCCGCTTTCCAGTGCCAGCGCCAGCGGCGTGGCGCCACGGTGGCCCTGCGCATTCACGGCCGCGCCATGAGCAAGCAGGACCTTGGCGACCCGCAAGCTTCCGGCGGAGGCCGCGAAGTGCAGAGGCGTCATGCCGTCAGCGGTCATGTTAACGTCTGCGCCGTGCTCGATCAGCAGCGTGGCCGTTTCCGGCTGATGGCCGAGCACAGCGGTGATAAGCGGCGTCAGGCCGAACAAGTCCTTCTCGTCCGGGCCGGCCTGGTCACTGAGCAGCATGGCCGCTTCCGGCAAGTCACCGGTCCCCGCGACCTCGGACAGGCGTGTCGGGGCTAGAACGCCCCACCGGGCCGCAGCTTCACGAGCTTTCAGCAGTTCGACCACCTTGCCGTGTTCATAGGTCGTGGCCACCGCCAGTGGAGTCATGCCCTCCTGATTCTCCAGGTTCGGGTCCGCGCCGTGCTCGATGAGCATTTCGACCAGCTTCAGGTCCCCCCCCCGTGCTGCGATGTGTAACGGCGTTTGCCCGTCGTTACGGCGGATGTTCGGATCCGCCCCCGCCTGCAGCAGCAGCGCCGCCATCGGCACGCTCCGCCTGAAGACCGCCAGATGCAGACCGGTGTCGCCGCCCACCTCCCCGTGCATGTTGGGGTCGACGCCGTCCGCCAGGAGCTGCCGGAGGGCGGCCACGTCGTTGGTGATAACGGCGTTTATAAGTGGCTC
>CAZSET010000169.1:0-9027 GCA_964605915.1 uncultured candidatus Brocadiaceae bacterium | reverse complement strand
GCGGCCTGACTTGCTGGCTGGCATGGTATCTGGCCACGGAAAGACGGGGACCGCCCCCGCCCGGCGCCGGGGCGGCCGGCCGCCCGTCAACGCGCCTCCGCGTCCGGCCGCGCCGGCGCGTCCGCCTGCTCGGAGCGCTTGCTGACCATCCCGATGTGCTCGGCCTGGATACGATCACCCAGGTAACTCTCGCGGGCTATGGGATCCTCCAGTATCTGCTCGGCCGTGCCCTGGCTGACGATCTTCCCTTCGCTGAGGATGTAGGCTCGATCGGTGATGCGCAGGGCCTCCAGGACGTTGTGGTCGGTGATCAACACGCCGATTCCCTTGTACTTCAGGCCGATGACCATGTCCTGCACTTCGCCCACGGCGATGGGGTCAATGCCGGTGAAGGGCTCGTCCAGCAGGATGATGCTGGGGTCCGAGCAAAGGGCACGGGCGATCTCGAGCCGTCGGCGTTCGCCGCCGCTCAGCGTGTAAGCCACCTGGTCGCCAAGGTGCTTCAGTCCGAACTCGCCGAGCATCCGCTCCGCCTTCCTGCGGCGTTCGGCGCGGCGGAGCCCCTGCATCTCCATGATGGCCAGCAGGTTGTCCGCCGCCGTCATGTTCTGGAACAGGCTCGGTTCCTGCGCCAGGTAAGTCATTCCCAGGCGACAGCGTTTATACATGGGGAAGCGCGTGACGTCGCGGCCGTTGAAGCAAACCGAACCGGCCGCAGGTTGGACAAGCCCGATACACATGCGAAAAGCCGTCGTCTTGCCCGCACCGTTCGGGCCGAGCATGCCGACGGCCTCGCCGGCGTCCACGTCGAAGCTGACGTGATCCACAACGGCGCGCCGGTTATAGTGCTTGACGAGCCCCCGAGCCTGAAAAAGCCCAGCCATGGAGAACCGCGCAATAATGGGTAGCGTTTGCCAGAGGCAGCATTGTACTCGGAACGCCGCCGGCCGATCAAGAATGCGCCGGTCCGCAGAGCCCGCGCGAGGGCCAGTGGGGGCGGCCAGCGGCCTGCCCCGGGGGCGCCGGACACGCCGATCCCCAACCCCGCTGGCAGGCCGGCCTGTGGCCATCCAGCCCAGCCCCCAACGCCGTGCCAGGGAACGCCTTGCGAACCTTGCAAACGGCTGTTGCTTTCCCTATAATCGGTAAGACCAGATCCTGAGAGAACAGGGGTAATCGTATGCCAGTGCGCAAATCCATAGGGCAGCTTCTGCTGGACAAAGGCCTGGTGGAGAAAGAGCAGATACAGCGGGCCCTTGAGTATCAGCAGAAGTCGGGCGAGAAGCTGCGGCTGGGCGAGATTCTCGTCAAGTTCGGCTACGTGTCCGAAGAGGATGTTCTGAAGTGCCTGGGGGAGCAGTTCGATGTGCCGGTCGTCGACCTGGACAGGATTCGGCCGGAGATCGAGGCGGTGGACGCAGTACCGCGAAGCACGGCCAAGATGCACGGCATCCTGCCCCTGAAGAAAGACGCCACGTCCCTGGTCGTTGCCATAAGTGACCTGGACCTGTGCGCGATAGACAATCTGAAGTTCATCCTGAATCTGGACATCAAGCCGGTCCTGGCGGCCGAAGAGGCAATAACCGCCGCAGTCGAGCGCTACTACGGCGGCGAAGATGCCACGATGGACAACATGCTCCGCGCCTTCACCGAAGGCGAGCTGGCCGTCGAAGAAGCGGGCGCGGAGGGTCAGGACGACGATGCGGATGCGCCGATGGTCCGGCTGGTCAACCTGATCGTGAGCGATGCCGTGCAGGCACGGGCCAGCGACATCCACGTCGAGCCGATGACCAACCGTCTGCGGATCCGCTACCGCGTCGACGGTGTCTGCGAGGAGGTGGAATCGCCCCCCAAGCGGCTCCAGAATCCGCTCCTCGCCCGCATGAAACTGATGGCGGGCATGGACCTGGCCGAGAAGCGCAAACCCCAGGACGGCCGTATCCCGATGGCCGTCGCCGGGCGCCAGCTTGACCTGCGTGTCAGCGACATACCGACCACGGACGGCGAAAGCATCGTGATGCGTATCCTGGACAAGGAATCGGCGAGAGTGAGCCTTGTCGAACTGGGGTTCCATCCGTCCGAACTGGACCACTTCCGGCGCATCATCCGTCGTCCCAACGGCATCTTCCTCGTCACCGGACCGACGGGGAGCGGCAAGACCACTACTCTGTACGCCGCCCTGAATGAACTGAACCGGCCGGACACCAAGATCATCACCGCCGAGGACCCGATAGAGTACACGTTCCCCGGCATAAACCAGTCCCAGGTGCAGACGGAGGTCAACAGGACCTTCCCCGTCATCCTGCGTGCCATGCTGCGCCAGGCACCGGAGATCATCCTGGTGGGGGAGATACGTGACGAGGAGACCGCCGAGATCGCCATTCGTGCGGCCCTGACGGGCCACCTGGTCTTCAGCACGCTGCACACGAATGACGCCCCCAGCGCCATCCCCCGTCTGATTGACATGGGGATCCCCCCCTACATGGTGGCCTCGTCCGTGCAGGCCATCATGGCCCAGCGGCTTGTCAGAACTGTCTGCAGCAACTGCAAACAGCCCTATGAGGTCCCGGAGCGGCTGCTGCACGGCGTGGGCCTGAGCCCCGAGGACGTCGAGGGCCTCACCCTCTACAAAGGCACAGGCTGCAACCGCTGCCACAACACCGGCTATCACGGCCGGATCGGGATCTTCGAACTGATGGAGATGAACCCCGACCTGCGCAACCTGACGTTCGCGAAAGCCCCGACCGGTGAGATCCGCGAGAAGGCCAGGTCCTACGGGATGCTCACGCTGATGGAAGACGGTCTGCGGAAGGTCATCCAGGGCATCACGACCGTCGAGGAGGTGTTGCGTGTGGCCGGCGGCGTCCAGGAAGCGGAATAGAGCCGCGCCGCAAAGCGGGCCGGCCTTTAGCCTGATCGCCGAGCTGTTGGCTGCGGCGCGTGTCGGTGTGTGAAGCTTGTCTCCCTTTTCCTACAGGAGAGGAAAGCCGAGATGCTCCAGATCGACAAGCTGCTTGAGGCCACCATCAGGCGAAACGCGGAAGACCTGATCCTTACCGTCGACAGGCCCCCCATGTTGCGACTGGACAACGAGATCAACCCCCTGCCTACCGAGACTCTGGGACCGGCAGACACCGTGGCCCTGATGAAGAGCATCACGCCGGAAAGGTTCCAGCAGGTGCTGCAGGAGGAAGGCTCGGCCGATTTCGGGTTCTCCTTCAGGGGCCTGGCCAGTTTCCGGGTGGCCGTATACCGTCAGCAGGGGAACGTTGCCGTCGTGCTCAGGCAGATCCCGTCCAAGATACGGACCTTCGATGAACTGGGGCTCGGCGCCGGCATCCAGGAACTGCTCTTTCGGCCCCGCGGCCTGCTCCTGGTCACCGGCCCTACGGGCAGCGGCAAGACCACCACGCTGGCCACGATGATCGATCACATCAACCGCAACCGCAAGATCCACATCCTGACCATCGAAGACCCCATCGAGTATCGCCACAAGCACCAGAAGTCGATCATCAGCCAGAGGGAAGTCGGCATCGACGTTACCAGCTTCGCGGATGCCCTGCGGGCGGCCCTGCGCGAAACGCCGGACGTCATCCTGGTCGGCGAGATGCGCGACCTGGAAAGCACGCGCCTGGCCATCTCGGCGTCGGAGACCGGCCACCTGGTCCTTTCCACAGTGCACACGCAGAGCGCCCAGAGCACGGTGGAGAGGATCATCGACGAGTTCCCCGCCGCGCAGCAGGCCCAGATCCGCATACAGCTTGCCAACAGCCTGCTGGCGATCCTGGCTCAGACGCTCATACCGCGCGTGGGCGGCGGGCTCGTGGCGGGCTATGAAATACTGCTGGCCACGCCGGCCGTCCGCCACCTCATACGCGACAACAAGACGTTCCGCATCGACTCCGCCATCCAGACCAGCCGCGACCGAGGCATGCAACTGCTGGACGACGATCTGCTGCGGCTCTACGGGCAGGGCGCCATCGAACGCACCGAGGTGCTGACGCGATGCCGCTACCCGGAGGAGGTCGCCAGGAGCCTGGTGGAAATGGAGGTCTAGCTCTCGCACCTGCCACTTGCCGCTGGGGAAGCAAACCATGGCACAAGACACCGAACGAAGGAAGAAGCTGCTCGGCCGGATCCTGAAGGACATGGGCCTCGTCAACGAGAGCCAAGTCCAGGAGGCGCTCGCCATCCAGAAGGAAAGGGGCGGCGCCATCGGCGAGATACTGGTCGAGCGAAACTACATCACCCGCGAAGACCTGACCCTGGCCCTGGCCAGCCAGGCCGGGATGGAAGTCGTCAACCTCGACGACCTCGACATCCCCGAGGACGTCCTCAAACAGGTCTCGCCGTCGATCGCCCAGGTCTATCGGATCGTCCCGGTACGTTCCTCCAACGGCGTGCTGACCGTTGCCCTGGCCGACCCCACCCACCTGGAGGCGCTGGATGACCTGCGCTTCCTGCTGGACTGCGAGATCGTCGGAGCAGTCAGCACCGAGGCAGCGGTCGAACGCGCCATCCAGGAGAACTACAGCACCCAGGAAAACATCTCAGACATCCTCAGCGAACTGCAGGAAGGCCTGGAGGACGTGCCGGACTACACGGCCCAGCAGAGCCAGTCCATCGAGCTGGAAAGCCTGGAGGAGATGGCCGAGAGCGCCCCGGTGCGCAAGCTGCTCAACCTTATCCTGCTCCAGGCCATCCAGGACCGGGCCAGCGACATCCATTTCGAGCCCTTCGAGGACGAGTTCAGAGTCCGCTACCGCGTCGACGGCGTGCTCTACGAGATGGTCCCCCCGCCCAAACACCTGCACGTGGCCATCACCAGCCGTATCAAAGTCATGACCCAGACCATGGACATCTCCGAACGGCGCAGGCCCCAGGACGGGCGAATCGAACTCAACATAGCCGGCAATCCCGTCGACCTCCGTGTGTCCACCCTGCCGACCATGTTCGGGGAAAGCGTCGTGCTGCGTGTGCTGGACCGCCGCATGGTGGCCCTGGACATCAGCGAGCTGGGCCTGCGCAGGGATGACACCGAGAGAGTGGTCGAACTGATGTACCGCCCCCACGGAATCATCCTCTGCACGGGTCCCACCGGCTGCGGCAAGACGACCACCCTCTACGCTTGCCTGAAGGAGAGGAACGACATCGGCGTGAAGATCCTCACGGTCGAGGATCCCGTCGAGTACGACATCCAGGGCATCATGCAAATGCCGGTGCGGTCGGAGATCGGCGTTGACTTCGCCATCGCCATGCGCCACTTCCTGCGGCAAGACCCGGACATCATCCTCGTCGGCGAGATTCGCGACAAGGAGACCGGCGACATGGCCATCCAGGCCTCCCTGACCGGCCACGTCGTCTTCAGCACGCTCCACACCAACGACGCTCCCACCGCCATTACCCGTCTGATCGACCTGGGGCTCGAGCCTTACCTGATCAACGCGACGCTCGAGGGCATCGTAGCCCAGAGGCTCGTGCGCAGGATCTGCTCCAACTGCAAGGAAGAATACGAGCCCACCCCGGACGCGCTCTTCTCCCTGGGGCTGCGGCCCGAAGACGTGAAGGGCAAGAAGTTCTACCGAGGCCGCGGGTGTGACCGCTGCACCAACATCGGCTACCTCGGCCGCATGGGCGTCTTCGAGATCCTCGTCATGAACGACGAACTGAGGGACATGATGCTGCACGGCGCCTCGACGCAGGAACTCCGGTCGGCGTGCCGCCGGTTCGGCACCCGCTCCCTCAGGGACGGTGGCCTGCTGGCCATTTACGACGGCATGACGACGATCGAAGAAGTCTCACGCGTGACCCTGGCCGATTAGCCGCCCTCCCGACGGCCCTCCACCTCCCGGCTTCCGGTAAGCCGGCCGAGCCCGATCCAGAGCTGGCACGGAGGCCTGCTGCCTTCGCACCCCCCTATGGCCGCCCGGCGGAGCACCGGAAAAAGCCTTGACAATACACTGCCGGATGGGCATAATGGCGGTTGGATGGTGGAAGGACTAGGTAGGAGCGAGTCTTGGAAACCAAGTGTCACATATCTACAGCCCTTTCGGGCATCCTCTGACCCACTCTCGTGCGGAGGTGGCAAACGATGCCGGTATTTGAATACGAAGCCATGAACGCGGAAGGCAAGGCCGTCGTGGACACGATGGAAGCCCGCAACACCGACGAGGTGATCGCGAAGGTCCGCGAGATGAACCTGTTCCCCACACGGGTAACGGAGTCGAAAGCGGCCCAGGCCGCCCGCCCGGGCGCCCGCCGGCGGATGAGGAAGAAGGCGTTCGTGATCGGCGGCGTGCGGAGCAAGCAATTGACGACGTTCACGCGGCAACTGGCCACTCTGACGGATGCCGGCATTCCGGTCGTTCAGGCGCTCAACATCCTGGAGCAGCAGATGCGAGCCTCCGCCCTGAAGAACGTCATCGGCTCGGTGGCCGACGAAGTCGAAGGCGGCAGTTCCCTCTCGGAGGGCATGGCCAAGTTCCCCAAGGCGTTCGACGAGTTGTACTGCAACATGGTCAAGGCGGGGGAAACGAGCGGCATGCTGGACTCGGTGCTGACGAGGCTGGCGGAGTTCCGCGAGAAGGCCGCCCGTCTGAAGCGCCGCGTCATCGGTGCCCTGATCTACCCCGTGGCCGTCCTCTCCGTGGCCACGCTCATCATTGCCGGCCTGATCAAGTGGATCATCCCGACCTTCATCCAGATGTTCGAGGAACTGGAGGTCGAGCTTCCCAAGATGACGCGGATCTTGCTGCACATCACCAGCTTCTCCACGAAGTATTGGTATCTGTTGCCGGCCATCCCCATCGCCATCATCGTCCTTTACAAGGTGATCGCCAGCACGCGGGTTGGCCGGTTGGTCATCGACTGGCTGAAGTTCAAAGTGCCCCTGTTCGGCACCATCATCAACAAGTCAGCCGTGGCCCGCTTCACCAGAACGCTCGGCACACTGATCGGCAGCGGCGTGCCCATCCTGGAGGCGCTGACTATCTCGCGGGACACAGCGGGCAACCGCGTCCTGGCCGACGCCATACAGAGCGTGCACGACGGCGTGCGCCAGGGCGACCCGATCGCCGCGCCCCTGAGCCAGAGCAAGGCCTGTGACGACATCGTGGTCAACATGATCGACGTCGGCGAGGAAACCGGCAACCTGGACTCGATGCTTCTAAAAGTGGCCGACACCTACGACGAGGAGGTCGACGTGGCCGTCGAGGGACTGACGCGCTTGATGGAGCCCATCACCGTCGTGCTGCTCGGCGGCGTGATCGGCTTCATCGTCGTCGCGCTCTTCATGCCCCTGGTCGAGCTGATAAAGTCGCTTTCGTGACACGGGCCGCCCGCTGCCGTGGCCTCGGGCCCCGGCGGCCGAACCGTGTCCGGAGGCAGTGAGAGAACGCCGCGAAAGGAGAACCGTCATGCCGACGCCTCGGAACCAGTCCAAAGGGCAGGTGCAAGCGGGCTTCACGATGGTCGAACTGCTCGTCGTCATCACCATCATCGCCATCCTGGCCGGCCTGCTCATGCCCGCCGTCATCGGCGCCATGCGAAGGGCGCACGAGACCAAGACGCTGAACCTGATCCATCAGTGCGAGATCGCTGCGCTGGCCTACTACAACGACCACGGCGACTATCCACCCTCGACCTGGGCGGAGCTTCTGGGCGATCCTGCCCTGGTGCCCCCCGCAGCCTATGCGCCCAACGAAGGTATCGAGGTGCTCACGGCCTGCCTGGCCAGCCGGAACGGCGGCCCCTACCTGGACTTCAGCAATGACGTGCTGGACAGCACGGACGAGGAGGATACGGACCTGAACGGCATACCGGATGTCGACGTGGACGACGGCACCATCGCCGCTCATGTGAACTGGTACTTCCGTGGCATTGACACTGATGGCGACGCAATCGAGGATCTGTGGCGGCTCTTCGAGATCGTCGACTTCTGGGGCAACCCCCTGGTCTACATCCATAACAGAGACTACATGGCCCACGACGGGTGGAACGGCGATCCTGACGACGAAGACCTCGACGGCGACCCCGTAGACCCGACCGAATTCGAGGCACCGCCGAGCACGCCTACGTTGTATCTACCCCAGAACACCCTGCCCCTTCCTTGGGCCAGCTCCGAACCCGTGCCCTACGTCGACAGCGAAGGCAATCTGCGTCCCTGCTACGCGCGCAGCGCCTCCGGCTTCGTCACCCAGAACTATCCCAACCTGGACAGCTTCCAGCTCTATAGCTGGGGGCCCGACGCGCTGCCCGGTTGTGCCGGAACAGCCGGCCTCCCCGGCTACGCAACTCCCAACCCCAGCAGGCCCGGCATCTGCCCAGGCTGGGACAAGAACAGCCGCAACCTGACCAACTGGCAGGAGTAAGCCATGGGTTCCCCGTCCGGACATGAGCGACGCCGGCACGCCTTCACGCTGGTCGAGATGCTGGTGGCGATGGGCATAATTGCCACCGTCGGGGTGATGGTTGTCGTCACCATGGTCTCGGCCGGACAGCGTTCGGCTCGCGAGGGCGCCCGGGAGGACGTGATGGACGTGCTGCGGCAGGCGCGCATGTCGGCCATGGACAGCGGCCGCGGCTCCCTCGTCCGAATCAATACGTCCGAGGGCGCCGTCTACGGCCTGGCCAGCTCCGTCGTGGCCGCCTGGCACTTCGAGACCTTCGATCCGGTCAGCAGCGTCACCCCGGGCGCGAAGAGCATGAACGCAACCGTGTACGGAGCCACGATCGAATCCGGGAAAGTCGGCCTCTGTCTAAGCTTCGATGGGAGCGCCGACTACGTTGACTGCAATGAAAGCGACGGGGATCCGGACCCCGAGTTCTACCCCGTCTACGACCGGACCGAGGGGATCCGCCTGGAGGCGTGGGTGCGGCCTGAAGGTGGATCCGCCGGCCCGCCTCCCGAACTACTAGGCGTGATTGGGAAATCCGACGGCGGCAGCACAGGCTACATGTTGGGGCTGGAGTGCACTGCCGACGCGGCTACGTACCGAGCGCACGGCGGCTGCTACACCGACGGTTCCC
>CAZSET010000168.1:0-9084 GCA_964605915.1 uncultured candidatus Brocadiaceae bacterium | reverse complement strand
ACCGACCAGGGCTATAGCGGCGTAGCGGTCGACGCGTATGCAAGCAGACTCCGGTTGAAGCTCAACGAAGAAGTGGTGAAGGTCCTAGCGGGAACCGGCGAAGAAGACGAGACCGTCCAGGTCGCGCCCCCCGTCTCCCCCGAACCCGACAGCGGAGAGCGAAATGCCGACTTCATGCGACTCGCCAAGCAGAAGGCCATTGACGAGCTTGGGAAAGAGGATGACTTCAGCCGGAGCTTTGAGGGCTCTGGTATCCCGTGGGGCGTTGTGATAGGCAAGCTAAAGGATCTGTTACCTGAGTCGCTGGCAGACAAGGAAAAGGCCGCGCACGAGCTAGTAGCTGAAGCCATGGAGAAGATAGCCGGGAAGCAGGATCAAGCTTGGCACACCGAACGCCGGTCGGCCAAGAGCAGCGGCAAACAGACCACCTTCATCGTCAAAGGTCCCCGGAGTTAGGCGAGCATGGCGTAGTAGTCGAATTCTTCACGCGACGTAGATTGGTCTTTCAGAAACTGATCTGACTGACGTTTCCCCTTATCAGCTCGCCCGGCTGACACCCGCGTTCGTAACCGCCAACCCGAGTCCTGCAGCGACTCTTTGAGGATTCCTACCGGATCCGCTTTGCGGTCCTTGATGCCCCCGAATCTCACGACGAGGGCCGCATCTGGCGTAGCTCTCTCTGCAAGTACTCTCCATACTGACCGGAGATCGCTGGCGAAGGCCTCGGGCGAGGAGTGCCCAATCGAATCATCGGGTTGGCTATATTGAACTGCCGGCGGACCGCCCAAGAACCAGTTCCTGATCCACTGGTCCGCTATGTAGGTTCGCATCCCGTAGTATGGCGGAGACGTTATCGCAAGGGCGACCTTCACGTTCGGCAGAGCACTCTCCTGCCGGCTGTCGCCGCACGTGATTTCCGCTTCTATGCTTGGCAACTCGGCGGCCAAGTACCGCTCCGCACGAATCCGCACGACGTCAAGCAAGTGGACGCGCGGGGGATCCAGGCCCCGTTCCTTCCAGAAGGTGAGCGAGTAACGCGGTTTGGGCGCATACGTTCTAGGGCACTGGTTCGACAGGTACGACGGCACGGTCTTCGTTCGTGGACCATGAAGCGCCCCGAGCACAATGGCTCGAAGCGCGGCCCGGCAGTCACCTGAGCAATCAAGGAGAAGGGCCTCCCGGAGGGTGCATATCTCCCTCAACGTCTTGGGGTGGTACATCCATCTCCAGAACTGGCCCCGGGGGACATGCTGCGGCTGCTCAGACTCCTGGAGGAGTTCCTGTGCGAGCTCATCGACGTCATCTGCGCTGGCATCCGCGATCTTGGCCTGAGCAATGGCGGCGGCGATCGGGCTGCTGTCGACACCTGCTGTCGGGAATCCCATCAGGCGTGCCGCGAAGTTTGTCGTCCCCCGTCCGCAGAAGGGATCGACGACCCAACCGCCTGTCGGCTTGCGCCGCTTGAGGACCCGTAGCGGGAAATCCAGAGGGAACATCGTGAAATAAGGGCAAATCGCGTTCAGCGCGGCACGATCATGCATAGCTCGTTGGCCCTCACGAATCCGCCGAGAGAGAGTCTACACTAACTCCCGCTCCAGCGCCAGCCGCCCAAGGAGGATCAGGGCGGGCGAATCCTCCTGAGTTGTCCCCCGTGCGCCGCGGACATCGTGATGGGTGCCCGCGCCGCAGGTCTTCTTTAATACTGGTAGCGGGGGAGGGGCCGCCACAGGCGGCTAAAATTCGAACTTTATTCGCCCCAGGCGGACCGCGACCTCCAGGCGACATGCGTTCGTCGCGGGGTGCCAGGTAACGGCAAAACGGGCAGGCCGACGGGCCTGCCCGTTTTGGTTTGGTAGCGGGGGCACGCATCGGGGTAGTGGAGGAATCACCATGCGGGCTTCGGCGTGGTCGGCTCAACAGGGCCGCTCCGCGGCTTATGCCCTAACCTTCAGCCTATTCAAGCGTTACGTCATCTGGCGGAAGTACGTCCGTTCTCAAAGCGGTAGCTTTTTGCGGGGCTCTGCCTGGGCAGAGGGCCGTCGCTCGTGAACGGTACTTGAGAAAGGTCGTGGGCGTGTTGCCGGCACGCGGAAGCGATGAACAGAGGGGTGCGGGTTTACTCGCTCGAGGAGATCTGGCGGAGGAGCTTCGGGCGATCCTGCAGTGCGTGGAGAGGCCGGAAGGGCGAGGCTGGAGCCGATCACGTGCACGCGATTCCCACGGCTTATGGCGCGTACTGAAGACGTACCGAGACGGATTGGCACTCTCAGGTTTCGCGTCCTGCTTGTAGCGGGGATGTGAGGTCCGAGACGTCACTTCTAAGAGGACCGAGAACTCCTTCCAGGAGCCCATGCTAAGCTGCGTGGGGAGAACCTGGGAGCAGTGGTTAGGCCCACTGGTTGTCAAGCTCGCTCCATCCTACACGGTAGCGGGGCAGCTTCGCAGGGAAGTCGCGGAACTCGTGGCCGACATAGGGTGATATCGACTCCGCGAGTTATATGGCTGATTCCGTCCAGAAGGCCTTGCGACACAGAGTGGGTCACGCGCGATGGGGTAGGAGGGAAAGCGCGTCCACGGACCGTTGCGAAGCCAAGGCTGGTTGCTCTGCCTCTATGTCCTGGCTTGACGCGGGCCGTCAGCCCCCTGTCCTTCGCTACTGAAGGGAGGCACCATGCCTTGACGTCGTCCGCTGTTCGCTTGCCATTGGGGAGTCGGTCCGTTAGGCTGTGTGCACGTTTGGTACAATAGCTAGGGGTTGCAGTCGTCACTTGAACTGTTGCGGTGCCGTGGTGAAGGCAGGCACAAGGACAGGGAAGCACGCCGGCGTGGCCCTGATGGTCGTATCGAAGACGTCAGATCTGGCCCGGCGGATCGAGTCGCTCCAGATCAGGTCGTTGGCAAGCGTCGCATACGAGCCTTCGATCGACCGTGGGCTGGAGCGCATCGAGTCGGAGCCGTGTGATGTGCTCATCGTCACCGGCGCTTCGGCACGGGCCGGCGGGATCGAGCTCCTGGACGTGCTGCGCGCGGGGAGCCCCCGGACGCAGGTCCTGTTGCTGGTGCGGAAGAGGGGGGTGCGCTCCGCACTGGCTGCCGTGAAGGCCGGCGCGTATCAGTATGCCAAGCTGCCGGTCAGCGACGAAGAGCTTCGGCTGCTGATCGAGACTGCCGCGCACCGCGTGGCAGCGTCGCCGTCCGCCGGCAGGGCCGCGCCGGCGCCGCCGGCTGACGTGGACGACGGTCTGGTCGGCCGGTCGGCACCGATGCAGGCCCTGTACACTCAGTTGCGACAGGCAGAGGCCACGGAAGTGCCGGTGCTGCTGGAGGGTGAGACGGGCACCGGCAAGGACCTGGCCGCCAGGCAGATCCACGCCGGCAGCGAGCGCCGCCAGGGCCCCTACGTGCCGGTGAACCTGGCGTCCGTGCCGGCCGAGCTGGTAGCCAGCGAGCTGTTCGGCCACGAGAAGGGCGCCTACACCGGGGCAACGAGACGGCGGCAGGGCAAGTTCGAGCTGGCCAGGGACGGGACGATATTCCTGGACGAGATCGGCATGGTCGAGCAGAAGGTCCAGGTCAGCCTGCTGCGCCTGATAGAGCAGCGGAAGTTCTACAGGCTCGGGGGAAAGCAGGCCATCTCAACGAACGCGAGGATCATCGCCGCCTCCAACCGCAACCTGATCGACCTGGTGCGGGAAGGTCGGTTTCGGGAGGACCTCTACTACCGGTTGGACGTGTTCCGCATCGCGCTGCCGCCCTTGAGGGAGCGCGCCAGCGACATCCCGCTGCTCGTCGACGAGTTCCTGCGCCGCTACAACGAGGCATTCGGCAAAAACGTTCTGGGCATCTCTCCCGCCTGTGTCGGGCTGCTGGAGTCCTACGACTGGCCCGGCAACGTGCGCGAGCTGAAGAACATCGTGCAACGCGCCGTGCTTGTCTGCCCCGGCGAGGTTATCCTGCCGGAACACTTGCCGGCCAGGTTCCAGACGGAGGCGCCGGCTCCGCAGCGCGTGACATTCGAGGTGGGCACGCCTCTGGATGAGGTCGAGCAGGAAATGGTGCGGCGCGCGCTGGCCGCCGCGGGCAACAATCGCACCCAGGCCGCCGAGCTGCTGGGCATCAGTCGGCGAGCCCTATACAACCGCCTGCACAAGTACGGCATAACCTGACCGGACGGCGCCCACTGTGCCGTCGTTTCCCACCGAACTGGCCGAAGGCGGCCCAAGGTGTACCGATCATGCACAGTCCGCGGTCACGGGTGCGGCTCCGGTCGCCCTTCGCTTCCGGCCCGGCAGACAGGGCGTTCACGTAACTGCGCCGCGAGCAGCAGGTTGCATCACACTCTGGATCGCGCGGCATAGAGCTTGCGTGAAAGGATGGGGCAGGTCGATTCTCACCGACTCTCAGTTGGCAAAGCAGAGCTTCGGGTCACAGGCAGGATGTCGCCTCGTTCGTTGCTGGTACTGGGTAAGAACCGGAACACGGAGCTGCGGCGTGCCCTGCACGGGCGCGGGTTTGCGCCGGCCGGGGCACCCAACATGTCGTCGGCCCTGCGGAGAGTCAGAGAGGGAAACGTGGCTGCGGTCCTCGTGCCCCGTCAACATCCCGGAGTAGACGTTCTGGAATTCGTGCTGAACGCTCGTGACATTGACCCTAGCGTACCCATCCTCGTCGCAGTCGGAACGGGAGACACCAGTGTGGACGAAGCCATCGTGGCCGTTGGCCGCGCCGTGCTCTTGGAGGGTTGCGAAGGGGCCGACCGTTTGGCTGCCAAGGTCGAGCAGGTCCTGGCCGGGGGCCAAGGCACATCTGACCGTCAGACCCCTGAAGCCGGAGGGCGGTCCGGGTAACAGACAGATGGGAGTGAGATGGGGAACACGGTGAAGAACCTCCGAGGCATTGCCACTGCGGCTCGCCAAGCGGCGGACGAAGTGGGACGCGCTTGCGCTTTGCAGAAGAACGCGGCCCTGCGGGCGATGGCCGCGAGACTGGCGGAGCGTCGGGACGCAATCGCTTCGGCCAATCGGCGCGACCTGGAAACCGCCAGGGCGTCGGGTCTGCCGGAGAAGCTGGTAGGCAGGCTCGGGTTCAGCCAGGCGAAGATCGACGCCAGGATCGAGGCGCTCAAGCGGATCGAGGCTCTGCCCGATCCCGTCGGTTCGGCACACGGAACCGAGCTGCGCCCCAACGGCCTCGCCGTGGCGCGGGTGCGGGTGCCGCTGGGCGTCATCCTGATGATTTACGAGGCCAGGCCCCACGTGACGGTCAATGCCGGCGCGTTCTGCCTGAAGGCAGGCAACGCGGCCATTCTGCGCGGCGGGTCCGAGGCGGCGCAATGCAACGCCATTCTCGGCGAGACGTGGCGGGAGTCGCTGCGGGAGGCCGACCTGCCGGCGGCCGCCATTCAGACGATCTCCGGGTCGCACGAGCAGGTGGGCGAGCTGCTCCAGATGGAGGACATGATCGACCTGGTTATCCCGCGTGGCGGGAAAAGACTGATTGAGGCTGTCGCCAGCCGGTCGCGCGTACCGGTGCTGAAACACTCGGCCGGCGTCTGCCACGTTTACCTGGACGAAGGGGCCGACGTCGGTCAGGCGATCCGGATCGTGCTCGACTCCAAGTGCCTGATGCCGGAGGTCTGCAACGCGATGGAGACGCTCCTGGTGTGCGAGAGATTCGAGCCCCACCTGCCCAAGGTGGCCGATGCCCTTCGGGAACATGGCGTGACCATCCGGGGATGCAACAGGACGACGGCCGCAGTCCCGTTTGCCAAACCAGCCGCCGACGAGGACTGGCGCACTGAGTACCTGGACACGGTTGTCTCCGTCCGTGTGGTGGAAGACGTGGACGAGGCCATCGAGCACATCAACCGATACGGGTCTCACCATACCGACGTCATCGTCACGGAGAGTCGAAGCCGGGCCCGCCGATTCGTTCGGGAAGTGGACTCTGCTGTCGTGCTGGTCAATGCCTCGACGATGTTCTGTGACGGCGCATCCCTGGGCATGGGAGCCGAGATCGGCATCTCCACCGATAAGCTACACGCGCGGGGGCCGATGGGTTTGGAGGAGTTGACCAGCTACAAGTTCGTCATCGAAGGCGACGGCCAGGTGATGGGCGGCCCCGAGGATTGGCGTATAGGGCCGAGTCCATGACCCGACGGAGAGACAATCACAAGACCAGCGGCCTTGCCACAGAACCGCCCGTGAGGCACCGGACTGGCCCGGCATCAGCGGAGGCTATCCATCGCCATCTCATGAAGGTGTTGAGACAGTCGAGAGCCAGCCGCTCCAAGGAGGGACGCCAGATCGGCGTCGAACTGAAGTTCCCCCTCGTGCGGGAAGATGGCCGGGCTCCTGAACCCAGCGTGGTGCCAGCCCTTTGGGATCACCTCTGTTCGCTTGGCTGGCAGGCCGTTCACGACGAGGTCAGCGGCAGACCCGTCGGCGCCAGGAGGCAAACTGATGACGGCTACACGGTTGCGTCCTGCGAGACAGGCTACTGCAAGCCGGAGTTCTCACTGGCCCCCGTGACCAGCCTTGGGGATCTGGTCGCGGTCATCAGCGGTCTGCGCGAGGAGCTCGCGCCTTACGTGGACAGACACTGCGTGCACTTCCTCGGCTATGGGATTCAGCCCGTCACAGTTCCGAGCAGGGGATTGCTGATGGCCAAGTCGCGCAGCCGTGTCTGGGACACGGTGTTCCGTTCAAACCGGATCGTCCCGCCGGAGTTAGGCCATGATCTTCACCTCTTCACGATCAACGCCGCCAGCCACGTTCACGTCAGCGTCTCGGAGGATGAGGCCGTGCCGCTGGTGAATGTCCTCAACGGCTCTGCAGGCCCTCAGATCGCACTTACGGCCAATTCCGGCGTCTGGCGCGGGCGGGTCGATCCCGCGTACGCGTGCGTGGCCGAGAAATTCTGGGACTGGTGGGTGCCCGAGGAGGGCCGCGCCGGCGTGCCGCAGAAGTCATTCGCGGATCTGGCCGACTACGCACGGACGATCGCCGGGTTCCGGCCGGTGTTCGTCAGAAGGGGCGCCGGCCCCATGCTGATCAACTCCTACGAGACGTTCGAACGTTACTACTCGCAGACGCAGGCGCAAGGCGTGAGCCTGGACGGCAGGAGGGCGACCGTCACGCCGGAGCCGGCCGACATCGACCTGCACTGCACCTGCTGCTGGCATCCCGCGCGCATCACCGGCTACGGTACCGTCGAGAATCGACCCAACGACCAGCAGCCGCCGGAGGCGTTGCTTTGTGTGGCGGCCCTCACGCTCGGCCTGACGGAAGCGCTCGCCGAGAGTCAGGAGGAGCTGAGTCGGTTCGAATGGCACGAACTGCGCGCTGCAAGGGAGTCGGCCTGCCGTTCTGCGCTTCGGGGCACGGTCGCTTCAGAGCCCGTCGCGAGCCTGGCCAGTCGGCTGCTGGACTTGGCTCGACTGGGCCTGGAGCGCCGGGGTCTCGGAGAGGAGCAATTCCTCGAGCCCCTACAGGTGCGGCTGAAGAGCGGCCGTTGTCCGTCCGACGATGCTGTGGAGCTGTTCCAGGAAGGTGGGGCCGGCATGCTCGTTGAAGTACGAGCCTTTGTCTGAAGGAGCTGATGTGTCTGCATCGACGGAACGGGACCGTACACTGCCGGGCATTCGGGCGTCCTGGTACAGGCCGCTCGGCGAGAGCGACGTAAGGAGAATCGCAGACGCTGCGTTTGAGGTGCTCGAGAAGTCGGGGATGGCGGTCTACTCCCCCACTGCATTCGAGGCTTTCAAGGCGGCTGGAGCCGTGGTGGACAAGGAGAGCCGCATCGCTCGTCTGCCGCGCTCGTTGGTGGAGGACTGCATCGCCTCGAATCCCTCCTCGATCACGCTCTACTCCAGGGATGGCGAGTGTGATGCCGTGCTGGAAGAGAACCGGGTCCATTACGGCACCGGCGGGACCGCCATCTATGTGCTGGACCCGGACACAGGAGAGCGACGCTACTCGACGACGGAAGACGTCATTCTGAATGCCCGACTGGTCGATGCCCTCGACAACGTCCACGTGTTCACCATCAACGTGTTCCCACACGACGTTGAGGACAAGGACCACATCGACGTGAACCGGTTCTTTCACGCCCTGGACAATACGACGAAACACGTGATGGGCGGCATCTACTCGCCCGACGGGCTGCGCAAGGTCTTGCGAGTGGCGCAGATAATCTCCGGCGGCGCCGAAGTCCTCCGGGCAGAGCCCTTCGTCTCGTTCATCACCTTGATAATCAGCCCCTTCAAGATCGACGAAACCTACGGCGAGATGACCTGCTACCTGGCGCGGGAGGGACTGCCCGTCGTTGTGCCCACGGAGCCCATGTGCGGAACGACTGCGCCAATTACGTTAGCCGGTAGCATACTGACCCACGTCGCGGAAACGCTGGCGGGCATCACGCTGGTGCAGTGCGTCAAAAAGGGCGCTCCCGGTATCTGTGGCAGCGTCGGGTCAATTAGCGACCTGCGGACAATGGGCAACCTCGGCGGCACCATCGAAAGGTCCCTCATCAACGCCGCCGTCTCGCAGATGTCCCAGCACTTCGAGCTACCGCTGTATTCGACGGCCGGCACGTCGGACGCCAAAAGCGTGAACGTGCAGGCAGCCTACGAAAGCGCGATGTCCAGTCTACTGGTCGCGATGTCGGGAGCGAACTACATCCACGACATCGCCGGCCTGATGGAATTCGACCTGACCGTGTCCTACGAGAAGCTCGTCGTGGACAACGAGATTCTGGGCATGTGTCAGCGCGTCTTGCGTGGGATCGAAGTGAACGACGACACCCTTGCCGTGGACTTGATGATCGAAAAGGGGCCGGGCAAAGACTTCCTGGCCGAGGAGCACACGGTGAAATACATGCGCCAGGAGTACTTCGTGCCGCGCCTGGCCAATAGAGACAAGCGCGAGAATCTGAAGCTGGGCGAGGACGCTCTCGCCCGGGCGAAGGAATTCGTCCGGGAAATACGTGCCGCTGAACACGAAAGCCGGTTGTCAGCAGATATTCGAAAGCGTGTGTTGAGCGCATTTCCAGAGATCCGAATGCTAGCCGTGCCCACGTGACGGT
>CAZSET010000167.1:0-9120 GCA_964605915.1 uncultured candidatus Brocadiaceae bacterium | reverse complement strand
GCGCTACGAACCACTCTTAAGCAAAGGCGTCACGACGGTCTTGGTACGACCCTCTATGTCGTCCCGGCAAACATAACGCCATTCCCCGACACAGATGCGGCCAGCCAACTTGTTGTAAGCGACGACACCCGTGCACGCCTTCACGCATGCGAGCCTCTTGCACGAGTCGAGAATCCGCTCCATGAAAGCCTTATCCTGTCCCGCATAGCACCCGTACAACTCCAATCTCGAGAACATCGCAAAATGCGGGCACTCCCGCCCGACTTCCAGCAGTATTGAATCGCCGGCCTGTTGCCTATCCGAGCCAGGAACTTCTGGATTCCATGTCCCATGGTCGTAGATACTCAGGTTCGTCACAAACGGCCAGAAGGGCCACGGAAGCGGCCAATTCTCATACCTATAACACCACTTGGCTACGCGTGCTCGCTTCATGCCGGGGGCTAGGTCACCGGGTTGCTCCACAAAGAAGCTATATGGCCAGGGCCCCGCGTCTCTTCTGGCGGCCGCCTTGTACTCCGGCCCCGCATCCTTCTTGTACCAGTCCAAATCGGGGTTTTCGCGGTCGTCGTAAGCTGCCACACGCAGGGGCTCAGCCCACATCCCTCCCTGCCTTTGGCCCGTCTCTTTGTTCACCCAGAAGCCGGCGACCATGTGTCTGCCGACAAGTCGCCAGTTGGCTTTCCATTCCTTCCTCTTTTGGGCCAGCGCATTCTCGAGCTGCTCTCCGCTCAGACCCGCTTGGGACATCAATGCCAAACGAAAATGCTCCGTCATACGGTCGATTTCTTCGGGAGTTAGTCCCTCCCGATCCACAATATCGATTGCCTTGGCATAGGTCAGCTCCCACTTATTCCCGCTCGGATCAACACCAGCAGTCGGACGGCATATAGAATACGCGTACAGTGCGTGGCTGTCCGCGTACCCTGCCGGATCCCTGCTGATGAATCGGCCGAGGCCGGTGTGGTAGTAGCCATTCCGGTACTGCATGAGGCCGGATTCCAGGTCAACTCTACGACCTGTGAACGTATACGGATTCAGCACGTCGGATATCCCGTCCGCGTCCGCGGAGCCGTCCGCATCCAGCACCGTGCAGGCGCCGTAGGCGTCATAGCGATAGCGCTCGATGACACTCTCATTCGCGTCGCTGAGAGCGTACACGGTGAAGAGCGTGTTGCTGTGGTAATAGACCACTTCATTGCTGTCCCCGAAGTCGTCGTCCGCGTTCAGGTCGCGCTCCTGCACCGCCACGGCGTCGATGTAGCCCGGCGCATAGGTGAATCTCGCCACCACGTCCCCGGAGCTGTCCCGCTCCTCCAGGCATTGCCAGTCCCCAGCGCCGCCCCAGAGGAAGCGCGTCGTCCCGTTCAAGGAGCCCTTGTTCGTCACGGTCTTCAGAATGCGGCGGTTGCGGGCGTCGTACTTATACTCCGCCGTCGTGTTCCAGTTGCCGGACTGCTTCTCCCCCCTTCGCCAAGGCTTCGGCGGACAAGCCTCAACCTCAACGAGGGATGAGTGCTGTAGGCAAGACCCCATCTGGCAAGCCACGGCTTCCATACGCCTACCCCAAGAAGGCCGATATCTACCCCGGAGTATAGCCCGATTCGAGGCCGATTTCAAGCCATAAAGGGCGTGCACAGCTCAACTGCGGCTACGCGACGACACGAGATCCCTCCGCGCCCGGAGGCGCGTTCGGGATGACAAGTGGTGGGGACGGCGCGTTCGGGATGACAAGTGGTGGGGACGGCGCGTTCGGGATGACAGGGGAACGGCAGTTGCCAGTTGCCAGTTGCCAGTTGCCAGTTGCCAGTTGCCAGTCGCCGACGCTCCATAGCTATGGCGACGGAGCGTGGTCAGTGGACAACGACGGCGAGAACGAGAACGACGGGGGACGGCAGTTGCCAGTCCCCAGTCACCAGTGCCCAGCGACGGCAACGACAAGCACGACCGAGACGCGGCAGGTGGCAGATGGCAGATGGCAGGAAGCAACGGCCAACGGCTACCTGCTACCGGCTGACGGCGGAGCAGGAGTAGGAGCAGGAGCAAGAAGGGGCAGGTGGCACATGGCAGGTGGCAGGAAGCAAAGGCTAACGGCAGAGCAGGAGCAGGAGTAGGAGCAAGAGCACGAGCAGGGGCGCGGCGGGCCGCGCCCTGGGAGTAGGAGCAGGAGCACGAAGCGTAGGGGCACTCGCGCGGCGAGTCAGTCTGCACGCGGGAATCGGGCTGCGTCGACCTCGCCGTTGTAGGAGGACTTGGGCAGGAGGGCCGTCGCGACGGATGCCGCAATCAGGGCCTTGACGAGATCGGGAATGACGAACGGAAGCACCCCGAACGCGATGGCCTTGCCGGGGCCGACGCCGAGCACCACGGCGACTTGGATCGCCCCGCAGACATAGATGATGCCGACGCCGATCAGCATGAGCACAAGCTGACCCCAGAAGGACCGGACGCGCACGTACCGGTCGTTGACGTAGCCGATGAAGGCCGCCGCCAGCGCCATGCCGATCAGGTAGCCGCCGGTCACGCCCGTCAGGACGCCGAGCCCCCCGGTCAGGCCGTTGAACCATGGAACGCCGGCCGCGCCGAGCCCCAGGTAGAGGACCTGACTCAGGCCGCCGTAGAACCGCCCCAGCAGTACGCCCGCCAGAAGCGCCGCCAGAACCTGGCCCGTGATAGGCACGGGCGTGGAGGAAAGCGGGATTCGCACCTGCGCGGACAGGCCTGCAAGGGCGGCCATGCCCACCGCGAGCGCCACCTTCCTGGCGACCGGCAGCTCATAGCGCCATTCGTACGCGCGCAGGCGCCACCGGCGGTATTCGGGCAGTGCGTGTGCGAGCAGGCTCATCGTGTAAACCCTCAGCAAGGTGCGAGCGACGCGGTTAGTATAGCCGCTGCGGCACCGGGATGGCAACTTCTACACGGCCCGGCAGGTGGCAGATGGCCGGGAGCCAACAGCTAACGGCCACCTGCCATCTGCTACCTGCTATCTGCCGCCTACCGTCTGCGCGGTCTAGAACAGGCCGACGACCTTGCCTTCCTCGTCGATGTCCACCTTCTCGCCGGCCGGCGTGGTGGGCAGGCCGGGGATGGTGCGCATGTCGCCGCAGAGCGGATAGAGGAACCCGGCCCCGAGCGAGGGGCGGATGTCCCGCACCGGCAGCATGTAGCCCGTCGGGAAGCCCTTCAGGTTCGGATCGTGCGAAAGGGACAGATGCGTCTTGGCCATGCAGATGGGCAGCTTGCCGTAGCCCAGCTTCGTGAACCGACGAATCTTGCTGCGCGCCAGCGGGGCGAACTCCACGCCGTCCGCGCCGTAGACCTTGGTGGCGATGGTCTCGATCTTCTCCTGGATGGAGGCGTCGTCGGGATAGAGCAGCTTGAAGTCGGTCTTCTTCTCGCAAGCTGCTGCGACGGCCTCGGCCAGGTCGGTGCCGCCTTCGCCGCCCTTGGCCCAGACGTCGCTGGTGACGACGGTGTCCGCGCCGGCCGCCAGCGCCCTCTCCCGCACGGCCTCGATCTCCGATTCTTTGTCATCCGTGAATCGGTTGATGCAGACGACTGACGGCACGCCGAACAGGCCGACGTTCTCGATGTGTTTCTCCAGGTTCGCGCAGCCGCGCGTGACGGCCTCCGGATTCTCCTGAAGCATCTTGTCCGGCAGCGGTCTGCCGGGGCGGACGCGGAAGCCGCCGCTGTGCATCTTCAACGCGCGCACGGTGGCGACGAGGACGACGGCGTTGGGCTTCAGGCCGCTGGTGCGGCACTTGATGTCCATGAACTTCTCCATGCCGATGTCGGCGCCGAAGCCGCTCTCGGTCACGACGTAGTCGGCCAGCTTCAGGGCAATTTTGTCGGCCAGGATGCTGCTGTTGCCGTGGGCGATGTTGGCAAACGGGCCGGCGTGGACGAAGGCCGGGCCGCCCTCCAACGTCTGCATCAGGTTGGGCTTGAGCGCGTCCTTAAGCAGGACGGTCATGGCGCCGGCGCACTTGAGATCCTCGGTGGTGACGGGCTGGCCGTCGTAGGTGTATCCGACGACGCAGCGGCCGACGCGCTCGCGCAGGTCCTTCAGGCTGCTAGCCAGTCCGAGCACGGCCATCAGCTCGCTGGCCACGCTGATGTCGAAGCCGCTCTTGCGGACGAAGCCATCGGCCAGGCCGATGACGACCTGCTCGAGGGCCCAGCGGTCGTTCAGGTCGACGACGCGGTTCCAGCAGATCGTGTCGGGGGCTATGTTGAGCCGGTTCTTGCGCTTGAGAGCGTTGTCCAGGAAGGCGGCGGCCAGGTTATGGGCGATGCTGACGGCGTGGGTATCGCCGGTCAGGTGGAGGTTGAAGTCCTCCATGGGAACGATCTGGCTGTAGCCGCCTCCGGCTGCGCCGCCCTTGATCCCGAAGACGGGCCCGAGCGACGGCTGACGGATGCAGACGAAGGCGTTCTTGCCGATCTTGCACAGAGCCTGCGTCAGGCCGACGGTGGTGACCGTCTTGCCCTCGCCCAGGGGCGTAGGGGTGATGGCTGTCACGTCGATGTACTTGCCGTTCGGCCGGTCGGCCAGGCGGTCAAGTGTTTGCAGCTTGACCTTCGCCTTGTAGTCGCCGTGGAGCTCCAATTCGTCCCGCTCGATTCCGATTTCCGCAGCGACTTCCTCGATCTTCCGCAGTTTCGCCTGTTGGGCAATCTCCAGATCGCTAAGCAAGGCCGCCCTCCTTTCGCAGAGACAGAGCTAAAGCAAGAGACAGCAACCCGTGCGGCATGCGAAGCAAGCGGGGTGCACGGTGCTCGCCGCCATCAGCTACCGCACAGGATTCTCTCCACGGCACTGATGAGCTGGTCGGGCTCCTCCACTCCCGCCACGTAGACGTCGGCCGGGAGCCATCGCGGCAACTCCTCGGCGAAGCTCAGCGTGAGCTGCACTTCGGGTCCGCTGAAGACCACCCGCCGGGCGTCGGGCAAGGAGCTCCACTGCTTCAGCCAGCGGCACAGCTCGGCACCGTCAATTCCCGGCAGTATCAGGTGCAGTACGACGGCGTCGTAATCGCTCTCGCGCTCCACCCGCAGCATGGCGCGTTCGGCGCAGTTCACCACGGTGACGGCGTGGCCCTTCTGGATGAGAAGCTCTCTGACGATCTCAACGCGGCCCTGGTCGGCATCCACGTAAAGGATCTTCGCCACCGTTCACTACCTCTGGTCCGGCCGTGGCGCCTCGGGGCCGGAAGCCAGTCCCACGGCCCGGAACATGGAGTCCACGTCAACGTGCTGCTCTATGATGCTTGCGGCCAATGCCATCTTGTCGACGTCGCGCGGCGTCATCTTGGCCACGAGGCCGCGCACTTCGAAGGCGGCCGTGGCAGTGTCGTCGTCGGTCAAGAGCACGGGCACGTCCACTTCGCACAGGATGTTGACGATGCTCAGGTGTGGCACGAAGCCGCCCGTCAGCAGGAGCCCGCCGATGCGACGGGCGCCTTGCTGCTGCGTCATCAGGTGCGCGTTGATGGAGGCGATGATGTTGTCCACCCGATCACCGGGCACGACGACGAGGCTGCCCGGCCGCAGGTAGTTGATCATGTTCTGCGGCGCCATCGCAGCCACGATGATGTCGCGCACCTTGTTGTCCAGGTAGACGCCGCCGCAGAGGAGCTCCAGGCCGTACTCCTCCTGGATCTGCCGCATGGTCGGGTAGGTCAGCTCCTTGTGGTACGGGATGACGCCCAGGCAGTTGATGCCGTTGTTGGACAGCCCTTGCCGGACGGCGGCGCTGACGTAGTCGTACTTCTCCTCGAACACCTTATTGATGACGGCTCCGACGATGGGAACGCCGTGGCAGTCGAAGAGCGCGCGGTTCAGGCACAGCTCGTCGATGCAGCGGCCGATGCCGCCGCCGCTCACGATGACGCACTGGGAGTCAAGAAGCCTGGCCACTTGGGCGTTGGACGAGTCCACCACCGACCCGACGCCCGCATGGCCCGTCCCCTCGATGATGAGAAGGTCGTGGTCGTCTTCCAGCCTGGCGACCGCCTCCAGGATAGGGCCGTGGACTGACTCGGGGTCGCGGTTGAAGATGTACTCCCGCGTGAAGCCGCGCGGGATCGTGACCGGGCTCAGGTCCTTGACGTCGCCGGGCGCACCCAGGCCGTGCTTGAACAGAACAGCGTCCTCGTCGACCTGCTCATCCGCCTCCATCACGTAGCGCTGGCCGACGGGCTTGATGAAGCCCGTCTTGTAGCCCCGCTCCTGGGCCATCCTGTAGAGACCCACGCAGACGGTCGTCTTGCCGGCGTGCTGCTCGGTGGCCGCGATGTAGAGCCTCTTCATCGCCTCTCAACTCCCCTTCCGGGCGGCGGGGGTCTTGCCCTCGAGCGCGGCCACCATGCACTCGGCGGCCACTATGCCGTCCTCAAGGCTGAAGATGCTCAAGACGTTATCCGAAAAGAGCACGTTGCACGAGGGTGCGAACTCCTCGTCCCCCTCGTAGCGCGCCACCTGGAACTCAACCAGCGGGAAGAACCGGAGGATACAGCGAACCGGGTCGCCCTCGACCGGCGTCGCGCCCAGGCGTTCCACAGCGTCCCGGAACGCGGCCCCATCCCTGCCCACGGTGTGAGAAAGCCTGTCCGTCACCCGCGACTGGAAAGCCGGCAGATAGCTGCGCCCTTCCACCAGGTTCGCAAACGAGACGAACCCCGTGGCAGCGACGGGCGTCTCGGCGGCCAGGTAGTCGAGCGCCAGTATCTGCCACGGCAGCGACACCTCCTGGCCGCCCGGCAGCAGATGCATCGAGAACGGTTCCGTCCGCGCCCTGAGCTGCCAGCAGAGCACCGGCAGGTCCACGGTGCCCAGATCCTCCGCAAGCCGCGCGCCCAGCACGCCGAGCCGGTCGCGGTCCATCCTTTGCTGAAGCCGGCTCAGCGCAGCGTCGCGGGCGATCTCGTAATGGTCCTGCTTCGGGAGCTGCATCCCTCGCCTCCCTGGCCCGGACGAAGCGGCGGTTCTCACTTGCTGCTCAAGTAGGCGGCGATGTAGTCGTCGCAGTATAGCTGCTTCTCCAGCAGCACCTCGGCCGTGATGGCGGCGTTCATCAGGTCCTTGTCCAGCGCGTCCATGATGGCGGCGTTCAGCCCCACGCCGATGCACATGGCGACGTAGGCGCTGTTGAGCAACGAACGCTCCTTGCAGTTCTGGCTCACGTTGGACAGGCCGATGATGAAGTTCGGCGGAGGGTCGGAGAAGAGCCTAAGCTGGCTGATGGCGCCCAGCACGGCAGCCGGCTGCTTGGGGGCCACGTTGACGGGCAGGATGACCGGGTCGATGTAGAGGTCCGTCATCGCCAGCCCGTGCTCCATCGCCTTGGTGACGATGTTGGCGCCCATGGCCACGCGGCCGTCCACGTCGCTGGGCACGCCCGTCTCGTCGATGGTCAGGGCTACCAGTCGGGAGCCGGTCCGGACGGCCAGGGGCACGTACTTGTCCAGCTCGTCGGCACTGGCCTTGCTGGAATTGATGATGGCCGGGTTCTCGGCCGCCCCCAGCGCCGCGCTCATGACGTCGAACTTCGGCGTGTCGACGCAGATCGGGGCGTCGGTGACCTCTTGGACGGTTTCGATCAGCCACAACATGTTGTCCACGGCCTTGCCCTTTGTGGGACCCACGTTGACGTCCAGAGCGTCCGCGCCCGCCGCCAACTGGCGCCGCGCCAGATTCTGAATGGATCCCTTGTCCCGGGACTCAACCGCGCGTTTCACGGCCGTGAACATCCCGTTGATTCGTTCACCGATGACGAACATCCGTGCACTCCTTTCCAGGCTCGGGCGTCATGAGGACTGGCTCGCTTTCGGCCACATCGCCTCCACAGCGGCCTTGGCCTGCTCGAGGGCCTCGGGGTTGCGCAGGATGAGTAACTCGGCGCCGGATTCGATGTAGGCGAGGGCCGTTGCGGATTCCCACAAGGGCCCCCTGACTTCGCGGCGGCCCCACTCCGGGAAGTCCTCGTCCGGAGCAACGGCCTCCTTGACCCGGCCCACCTCCTTGCCGAGATTCACCACGACCGGCTGTTGCATCAGCACGTCGCCGCTCAGGGCCGCTATTCGCCCCCGTTCGATGGTGGTGTAGATGTAAACGAGGCCGAAGCCGAGCGCACCGGTCGTGGGGTGCATGACGATGTCGTTCAGGTCCACCCCCACGTCCCGGAGCAGGATGTGAAGCTGCTTGGACAGGTTGATGTCGGACGGGGCCTCCGCGATGATCTTGTGATTATCAGCCAGGCAGCTTGCGGCCAGCGTGCGATAGTTATCCTCCTTGGCCGTCCCGAACAGGCAGTTCTCCCCTGCGGCGACCTGCGTGCACTTGGGCAGGACGTTGTTGTCCACGTCATCGTCGTCCGTGCCCCAGACCATTAACGGCAGGCCCGTGGCGCCGAGCACGCGCTTGACGTCATCGGCGCACTCCTGGGCGCTTCGCCCTCCGCGATCCGGCAGGGCAGCGGACAGGTCCAGGCAGACCAGGTCCGCCCCCCATTCCTCGCACTTGGCCGCCCACTTCCCCAGGTCCCCGGCCACGTCGGCCACGTGTTTCTTGACTTCCGGGTGCCAGTCGTCGACGTCGGCCGAGGTGATCTGCAATGCGAAGGCCGGCGGGTGGGGGTACTGGCCTTCAAAGGCCAGCATGGGGAAGCTCGTCTCGCCGCCGACAGTCACCGTGCGCGAGCGCGTGCCGCCTTCCTCGCTGGTAGCGCCTACGGTCACTTCGTTCATGGCGCCGCTGAGCTTGTCCTTAACGTCCGGTATCGGCATTCTCCACTTCCTCCTGTTTCTCCATGCGGTCGTGCCCGGCATCGGGCTGCCGGGGTTCGCCGGCAACCGAGGGGAACTTCTCCGTGTCCGTGTGGGGCAGGAAACAGGCGGACACGAACTGGTCCATGAAGCCGGGGTGTGTCGAAAGCTCGAAGTAGGTCATGCTGGAAGCGATGTCTCGGACCTTCCAGTAGTGGTCCGCGTGCTCGGCCACCATGACGGCGCCCTTCAGCGACGTGTTGCCGACGAACTCGATCCGCTCGCGAGGCACGTCGGGCAGCAGGCCGATGGCAACCGCGTTGTCCTTGTTCAGCCGTTCGCCGAACCCTCCGGC
>CAZSET010000166.1:0-9158 GCA_964605915.1 uncultured candidatus Brocadiaceae bacterium | reverse complement strand
TCTCGCCCGAGTAGTCCAGGTGCCAGGGCGCAAGCTGGCAGAAGACGACGTTCGCGCCCTCCGCCTGCCCCAGCACGCCGTCGCCGACGGCCGTCGCGCCGCCCGAGACGAGCGGCAGCTCCCGCGGGTCTCGGTTGTGCACGTCCGCCGGCGAAACGCCGGCAAGCGGCGAGGCCACGCCGAACGGCTCGAAGTACGCTGCGATGTGCTCTGCCGGGGTGGTGCTAACGCGGGAGGGCAGGAACGTGCTCGCCTCCTCGCCCGTCAGCCCGACCGCCAGCACGCGGCCGCCGGCCTTCACCCAGTCGCGGATGGCCGCCGCACTCCCGGCAAGCTGCTCCCCGCCGCCGGGGCCGACCACGAGGACCTGGTTGGCAGAGAGCTTCCCACCGTCGTAGGCCGTCGGAGACAGGCCGGCCGCCTTCAGATGCTGCCCGCCGCCCGCCTCGCCTGCGTAGACGACGGTGCGGCGGGAGGCCGCCTCCCAGGACGAGACGTAGCGCACGATGTTGCGCGCGAGCGCCTCGCCGGCCGGGTCACCCTCGGTGCGGCCGGTCACGTCCATCTGGCAGAAAAGCACCATGCCCTTGCCCTCGCGGTACTCCATCAGCGGGGCGTACTGGAGGGCGTAGCCGCCGTCGAGGACTGGCATGAAATCGCCCGAGGCCGGCTTCTCGATCAGCGCCGAGGCGACATTGCCCCGGTTGCCGCAACGCCAGCCCCGCCTGGCGCGCATGCCGCACCATTCAACGGTCGGCGAGTAGTCGAGCACGTAGTCGATGCGCGGGGGAAGAATCGTCGCCTCACCGCGCCAGTTGTAGAGGTGCTCGTCGGCGATGCCGGCCAGGAGCGGATGGTCCGGCACCCGCTTGAACACCCAGCGCAGTCCGTACTCCGCTATGCGGAAGCCGAACCGCTTCTCGAGCACCTCTCCCGTCTGCTCGAAGACGACGACCTTCAGGCCGTCGCGCACGCGGGAGATGTCGGGGGCCGGGCTGTCGAGCGTCAGGGCGCCCTTGCCGATGACGAGGACGTCACACGCAGCGAGGTCCGCATCGGCATCGACGGCCGCGAACGCCACGCCCAGGTCCGTCAGCATGGTGGCCGTCTCGCCCTTCGGATCGAAGAGCGCGATGCGCCCGGCGGCCTTGACGGTTTGCGGCGTCGGCAGCACGTCGACGGTGAAAGAATCACCCTGCGTCTCGCCGTTGCTGAAACGCACCGTGGCGGCGAGTGTGTACTGCCCAGGTGCAAGGCCCGCCGGCAGCTCGAACGTGAGGGGGATGCGCTCCTGCTCGCCCGTCGGGAGCCTGACAGTCTTCGTCCCGCTGACGGCACGCGGCAGCTCCAGCGACCATTCACAGTCGCACGTAACCGTCTCGCGCGAGTTGTTGATGATGATGATCTGCTTCTCGACGGTCTCCCCGGGCAGGAAGTTGTGGTCCTTGCTCGTGAAGGCGCTGGGCTTGCCGCCGATGTAGGCCAGCACCGGGCCGTTGTTGCGCACCAGGGCCGCCGTCGACAGGGGGCCGCGGTATCCCTCCGGTGCGTTGACTGACAGCCCCCAGGTGCGGAAAGCGCGCCAGTTCTCGGTGAAGTACATCGCCATCACGGGGTCGCGCTCCGGATGGTCGTAGTTGAGCCGGTACGGATAGTCCCAGCGCTGCCAGAGCTCGCCGTTGCGGAACTTCTCGGCCTCCCAGCGCAGGTTTGCCACCTCGTTATCGCTGATCTTGTAGGACTCGGGCCCGAAGAACTGCGCGTTCCACTCCGCAATGCAGAACTCCCAGGGCACCTCGGCGCTGCCGAACTCGCGCCTTCCCTTGTACCATCCCCGGTACATGGCCCAGTCCCAGCCGAGCGGCACGCCGTACTCGCAGGTGTGCATAGGCTTGCGACCGTACGTGGCCCAGTGCTCGAACCAGTCGTCCATCTCCTGGACAGGGGTGAAGTTCGCGTAGAAGTTGCTGGTGAACATTGGCCCAAGGTTGCCCGAAGAGTGATGGTAATAGACGCGCGTGGGGTCGAAGCGGTTGACGATCGCCTGCGCCCGCAGCGCCCAGGACGCGTTCCTCGTCTGCCAGCTCTGGCGGGGGTTGTTGATCCCGTCGATGGTGTCGGGGTTCATGTCCTCGCTGTAACCGGTGCCGTTGTGGTTGGCCGCGTAGAAGACGACCGAGGGATGGTTGCCGGCGACGCGCGTGTAGAACCTGGCGTGCCCGGCGTAGCCGTTGGTCTCCTCGGCGTCGGGGCTGTGCCAGTCGTACTGCCGGTAGTGCGGCTGCGTGAGGGCGACGAGGGTGCCCTCATCATCGGCGGCCCGGAGGACCTCCTCGAAGCCCGTGTGGTCGCCCGGCGCAGCGCCGAAGCCGCCGCAGGCCACGAAGTTGATCCCCACTGTCTTGAGGTCGCGCATCTGCTGCCGTGCACGCTCGTAGTCACCCCTCGGCCCGCCGCGCCTGAAGGACAGGAACACGCGAGAGCCGTTCAGGTAGAAGAACCGGCCCTCGATCCAGAACTCGCGGAACCCGAACCGGTCGGGCAGCGCCTCGTCCAGCAGCTTCCCGTGCGCGTCCAGGAGCGACACCGTCACGTCGTACTGGTTCTGGGGCGTGTTCATATCCCAGAGCTTGTCCGGGCGCCAGTTCTTGGTGATCGCGATGCGCCCGTTCGCCAGCTCAGTCCCGCTGAAGGGATCGCTCGTAAACTCTCTGACGACCTCGTCTCCGTCCCTGACCTGCGCGCGCAGGACGTAAGTCCTCCGCGGATCGACGCCATCCAGGGCCGTGTTGAACGTGATCTGCCAGTTGCGCACGGACGTCTCGACCCTCGTGTAGCCGAGCCGCGCCCCTTGAGGCGTCCCGACGAGGTAGACATTGCCGCACAGCCCTTTGTTCCTGACAGACCCTTCCACCTCCCTGGCGGAGTTCGTGTCGTTGAAGGCAAGCATGATGCCGCGGAGCGGCAGGGCGAGGACGAGCACGCTGAGCACGTGCCTCTCGCCGGGACGGCACAGAGAGGTCAGGTCCGCCTCGCCTGCGGGGAACTGCATGTCGGCCACCTTGCGGCCGTCCACGTAGACTGAGGCGAAAGAGCTCAGGAACTCCGTCGTGAGCGCGACCCGTCGGCCGTCCCATTCCGCGGGGACGGCGACCTCGACCTGGTACCAGGCAGCGGTGACGTTCTGCAGTCGGTCTTCCCCCCAGTTCGGATTCGGATAGAACGATTGGGGGCCCTCCCCCCTGGAGCGCCCCCCCCCGGCGCCTCTCGGCCATGGCCCCGGAACGCGCACGTAGCCCCAGCCGTCGGTTGGCACGCTGTCCAGGGACTCTCCCGCCGGCTGCCACTGCCACAGTCCCTCCAGGGAAACTTGCTCGCGCGTGGGGGTAGCCTCGCGGCTCGCCGTGTCCAGGCTCCAGACGGCGCCGGCCCCCTCCGGCAGTACCATTCCGCGTTCCTCCTGCCCCTGCGCCTGCCCCAGTGAGCCGCAGGCAAGGACTGCAAAGACGCACAACGCAACGGCGCTCTTCTGAGATGCGGGACGCATTGAACTGTTCCTCCGACAAGGTTCTTGCCCTCAGGGGTAACCGGCTGGCCGGCAACTGGCCGCATGAGCCGGCACATTCCATTGGGCCTGAGAAGATTCCTGCTCCCTTTGATGCCCATAACTCTACCAACCCCGGCGGCTCAGTCAAGGCAACGTCGCGAACACAGCCAGGCGGCCTGGACCACGGAGCAGCCGGAAGCGCTTTCCTGCACCGACCGGCACTTCCGGTTGACGGAGTCGCCCATGGGGCAGTACGCTTCTGCAACTTGGGCGAGATCACGGTTCTCCGATGGTGAGTGGGATATCCCGGATGACGTCTCGCGAAAGGGTGCTGGCGGCCGTGGCCAGGAGGCAACCTGACCGGGTGCCTTTCTACCTGTTCCTTACGCCAGACCTGGAGCGGCGCCTCAAGGAGCGGCACGGGGCGGGCGCCCTGGAAGACTTCTACCGGATGGACATCCGCTTCGCGCATTACTACGCCGTGCCCGAAGACGTGGATCATTCGCGGTACACGGCGCACTACCCCCCGGACGCCACGGTGGACGCCTGGGGCGTGGGCGTGCGGCCCGTGGGGTACTTCCACTTCGGGCAAAGGATCAACCCGATAGCGGCGTTCTCCTCCGTCGAGGACCTGGTCCGCTACCCTTTGCCGAGATGGGAGCCCCTGGTCGAAGACATGCGCCGGGGAGTCCTGGAAATCCAGTCCCGCGGACTGCCCGCTGTATCGGCCTACGAGTCCGGTCCCTTCGAGCAAGCCAACGCGCTGATGGGCATGGAAGGTGTGCTAACCCGCCTGCACCTCGAGCCCGACATGATGCGCGTGCTTCTCGAGCGCATCTCGGACATCAAGGCCCGCAAGGCGGCGGCCTACGTGACGGCGGGGGTCGACGTGCTTTGGATCGGTGATGACATTGGGAGTCAGGCCGGCCCGCTCATGAGTCCGGCGATGTGGCGTGAGTTCTTGCTGCCGCCGCTGCGGAAGATCATCGAGGCGGCGCGCGCCGTCCGCCCGGATGTGCCGATCACCTATCATTCGGACGGATACGTGGGCTTCGCCGTGGAAGGCCTGATCGAAGCCGGGATAGACGTCCTCCAGGCTGTGCAGCCGGAGGCGAACGATCCCGCCGAACTGAAGAATCGCTATGGCGATCGACTGGCCTTCTGGGGCTGCGTGGGCAGCCAGAGCACCATGTCCCGCGGGACCGCCGCCGACGTCCGCACGGTCGTGAGAGAGCTGATCCGGACCGTCGGCAGGGGCGGCGGTTTCATCTGCAGCCCGTCCCACCGGATCGAGCCCGAGAGCCCTCTCGACAATGTCGACGCGTTCGTCGAAGCGATCGAGGAGTACGGCTGCTACGCCTGACGGGCATGTGCGGCCCCGCCAGAGTTGCGGGGTCTTTGAGCAACGTGGGATTCGAGACAGCGGGAACGGAAGGGACACGCGATGCTGAGGCATGTTACGGGAGTGATTCTGCTGCTGGCTGCGCTTGGGACTGCCTGCGCGCGCGCCGGCTCATCAGTCGACACCAGTCCGCCGGACGTCGTGGTGCTGGACACTCTGGGCGTGTGGCGGATGCACTCTCAGTTGGCGGCGCCCGTATGGGAAACGGGTGAGGAAGTGCCGTTCAGTTGCAGGTGGATGTCCTACGAGACGCCGGCCGTAGCTCCGGACTGGATGAAGCCGGAATACGACGACCGTTTCTGGCACCGCGGGCCGCTGACCCTTGTCCCCAAGACGGCGCTTCTTGCCAGGGCGTGTCTGCTGGGCAAGTTCACGGTGACGGACCCGGCAGCCGTGAGGGGACTGCGGCTCTCGGCAGCGTACAACGGCAGCATCATCGTGTACGTGAACGGCAGCGAGGTGCACCGGGAGCACATTGGCGTGGGGCAGCCGCTTGCCGAAGGGCCAGGCGGCCAGGAGCGGAAGCTCATCGATTGCGAGATCCCGCCCGGCGTCCTGCTCAAGGGCGTGAACGTCGTCGGTCTGGAGGTCGTGCGCGGCCCGTATCCCGGGGAGGGGGCAGAGACGGGAGAGGACGTCTACAACGTCAATACCTGCGAGGTCAAACAGGTCAGGCTCACCGCGTCGGGCGGGGCGGGCCTCGTGCCGAATACCGTGCGGCCGGCGGGCCTGCAGGTGTGGCCGGCGGACCCGCTGGCGCTGGACATGAACCTGGACTACGGGGATCGCGCGGAGCCGCTGCGTCCGGTGACGATCGTAGCGGCCCGAAACGGCATATTCTCGGCAAAGGCGGTGGTCGGATCCCCGGAGCCGATTCGCGGCCTGAAGGCGACGCCCGGCGACCTGGTGGGGGAGGGAGGGCGCATTCCGGCCGAGGCCGTGCGGATTCGGTACGGCGTCGAATGGCTGGAGCAGCAGCCGAGGGAAGTGACCAGGCTGAACCAGCTCCACCCATACATGCGATACGGAGCGGCCCAGTTCAACGCGTTGTCCCCGGAGCCGCCCGAAGAGGTCGGTGTGGCTCCTCTGAAGACCGCGTGGTACCGCACCCCGGACTTTCCTGAAACCGTGACGCCGGTGCCCGGAGCGATCGTGCCGGTGTGGGTGACGGTGAAGGTGCCGAAGGATGCCAGGGCGGGGACTTACACGGGGGCCCTGACCATAGAGGCGCAGGGCGAGACGCCCGTAGACGTGCCGGTGGAAGTGCGCGTCGCCGAATGGACTCTCCCGGACGCCCAGGACTTCCGCACCTGGGTGGACATGATCCAGTGTCCGGACACGCTGGCCCTGGAGCACGGCGTGCCGCTGTGGTCGGACGAGCACTTCGACATGATCGCGAACTCGTTCAGGCTCATCGGAGAGACGGGAAGCCGCATAGTCTACGTCCCGCTCATTGCGCATACCAACCTCGGCAACGAGGAGTCGATGGTCCGCTGGATCGAGGCAGGCGACGGCTACACCTACGACTTCTCGGTCATGGAGCGCTACCTGGACGTGGCCGAGAGGAACATGGGGCGGCCCAAGCTGCTGGTGTTCGTCGTGTGGGACGTGTACATGCTTCCGAAGGGTGCGCGGGAGAATCCCCACGGGATCGCATTCCGGGTGCGGTCTCATATGGACCACATGGACAAGATCGGCGGGCAGTACGGGATGGGTCCGATGGTGACGGTGGCCTCGGCCGGGGCGGACGGTGACGTCACCAGCGAGAACGTGATCCTGCCGTCTCACCTCGACGCAGCGGCGAGCCGGCCGCTCTGGCAGCCGATGTTCGATGAACTTCGTGAACGACTCAGGAAACGGGGGATGGAAGACATGGCCGTGCTGGGGCTTTTCCATGATACGTGGGCCACGAAGGAGGAGGTGCAGTTCTTCCAGGACATCACGGGCGGCATGCCCTGGGCCATGCATTCGCACGGAGGCCCGGCGGAAGGCAAGCTGATGTACGAGATAGCCCCGATCGCTTACCAGGCCGTTGTATGGGACGTGAGGTTCTCGGACGACGGGGCGGACGCGCACGGCAAGGGCAAGGGAATCTTGGAGAGCTTCCACGGTTGGAACCGGGCCGTGCTGTGGTCCCAATTCGACCGGTTCAACCGCGAGCCCCATCCGTGCACGCGGTGGCGGCGCCAGGCGGAGGTGTGCATCACCGGGGCCCAGCGCGGTCCCGGGCGGCTGGGCGCGGAGTACTGGAAGGTGATCAGGGACAATAGGGGGAGGCGTGCGGGACGGTCGTACGAGCGCTACCCGGAAAGCAGTTGGCGCAACCTCGTCATCCCGGAAGCGCTGATGGCCCCGGGCCCGAACGGTGCCATGGCCACGAATCAGATGGATTCGCTGCGGGAGGGGGTGCAGGAGTGCGAGGCGATCATCGTCCTAGAGCAAGCGTTGGTGGACGAAGGACTCAAAGCGCAACTCGGCCCGGACCTGGCCAGGCGATGCGAGGAATACCTGCACGCGCGGCACATGATGCTGTGGCTGAGCCTGAGCAACCTGCAGTTCTACCACACACGGCCGGGCAGCGATAAGTCCTGGGAAACCTACTGCCTGGCGCGCAATTGGAGGAACATCCCGAACGTGACGGGGCACAACTGGTTCCTCAGTTCCGGCTACCAGGAGCGGACGGCGGAGCTCTTCGCGCTGGCCGGAGAGGTAACGAGGAAACTGGAAGGGCACAGGTGATACCGACGCCTGTGGCGTGAGCGGCCCTGTTGCCGGCTGCGGGGTGGCCTGCGCGCCGGCTCACTTGTCTACGGCCGTTCCTTCGAGCAGACGTTCGATCCGCCAGGCACGCTGGCCCCGCTGGGTCAGGCGATATCGGTCGCCGGTCCGGGCCATCCAACCTTCTTCGTAGAGGCGGCGTCGGGCGAGCGCGGGGTCGCTGTTCTGGGCCGCGATCAGGCGACTGAGTTCCTTCTCTCGGTATTCGCGGTCCTCCGGGAGCATCCGCACGGAAGCCGGCATGCTGGCGTGGCTCAGCCCCGCGCGCGGGAGCGCGGCGCCGGGATGCTGGCGATGGTACTCCGACGCCCGGCGCCCGAGTTCGCTCCGAAGGAAGCGGGCGTGCTCTTCGCGGCGCCTCTGCCGACCTTGCACGATGTACCCGATGCGCTCGGCGAGCGGCAGCGGCCACCTCTGGCCGCCGGGCGCTCCGTCGGCAGGTGCAATGCCAAGCGCCGCAAGTATCCGCTCCCTGCTCGCGTCCATCGTGCTTACCACCATCGCTAATTCCGGGCCGGGAGCCACCAGCCGTGCGATGCGCTCGAGCCTGGACTGCATTGCGGGGGTGTGTCCAAGTTCCACGAACTCGGCCGCGAAATGGGCCAGGGACCAGATCTGGCCGAGCGCATCCCGGGCGGCCGAGTGAAGGGCGCGTTCCGGCCGTTCCAAGGCGCTTGTCAACGGTTCGACGCGCGCAGCGCTGACGCGCTTGCCCAGGGAGATGCACGCCGCCGTCGCCATCTCCGCATCGCCTGAGCCGAGCACATCTGCAAAAGCCGGAAGGGCCACGCCGTCGTCGAAGTGCCCCAGCGCGGCCGCCGCCCGGAGCCGGACCTCCCGCACGGCGTGTTCGAGCAAACGGGCGGCCAACGCGCCGAGGCGCTTCAGGGCCTGCGGGTCCAGACGCGACGGGTGCACGACCGGCATGGCTGCCTGCCGCGCCAGGAGGAACAGTTCGGCCTCGGACAGGTCGCGCGACAGGTGCTCCAGTGCATGGCGCCTGAAGTTGTAGGTGCCTTCCATTAGCAACCGGATTAGCTCCATGGCTGCCCCAGCCAGGCAGTCCAAGCCCGATCCGACCCATTCGGCAACGGGCACCATCGCTTCCGTCCCGAACCGAACGAGCGCACGGGCAAGCCAGGGATCCGGCTCGTCACCGGCCTCCGCATCGGCCTCTATCAGCGCAGTCAACTGCGCCACCGCCGCGCTTCCGCAGAGCGTCAGCATCTCCATGTAGAGGTTGGAGTCGTAGAAGTGGCGCTTCAAGTGAGCGCGGGGCACCGATCCTGACAGCAGCGTCGGTCGCCGCGCGAGTTCACACAATAGTCGCGCCTTGTGCCTTTCGGAGAATGCCGAGTCGCGGATGGCCTCGAGCACGGCGTACGTGAACGCGCCGTCATCGAAGGTCGGCAGGGCCATGAGTGCGTTGAG
>CAZSET010000165.1:3069-9183 GCA_964605915.1 uncultured candidatus Brocadiaceae bacterium | reverse complement strand
CTGCGCCGCCAGCTCGATGTTCTCGCGCGCCGTCAGCGTCGGTATAAGGTTGAAAAACTGGAAGATGAAGCCGACGTGCTCGCGCCGGTAGGCCGTGAGCTGCCTCTCGCCGAAGTGCGCGATGTCGGTGTCCCGCAGCATGATCCGGCCGGACGTGGGGCTGTCCATGCCGCCGATCAAGTTCAGCAGCGTGCTCTTGCCGCTGCCGCTGGGGCCGAGAAGGACAAGGAGTTCGCCTTCGTACATCTCCATGTCTATGCCGCGCAAGGCGTGGACGGTCACCTCGCCCATCTGATAGCTCTTGGCGAGGGCCTCGACCCTGTAGAGGATCTTTCGGTCTTGCGCGTTCATAGGCGCCATAGGGCTGGTTCGCGAGGGACATTATAGGCGGCGTACGCGCCAATGCAACGGTTGCCTGAGGCCGCCCGAGTGCTTCGGGACCGCTCGGGACCATGCTTGCTTGCGGCGCGGCCGGCTGCTAGAATCCAGCGCCTCATCGCGCAGCGACGCAGCCGCCGAACGGACCGTCCTGGGACTCGCGGAGAATGGGAAACGCACGCCAACGCGCCCTTTGCCAGATCGTCGGCCTGACGATCGTGTTTCTTCTGCCCATGCTGCTGACCTATTGGGGCGCAAGGGCGGCAGGCATCTTGGGCCTGACGGCGCTGACGCGGGACGACGCGGGCCTGCTGCTCGTGGGCGCTGTGGCCGACTGGGTGACGCTGGCCCTGCTGTTGACGGTGATGTGGCAGGGCAACATCACGCCTCAGGAGATAGGCCTGCGGCATCTGGAGGTCAGGCACTTCGTGTCGGGTTTTCTGTTCTTCATCCTCGGTGCCGGATTGTCCCACCTGGTTGCGGCGCTCGCCCAGAGGGTCCTGCCCGGGGCCCGCCTGCTCGGCATGGACTACCGGCTCGGGTCCGCCGGGACGTGGGCGGCCGTCATCTTCGCCGCGCTCCTCACCAGACCCCTTTGCCAGGAGATCTTCTACCGCGGGTTCGCCATTGCGACGCTGCGCGACCGGCTGGGCAACTACTGGATCGCCGGTGCGGTGGCCTGTTTCGTGTTCGCCTTCTCCCACCTGCCATACGTAGGGGTGGCGGGCGCGGTCGCGATGGGGGTGTGGGGCGTGCTGCCGACGCTGCTCTTCATCTGGATGCGAAGCCTCTACCCGGCCATCATCATGCACTTGCTGCACGGCGTCTGGGCCTTCGTCCTGCTGAAGCTCATTCTCGGCCAGGGGCTCCCGCTCGTCCCGAGCTGAGTTGCCTGCCTGAGAGTTGCCGGCAGTCTGGCGCCTTCTTCGCATGGCTCTGCGGCAGCCACCTCGCTTGCATTTCCCCGGGGCTCGTGTATAAAGCTGGCCTTGCGCGGGCGCGTGCCGCCCTCGCAGCCCTTTCATCGTCATTCATTCTGCATTGCTTGTCGAGGTGCGTTGTGTCCGAGAGCATAATCGATCCGGGCTTGGGCCAGATGACCCATCGCGAGCGGTTCCGCCGCGTGATGCACTTCCAGGGCGTGGACCGCGTGCCGCACTGGGAGTTCGGCTACCTGCCCGAGACGGTCCAGCGCTGGCACACGGAAGGCCTGCCGCCCCAGTACAACGACGACTGGTCCATCGAGGGCTACTTCGGCGTCGACCCGGTCGCGCACGTGCCTTTCCGCGACCAGGTGATTCCACCGTTCGAGGGGGGAGGGGAAGTTCTGGAGGAGCGGGAAGAGTCTCGCGTCGAGCGGCTGCCGGACGGCACCGTCCAGGAGGTCCAGAAGGGCGACCTGAAGACCATCCCTCATTACATCAAGTTCCCCATCGAGAACCGCGACGACTGGCTGCGCTTCAAGGAACGCCTCGACCCGGAGGACCCGCGCCGTTTCGCGACCGATTACAGGAAGCTCGGGCAGGAGCTGTTGCGCTCGGATAGGCCGGTCGGCATCGGCCTCGGGTCCTACTTCGGCACGCCGCGCAACTGGGTCGGGTTTGAGAACATATCGCTGATGGTGTACGACGACCGGCCGCTGGTCGAGGAAATCGTGGACACGCTGTCCCAGGTCTACTACCGCCAGATCGAGGAGGCGCTGAAGCACGTCGAGGCGGACTATGCGGCCGGATGGGAGGACATCTGCTTTCGCAACGGACCGATGATCAGCCCCGCCATGTTCCGCGAGATTGTGGGACCGCGCCTGAAGCGCGTCTGCGATCTGCTGCGACAGCACGGGTGCGACGTCATCTGGACCGATTGCGACGGGGACATCACGGCCTTGGTGCCGATCTGGCTGGAGTGCGGGCTGAATTGCATGTTCCCGCTCGAAGTGCATCCGGGCTCGGACCCGGTCAAGTATCGCAAGACGTGGGGGCGGCAGATCCTGCTGCGCGGGGGCATCGCCAAGCATCAGCTTGCGTTCGGAAGGGAGGAGATCCTCACCGAACTGAAACGCGTCGAGCACGTGGTCCACGACGGCGGCTTCATCCCCCACGGCGACCACCGCATCCCCCAGGACGTGTCCAACGACAACTACCGCTACTACGTGCGGGAGAAGCTGGCGATGTTGGGTTGGCGCGACGACGAGGTGGCCCAGATCGAGCCGCTGCGGGGCGTATAGCGGAGCTTCAGTACGGAAGCTCCGGACGGGCCCATTTCGGCAACTGGCCCGAGAGCGGCTCCGGTCGGTCAGGCGTCAGGTAGGTGCGGATCCTCGTACTCCGCCTCCAGGATCGCAGCGACCTTCTCCCTGAGTTCCGGCGCATCCTGCGTAGCAGTCACCCATACGATGGACCAGTCCACGGCGAAGTAGGCGTGCACGGCAATGTTGCGGAATGCGGTGATATCAGCCCACGGGATGTCGTCGTGGTGCTCGCGAAACAGTGGCGGAAGTCGGGCCGCGGCTTCGCCGATAATGGTAAGCTTCTGAAGGACTGCGCTGCGCAGCAGGTCGTTGCCAGGGAACGCATCGCGCTCTAGGCCGGCCACGAATTCGCCGATCGCGTCAGCGGCCTCGACGATATCGCGGAGGTAGAGCTCCTCACGTCGCATACACCACCTGTGCCTCCTGGAGCACGTGATCGCGGATCGCCGGCTTGAGCCCGTTCTTCGGTACCACGTCAACGCGAACCCCGAGCAGTTCCGAGAGCTCGCGTTGCAGCCGCGCGAGCGCCAGAAAGCCTACCTCGGCGTCCGGCTTGAATTCCACGAGCAGGTCCAGGTCACTTTCCGGGCCGTAGTTCCCCTGCAGGGCCGACCCGAAGATGGCCAGCTCGCGCACTCGGTATCGCTCGCAGAGCTCGCGCACTGCGTCCATGGGAAGGTGGATGCTCTCAGTCACCATGGTTTTGCCCCGTTGCGGATGCGGCAGTCTTCCGAGAAGCGGCGGCCACGCCAGGATCATTGTGGATGTTACGTGCTCCCCCTCGCCCATGTCAACGCGCGTCCCTGTTGCAGGCGCGTTCACGCCGACGAGGTGCGGTGCTTCCTGGCCTCCAGCATCTGCACGAAGGCTTCCAGGCGGGTCCGCAACTGGCCCGAGAGCGGCTCCGGCCGGTCCGCTTCCAGCGTCAGGACCGACACTGGCACGTGCCGGCGGATGATGCGGTCCTCGATCCGCCGGTGGCAGAAGCTCTGCACGTAGTGGATTAGCCCGTCCAGTCGCCGGCGCTCGCATTCGGCCAGGATGTCGGCGACGCGCGGGAAGACGCCGTAGGGATACGTATAGCGGCTGTACTGCTCGGCCAGGGAGCTGGCCGGCTCCAGCATGGCGAACTGGCGCTGCGTTTCGTTGTAGACGACCAGCGCGCCGAGCTCTTCCAGAAACCGGTACAGCTCCGGCACGATGGGGGGAATGCCGCACACGCCCAGGCGCAAGTGATGCCCGATGGGCGGGCGCGCCTGGGCTGCCTGGACGAAGGCTTCTGCCTCCGCCCGGTAGCGCTGCGGATCGGCGCAGAAGTCGCTCGCGCTGACCAGCCACAGATGGTTCTCCAGACCGGTGACCCTGGCCTCCTGCCAGCTCAGCCGGTCGATGCGGGCGGCAAGGGCCCGGGCGGGCGCCAGTCTCTCGCGCCACTCCTCTGCTTCTGTCACGTCGCAGTCCAGTTCGGCGGCCAGCTCTTCCACGGCGCGGGCCATCTCGCCGGCGTCCTGGCGTCGGGGGTAGTCGAACGCGACGCACCGCACGCCTTCGTCCGCCAGGACTTCCAGCATCGCTTCGGCGTTGCTGCAGTCGCCGCGCGTCACGCCGACCACGGTGCTCAGTCCCAGGGCCCGTACGGCGCCGTAGATGCCTTTGGTCCAGCAGCAACACGTGCGCGGGAAGCCCGAGCGCTCGGCCCCCTCCACGAGTTGGAGCGGATCGGGATGACTGATGAACAGGTTGTTCAGGTCCACGGGCAGGAGGCCGGCCGCGCAGATGACCTCGATCGGCACCGTGGTGGTGATGCCGGCGACCCGGTCGGGCGGCAGGCTCTCGGGCAACGGCGGCGGAAGTATGGACTCTACCATGAGGGCTTCCCTTGCTTGCGCATTCCACCGCGTCCGGACGGGCGCGCAGGTGGCCGCTGACTCGGCCTCGAACGCATGGCGGTGCGGCGGCGCTTCATTGTAGGCTGCAGGCCCGATGCGTCCAAGCACAAAGCGCAGTTCGGGGAACGGCTTGTCTTGACTTCACGGCGCCGCTCAACTACATTGGCTCCGAGCGGACCGTGGCGATGACGCGCGGCCCGCCGGGGTGCCAGAGTGGCGGAATAGGCATACGCGCCGGTTTCAAAAACCGCAGGGCCTGTCTTCTTGCAACTCGTTGTCACACAAGGTTTTGCATCTGAGATTCCAGCTTACAACGCTTTACGCTCAATCTGCCATTGCCGCTGATTTCTGCCAAATCTGGCTCGTTTCTGATCGCCCTGGTAACAGTATGGTAACGCTCTGCGACATCTGTTTGCTCTGTGCTCCTTACGATGGCCTCGAGGTCGGCCATCAGCGTGTGCCACCACCGGCCTCGCCCTCGATCCGTAAAGACAGCGGAAAATGATTCCCCGTGATCTCGGACGCGTAGCTCATCGGGCCGACGCTGGCATCCGAACGTGCGTCCTGGACCGTCCCGGCTCTTGATCTCACGGTCCCCTGCTCGTGCTGGAAAGACAGCGAATCGATCCGCTGGAAGTTGGCGCCGTAGCGGGCCAGTATCGCCCTGGCCTGCGCAGAATCGGCGGCTGATAGACCCTCCTGGTTCCCCCGAAAGCGGGGCTTGGCCCACGTGAGCGGCTGGAGGTCAGTCAGGGGACCATGGAGGGGATCACCCGGCAAGGCAGAATTGAGGCCGTGGTTTGAGAGCGTGTCAGGTCCCGCAGGATGTGTCTGTTTGCTCTGGGTGGAGGACCGAAAACCGGGACCCTTGCCGGCAGGGGCGTGATTGACAGGCAGTTCTTCGGCCAGCTCGATGGCAGCAGATGCCCGGCGTTCAGCAGACGGCGCACTGCCCCCTTGTCAGAAGGACCCAGACGTCTCCCAGGACGACAAGAAGACCTGCGACCCCAACCCTCCATCCCCGCGACTTCCCGCTGGAGCGCATCTGGCGGCTCCTTCGTGACACATAGGCTTCCTGACTTAACCTCCGTACCAGCCGCAAGCGCTGCGTCCCGCATGGGCAATCCCCACATACATTGGTCACGTTGTGCCACGCGCCATCACGCGGGTTTCTGGCTTTTCCTGCTGCCACCGGCGAAGGGAGCCTTCGGCGCGTTATGTCAGAGCTTTGTCGCCACGGGTCTGGCTGGCGATGATGCGACGTCCCACCATGGCGAAATGTGCCAGAGGACCTGCCCGTCTGCCTCAATCAGTGACCAGGACACGATCGGCTCCTGCACCAGGTTGGCCCCGGGCCCGGACCTCTGGCGGATCCTATGGACAGGCCATCTCACGAGGCACCACGAAGGAGGATTGCGAGGTGTAACAAAAGTGTCTTTCTCTGATACGGCCCTGTCCGGCTCTCCGCCCGAAAGAACCTGGATCGCTGACAACGGGGGCTTGGATGTGGGTCGCGATGTCGCACCTTCGGCACCCACCTTAGCAAGAACGGCGTAACGCCACGGACGGCCCAAGCCGCTATGCGCCACTCATCGCTCG
>CAZSET010000165.1:0-3059 GCA_964605915.1 uncultured candidatus Brocadiaceae bacterium | reverse complement strand
CCACCCTCCTTAACGTGGCCGGCGCGCTCGAGGCCCTGCCGCATCTGTCGCTGAGTAGCGGAGCCCAGAGCAGAAGGGGCAACGCGACGTTATAGCAGCGACGGTTTCGCTCGGCTCTCTCGTAGCGGTTCAAACCACAGTCCCCCGCCCCTCAACACCTGCTCGACAGACACACGGCCGATGTTTTCCTCATATTCATAAGCTGCGAGGGAAGAGTGGCCGGTGCTGGGTTTGTGAAGGGCCGAGATGAAAGGCCTCGCGATGCGGCCTGTGGAGTCGCCGTCCGCCCTTCACTCCACGCATGATCCGGCTGGCGACTCCAGGGCTCTGGTCGTGCCGCATCTCGGCTTTCTGGAAGGCAGAAGTCAGAATATTGCCTATTGCGCCCGCGACTCTTATGTGGTAGCATCGGCTCGCTTAGTTGCCGGCAGGGGTAGGATCGGACGGCAGAGGCAGTGCCCGTAGCGAGGTGCCGGGGGCGTACCTGAAAGCGACTGGCTTCTCGGCGGCGCTCGGAGCGGGGGACCGTGTGGAGCCGTTACTTGCGAATGCCGGGCCAGCCCGCGAATGCGGGACTACACACGAAAGGGGGAGGGCCATGTGGCCAAAGGAAGGAAGCAGAAGGAACAACGCCGGTACGATTTCTGTGACCAGACAGCTCAGTCTGGAGGAGCTGGAACCAAGGATTCTGCTGAGTGGTTCTGAGTTGCCTTCGCTCCTGATGGGTCTGGGCGGCGTAGAGGGGCTATTTCCCTGGCAGGATTCGGTCAGCGGCGTGCAGGCTCGCCCCGCTCTAGATTGTCCCGTTGAGTATGTGAGTGAGATCACAGGGGATACAACCTGGCACAGCGGCACCGTGTACATGGTCACGGAGGACCTCACGGTGGAGGACAGTTGGACCTTGACGATCGAGGCGGGCACCGTCGTCAAGTTCGAGGGCTATACCTCCCTGACGGTGGAGGGTGTGCTGGACACGCAAGGGACTGCGGAGCAGCCTGTGGTCTTCACCAGCTACCGGGACGATGAATATGGAGGGGACTCCAACGGGGACGGCGGGTCTGCCGGAGGGCCCGGGGACTGGGAGCGGCTGAGCTTGTCTGGCAACGATGCCAACCTTACTTACTCGGTAGTGCGTTACGGCAGTGATGGTCAGGTGCGCGTTTACGCTGGCTCGCCGACCATAAGCCACTGCACGATAGAGTATGGCAGCGGCGATGGCATCGACTCTTACCAGTACAACCCCACCAACCCCACGGTCGCCAACAGCGTGATAGCGTACAACGAAGGCGATGGGGCAGAGCTGACTGACAGGGCGACGCTGACTGATAACTGGATTCACGACAACGACGAGGAGGGGGTGCAGATCGCCGCAGATGCCGTGTTGCAGGGGAACGTGATCGAGGACAACGGCGGGTGGGGCATTTACCTGTCCGGGGATGCCCCGGCGGAACTGACCGACAACACGGTGCAGAGGAACGGGTATGCCATCTACCAGGGGGGACGCCAGCCTGCTTATACGAACAACGCCATCCCGCAGGACGCGGTGAACCGCAACACCTACAACGTGATCGGACTAGGTGGTGAGCTGAAGGGTGCGGCGGGGGAGCTCGTATTGGAGGACGTGGAAGGGCTGCACATGAGTTACCTTGTGGCCGACGACGCCACCGTGCCGGGCGGGGTGACCCTGACGGTACCGGCGGGGACGGTGGTGAAGCTTGACCGGTATGTGGATCTGGTGGTGTCGGGTGTGCTGGACACGCAAGGGACTGCGGAGCAGCCTGTGGTCTTCACCAGCTACCGGGACGATGAATATGGAGGGGACTCCAACGGGGACGGCGGGTCTGCCGGAGGGCCCGGGGACTGGGAGCGGCTGAGCTTGTCTGGCAACGATGCCAACCTTACTTACTCGGTAGTGCGTTACGGCAGTGATGGTCAGGTGCGCGTTTACGCTGGCTCGGCGACCATAAGCCACTGCACGATAGAGTATAGCAGCGGCGACGGGATTGACTCTTACCAGTACAACCCCACCAACCCCACGGTGGCGGATAACCTGATAGCCTATAACGGCGGCGATGGGGTGGAGCTGCATGACGGCGGGACGCTTCTTAGCAACACGATCCACGGCGGCGAACGCGGGATCGCGTTCGCCGGCACGCTCACGGCCGCGAACAACGTCATCACTGGCATGACGGAATCCGGGGTGGCACTGGTCGACAGCGGCCTCTACTACGAAATCGAGCACAACGACGTCTATGTTCCCGGCGCGTCCAACGGTCGCTACTACGGGATTCCGGACCAGACCGGTATTGCAGGCAACATCTCGGCAGATCCGCTTTATGTTGATCCCGTGAATAACGTCTTCCATCTCACGTCCGCCTCCCCCTGCGTAGATGTCGGGGACAATAGCTACGTCTCGTGGGCAACGGACCTGGCCGGGAACTCAAGAATCACGCCGGCCGGTGGCGTTGTTGACATGGGCGCCTACGAGTGGGAGCTCGCCGATACCGAAGGGCCCCATGTCACAGATCCGGAAGACCGCGGTGATCTTCCCGCGCCGGTTGGCCACCTGGACCTGACCTTCAACGAGGAGATCGACGGGAGCACGTTTGCGGCTTCGGATGTGCAGGTGAGTGGTCCGTCGGGCGGCATATCCGTCTCTGATGTGACTCACGTGAGCGGCAACACATACCGGGTCAGCTTCGCGGCCCAGTCGGCGGCGGGGGATTACAGCGTCTACGTTGGCCCGTACATCGAGGACCTGGCCGGCAACGAGATGGACCAGGACCAGGACGGCATTAACGGCGAGCCCATCCACGACCGCTACACAGGGACATTCACCATACAGGTATCGGATGTCACTGGGCCGCGGATAAGCGGTCACACGCCGAGCGGGGCGGTTACGGGCAGCGTCGACCATGTGGATGTGGCGTTCAACGAGGGGATCAGCGGCTCCACCTTCACCACCTTGGACGTGGCGATCACAGGTCCGGGCGGCAGCATCTCGCCCGGTGGCGTTTCACACGTGAGCGGCAACACATACCGGGTCAGCTTCGCGGCCC
>CAZSET010000164.1:0-9285 GCA_964605915.1 uncultured candidatus Brocadiaceae bacterium | reverse complement strand
GAAGATCGGGCCGCGAAGGAGAGCGCGATCCATGTGCCGCTCCATCCAGCCGGGACCGGTGAAGGCACGTGCGAAGACATCGATCACCTCGCGGCGATCCTTCGCATCCCGCATGCCGCTCACTCTCTCGGGGGACGGCGCATCGTCCTTTTTCCGGTTCTTTGCCATTTGGCTCCACAGCCCTTCAGCCCGGCGTGATCAGTCGGGAAGCACAGAACTCTAAGGTGATGCAAGCAACTTCGTCAAGGGTAGAACCGCCTGCCTGACCCGGCGGGGCGGCCCGCGCGCTTCAGCGCAAGGGCGAGGGCACCGCAGGCTGCTCCCCCTCCTCGACCGAAAGCTTGCAGATCAGAGCCCCGCCTATGACCAGGACGCAAGCCACCCACAGCCCGCGGCCAGGCCAGACCCGCAGGTACAGGCAACTGACCAGCGTCGAGAGCAGCGGGGTCAAGTAGGAGAAGGAGGCGACCAGGATCATCCTGCCCCTGCGCATGGCGAAGTCCCAGAACACGTAAGCCAGCAGGCCCGGCACCACCGCGACGTATATGAGCACGGCGACGGTCCCCCGATCCCACTGCGAGGACTCGCGGAATCCCATGCGCACCAGGGCCATCAACACGCCCGTCGCCAGGAGGAAGAGAGGCACGCCCACGCCCCGCGCGTTCGCGGCCCACCTCCGGCTGAAGTTCGAGTAGAGGCCCCAGCAGATAGCGCCGACGAACGCCAGCAGATAGGGAATCAGGCTGCCGCGGTCCCTCGCCAGGAACGAGGCCCAGGAGAAGGACTCGCCCTGGGCCATGGCAAGGAAGACGCCCGCGAAGGCCACCAACATCCCGGGCACGAGCCACGGCCGGGCCCTCTTCTTCAGTATGGGGATCGAGAACGCCAGCGTGAGCCCGGGCCAGAGGTAGTTGATGATGCCCACCTCGATGACCTGCTGGCGGCTTGCGGACAGGCCGATGGCCAGGTACAGGCAGAACTCGTAGATGACGAACAGAGCCCCGCACCCGATCAGGTAAGGACGGGGGAGCAGGAACACCTTCCGGACGCCGCCCCCTGCAAGTACCAGGCCCCCGCACCCCACCACGCCGCTGATCAGGAAGATTGCAGCTCCCGCCGTCACGGGACCCAGCGCCTCCGTGAGGCCCCGCGAGAAGCCGATGGTCGTGCTCCAGAACAGGATGGCCAGGAAGCCGAAAACGGTTTCCACCGTCGAGTGCCTCGTCAGGAGATGAATCCGCTGAAGCCGCCGCGACGCGGCGAAACCGGATGGAGACGAGGCGTGATGATACAGGGATGGCAGGAGCGAGTCCAGCAAGAGGCGGGGGCCGCAGGTGGGCCTACTCGTTCAGCCTCCGTTCCCAGTCGTACTCGCGGGCGGTCACCATGTCCTCCATGCGGCGGATGCGGCGGTCGAGCCGGTCGAACGTGCGCTTCAACCGGTGAACGGCCATCTGGCGGGAAGACGTGAGCGAGTTGTAGAACTCCTCCTCGCCCTCGGTCTGGAACGGCAGGACGGGCTCGGGCTTCATCAGCAGCGCCGCCAGCAGGTAGATGCCCACGATGGGCCAAATGCCCGTGCATATCAGGACGACGACGGCGATAAAGCGGAGCCAGAAGAGCGAGAAGTCGAAGTACTCGGCCAGCCCCTTGCAGACGCCGAATATCAGGCCGTCGCGCGCCCGATAGGGTCCGCTGCGCCGCGTGCCGGAGTGTGAGCGAGTCATTGCCTGCCTTCCTTTCTCTCGCGATCAATGAGCAGTGTCTCGAGCGCTTCGATGCGATCCTCCATCTGCGACAACTGATGGTAGATGGCCTGGACCATCTTGGTCTCCTCGGCCTCCTGCTCCTTGGTGCGCTTGCCGGGGCTGCCCTTGAGTATCTTGAGCGCGCCGAGCATAAGGCTCCCGATTATGGCAGTCAGAGGGATGCCAAACGCCAGCAGGATCGTCATCTCCGCTAAACCCAGCTTCACAGTCTGGTCCTCCCTGATTTCAATCGGCTGCTCAGTCCAGGCGCCTCACCGGCTTCTTGATCGCCTCCCCGGCGCGCTCCATCAGTATCGTCTCCAGGGCTTCGACGCGCTCCTCCAGATGCGACAGGCCCTGGTAGATCTCCTGCACCATGCGGTTCTCGCCGGCCTCGGATCGGCCCTCGTTCCTCGCCTTCTCGCGCGCCAGCACGCGCCAGGCGACCAGGGCCAGGCAGATGATGAGGCAGACCAGCACGATCGGCGCCGCTATCATCGACAGGCGCGGGATCGCGCTGTATACCGCGAATTGGGCGTCGGCCGGAAGACCAACACGGAAGTTATGTCGCAGAAACGGCACGACAAGAGCCCCAACCATCCCGAGCCCTGCCACCATTATCAGCAGTGCGAACAACAGCGCGGCGAGCAGAAGGACCACTTTCGCCAGGAACCTGAGCATATCTCACTCCGCGGTCGCGCGTGGACCGGACCGTGTCAATCCGCCTTCTTGCCGACGGATTCCTTCAGCGCCTGCAGCTCCTGCTCGATCTCCTCGTCGCCCTCGAGCTGCTTGATCTCCTCCTCGAGCGTCGACCGGCGCCCGAAGTTCACCAGGTCGGCCTCGGCCTCCATCCGCTCGATACGGTTTTCGAACTGCTCGAACCGGATCAGCGCATCGGAGGTCTCCACACGCCTGATCTCTTTTTCGGCGCGCTTCCTGCGGCGCGCATGGATGTGCCGCTGCACCAGGAGGCGCTGCTTCTCCCGTGCGGCAGCCAGCTTGTCTTCGAGCTGCATTATATCATCCTGGTATTGGCCGACCAGTGCTTCGCACTCGGCCAGCTCGCGCTCGAGCGCTTCGGCCCGCTCGCGGTAGCGGCGCTTCTCCAGGAGTGCTTCCCTGGCCAGGTCGTCGCGCCCCTTGGAGACGGCCAGCTCCGCTTTCTCCTCCCACTGGTCGGCGCGAGACCCGGCCTCCTGTGCGGCGCGTTCGACCTTCTTCTGCGCGGCCATGGCGCCGGCGCACGATGCCTTGATCTCGACCAGCGTGTCCTCCATCTCCTGAATCATCAGCTTGACGAGCTTCTCCGGATCCTCCGCCTTGTCCAGCATGGCGTTGATGTTGGAGCTGATGATGTCACGCAACCGGGTAAAGATGCCCATCTTCCAACCTCCTTACGCAAACGGGATGTCGATTATTCGCCTGGGCCTTTTGCAAGTCGGATGCCGAAGATGGGCGCTTTGTCCCAAGCCGTTTCCACGAAAGGGGCTGGAGCTTGGGATGCCGACATCCGCTGTTGCAGTGGGCGGCGTAACTCGCTACAATCCAGCCGATTGAACTGATTGTGGGTTAATTCTGCCATGAAGAACAGCACCCCAGACCTGTCCGGCACGGTCGCAGAGCACGTGGAGGAGGCCGTCGGCGAATCGGAGGCCTTCCTGGCGTTCCAGGAACGCGTCTCCCGCGCCGCGAAGGTGGACCGCCCCCTGCTCATCGTCGGCGAGCGGGGCACGGGCAAGGAGCTGGCTGCACGGCGCCTGCACTACCTGTCAGAGAGATGGCGCCAGCCACTGGTCGCGCTCAACTGCGCCGCACTGGCGCCCACGCTGATCGAATCGGAGCTGTTCGGCCACGAGGCGGGCGCCTTTACGGGCGCCGGTCAACGCCGGGCCGGGCGCTTCGAGGCGGCCGACGGGGGAACGCTGTTCCTGGACGAGATCGCGAACATACCCGTCGAGGTGCAGGAGAAGATCCTGCGCGTCGTCGAGTACGGCACGTTCGAGCGGGTGGGCAGCGCTGAGAGCGTTCAGGTGGACGTCCGCATCATCGGCGCAACGAACGCGGACCTGGCCGCGCTCGCCCGCGACGGCAGCTTCAAGCAGGACCTGCTCGACAGGCTGTCCTTCGAGGTGCTCTTCGTGCCGCCGCTGCGAGAGCGCGAGGGAGACATCCTGCTGCTGGCCACACGGTTCGCGGCACGCATGGCCCTGGAGCTGGGGCGCACCGAGGTCCCCGAGTTCAGCGCGGAGGCAATCTCCCGGCTGGAGGCCCACGGTTGGCCGGGCAATGTGCGCGAACTGAAAAACGTGGTCGAGCGCGCCGTCTATCGCTCCGAGTCGGCCCTCATCGCGGGGATCGAGTTCGATCCCTTTCACGCCCCGTTCGAGCCGCGGTCCTCGACGGAACAGCCGGCGCCGCAGCCCCCGCCGGAGCCCATCGGCGACAAACCGTTCAAGGAGGCCGTGCGCGAGTTCGAGATACGCCTCCTGAAAGGCGCGCTCGAAAGGTCGAAGTACAACCAAAGAGAGGCGGCCGGCATACTCGGCCTGTCCTATCACCAGTTCCGCGGCCTCTACCGGAAGCACCGCGATTCCCTGTAGCGCGGCGTGCCGGGGAGGCGCAGGAATAACTGCCGGAACGGGCGCTCCTGAGGGCGAGCCGGGCGCCGCACAAGGGCCGCTGTAGCGCTGGCACGCAGGGGGCGCACAAGCTGCCACCCAGCGGCCTGCTCGAAGTAGCCGCCAGCGATGGCAGCGCTACGGCCGCGTCGAGCCCTTCGACGCCGGCGTAGACTGAACATCCGGGGCCGATCCACTCCTGCCCGCTGCACCACTACTTCCGACCAGCACGAATAGCGCAGGAAGGCTCTAGAGCCAGCCCTTCCGGCGGAAGTAAAGCAACATGGCCGCCGCAATGGAGAACATGACGAAGAGGGCCGCCGGGTACCCCCACGCCCAGTGGAGCTCCGGCATGCGGTCGAAGTTCATCCCGTAGAGGCCGGCGACGAAGCTGAGGGGGATAAAGATGGTCGCGATGATCGTCAGCACCTTCATCACTTCGTTCATCTTGTTGCTGACGCTGGACAGGTAGAGGTCTACCATCCCGGCGATCATGTCGCGGTACGTCTCGATAGTGTCGATGACCTGGATGGTGTGGTCGTAGACGTCTCTCAGATAGAGGCGCGTGTCCTTCTTGAAGAAGGGCACCTCCGCCCTCTCCAGCCCGCTGATGACCTCCCGGAGGGGCCAGACGGACCTGCGCAGGGCCAGGACTTCGTTCTTAAGCAGATGGACCTTGTGGAGCACTTTGGGGGACGGATCGCCCACCAACGTTTCGTGCACGGGCTCTATCTTCTCGCCCAGCTTCTCGCAGATCACGAAGTAGTTGTCCACGACGGCGTCCATGAGCGAGTAAACGAGGTAGTCGGCCCCCATCTTGCGTATGCGGCCCTTGGCCGTGCGGATTCGCTCCCTGACCGAGTCGAAAACGTCTCCCTGCCGTTCCTGGAAGGAAATGACCAGATTGTTGCTGAGGACTATGCTGACCTGCTCGGCCTCCAGCTCGCCGGCCGGTTCAAGGTAGGACAGCATCTTGAGCACGATGAAAACGTGGTCCTGGTAATCTTCCATCTTCGGGCGCTGCGCGGTGTTGGCGATGTCCTCCAGAATGAGGGGATGCAGGCCGAACTGCTCGCCGATACCGGCTATGACGTCCATGTCGTGCAGGCCGTCCACGTTGATCCAGGTTACCGTCGGCCTGTCCCTGTAGACGGCACATTCCTGGACCGACTCCAGCTCGCGCTCGACCAACTCGGTTTCGTTGTAGTCAATGACGGTGATGACGACTTTCTCGGCCTTCCTCTCCCCCACGTGGACGGGGGTTCCCGGCGGCAGGCCCAGCTTGCGTGCGCGCCCTCTGAGTGATCTGGCCATCTGCGCATCTCCTTTCAGGCGACGTCAAGAACAGCAACGCCCGAGCGGGCCGACTAGGCGAGCCGGCCACCCGTCAGTCCGCCTCCAGCGCCCTGGCAGCCATGAGGCGCCCGGCCATCGTCGACGGCGAGATCACCTCGTCGGCGCCGACCCGTTCGGCCTTTCGCACGTTCTCCTCGTCCTCCACGCGCACGATCACGCGGAAGCGATTGCCGTTGGAGCTTTCCCGGAACTGTACGGCCGTGACGGCGATCAGAAGATTGTCCGAATCGCTGTCGCAGGCGGCAATGACGGCCCGGGCCTGGCCCAGGTTGGCCGCGGCCAGGACTTCCCTGCGGGCAGGATTGCCCTGGAGGACCTCGTGCCCCTTGCCTCGAAGGGAAAGCACCAGGGCCTCCCTGTCGTCAATGACAACGTAGGGCATGCCCCTTGCTTGTAGCTCATCAATGGCGCTCTCGGCTACGTTGCTGTAGCCGCAGATGATGACGTGGTCGGTGAAGCCCTGAAACTTGCTCACTATTCTCAGCACTCCTTTCATGCGTCTTTCGAGAGCCGGCCCGAGCAGCACGCCGAAAGCCGTGATGAACGAGCTAAGGCCGATCACGACCATCGACACCGCGAAGAGCTTCGCGTTGTCGCTGCGAGGCAGCATATCGCCGTAACCCAGCGTGCTGTATGTCACGAATGTGAAGTACGCCGCATCCGTCCACGTCTGGATGCCGGCGAACTCTGCCCGCAGAAGATACGTGCCGACGATGCCGTAGGCCAGCGCGAACAGGACGCCGGCCAGGGCGACGATCTGCGCGTAGGCCGCCCGGGCTTCCGAGCGGACGCTGAAGTGCTTGCGGAATACGAGCAGGCCGATGAGGAGGGCGCCGGAAAGCAAGGCGGTGTGCGGCGTTGTGGCCCTGTAGAGGTTGTTGGCCATCAGGACGACCAGCACGAGGAGCGCGGCGAACCAGGAACGGCTGCGGCGCTCATACAGGCCCTTGCCGAGCGCGATCAGCAGAATGCCCAGAAACACGGACAGCATCCCGCTTGTGCGTTGGACGGGGGTGATTCTCAGGTAATCCGGCACCTCGGTGACATAGAAGGAGAGCCGGAAGACGGGCGCCAGGCCGGTCGCCAGGTTCACGAAGCCGTTGAAGGCCAGGACCCCGGCGATCACCGAAGACATCCTGATCCTGCGCAAAGCGTTGCGCATCTCGCATCCCTGCATGCCAGAGCCGGACGCGCCCCCGCCCCCGCCCCGGCCGCCCGTCACGCGGCCGACTCAATTGGGCGCGCCCTGCGCTTCCATCGGGGGCGGCGGCTGAGTCGACGACCGCGTGACTCTGGCGACGCTGCCCGGATAACAGAACCGCACCCTGTTGCTGTTCCGACGGAACGACTCCCATATCAGCTCCGTCACCCGGCTGGAGACTTCCTGGCGTTTGACGGGCACCGTCTTGTAGCGCACTCGGATGAGCACGCCCCATGCCATGAACTCCGCCCGCGTGAATGGTTCCGCGTCGGTCTCCCCTATCAGCTCCCGGCCCGCCTGCCGCGCCGCGTCGACACACAACTTCTTGGCCAGATCGTGGTCGCTGCCGAACGTGATGCGCACCAGCACCTCGTCGAGCATGTACCGCGAGGCCGGCGCGGCGGCGGCAGCCTGCTCCTTGCCGAAGTAGTTGTAGTTGATGATGTTCTCGCCGAACAGCATCGCCGTTGGGACGAGTATGCCCCGACCGGATCGCTCCTCGCCCTGGACGGTGCCGCCGACCTGGTTGAGGATCACGTGGTTGAGCTGGATGTCAACCACGTCTCCGGTGACGTCCGCCACCGATATCCGGTCGCCGATGCGGAACGGGCGCTTCAGCAGGATCATGAACCAGGCCGCCAGCCCGCGGATGGGCACCTGGAGCGACCACCCCAGCATCGTCCCCAGAAGCGCCACCGAGAGCCCCAACAGCCGGAAGGAGCCGCTGGCCGCTATCAAAACCGTGATGCCGATGAAGGCCTTCCAGACGAAGTCATACGCACGCAGGAACCTCTGCGCGTTCTCCGGCTTGTGTGCCTGTCTCTGAATGTAGACGGCGAGCTTCCTGCGCGTGAGCCGATGCACGTACAGCAGAATGACCAGCGTGGCCACGGCCACGATGACCTTCCGATGCAGTGAATCGGGCCCCAGGTAGACGATCATCTTGTCCAGGAGGCCGTCAAGCACTTGACCCATGAGTTGGCGTCCCTTCCGTCAACGGGCCTTCTTCCAAACGCAGGCCCAGGGCGCGGCCGGCCCTACTGCTCCTGCCACTGGTAGCGTACGACCGAATGGGGGTAGCAGAACCTCACCTTCGGGTAGTTGGCCCTGAAGCCCGCCACCACCTTCTCCGTGATGAGGCTTGAGATCTCCTGGCGCCGCGTCGGTATGGACTGGTAACGCAGGCGAACCAGCACGCCCGCGTCGAAGAACTCGCACCGAATGAAGGGCTCCCGGCCCGTCTCCTTGATGATGTCAGCGGTCACCTCGCGCGCGGCTTCCAGCATCACCTTCCTGGCCAGCTCCCAGTCGGAATCGAACGTGAGGCGCACGGGCACCTCGTCCAGCATGAACTGCTCCTGAAGCGTGTAGTTCATGATCACCTGGCCGAACAGTATGGCGTTGGGAATCAGCACGGCGCGCCCCGAGGGCTCCTCTCCGCCAATGGTGCCGCCGACCTGGTTCAGGATCACGTGAGTCAAGGTGATGTCGCATACGTCGCCCATGATGCCGGCAACGATGATGCGGTCGCCGATGCGAAACGGCCGCTTCAGGATGATCATGAGCCAGGCCGCCAGCCCGGTGACGGGCGCCTGCAGCGACCACCCCAGCATCATTCCCAGGAAGGCCGCCGATAGCCCCAGCAGTTTCAGCGAGCCGGAAAGCGCCACCAACACGAAGACGGCGATGACCACATTCCAGACCGCGTTCCACGTCTTGAGGAACCGGTCCAGGTTCTCCGGCTTTTGAACCCGCGGATGGGCGTACTGCCGCAGCATCCGCGTGGTGTACTTCCGCACCGTCACCAGGACCAGCAACGTAATGACCGCCAGCCCCACGCCGCGGTAAGGGGAGTACTCGCTCAGGTATTTCAGGTACAGCTTCCTGTGCAGGGCGGGCTGCTCTTCGTCGAGCACCCGCTGCAGGGCCTCTTTCTTCTCCTCAGCCGTCTGGGGCTTCGAGGCCGAGCCGGACGATGCGGGCTCGGCCCGGGCTTCCTCCTTGGCGCCGGATTCCATGCCCGGCATCATCTGGGCATACACCGGCGGCGAGGCCAGCAGCCCCATTCCCAAGCACACCAAGACGAAGGTGGCTCTCAAGCGATTCAATCGCTCCCTCCTTTGCCCGATCGGCCCCCACGACGGCCACGCACGCCTGAGCCGATACGCCGGGCCACGCGTGGTGAGGGCCACACGGAAGTCATGGTGATCGGTGGCGAGTATATCCCACGAGCGGACTGAGTCAAGGGCACTCCCCACAGGCCAAGCGCGCCTAAGCAAAAGGCTGCTCGGCGCGCCGTGCGCCGAGCAGCCTGTGTGACCCGTCTGCCGGAGATGAGGCCTGAGGTCAGAGGGGGTAT
>CAZSET010000163.1:0-9286 GCA_964605915.1 uncultured candidatus Brocadiaceae bacterium | reverse complement strand
CGGTGACGACGATGCATGGTACTGGGCGACATCTCTTGCGGGCTCCGGGACCGCGTGGTCGCGGAGCGTTGACGGAGATGGATGGGGGACGTTGCCCTGGCCCAACGAATTCGCCTTCCAGTTAACGGGCGTCGTTATCCCGGAGCCGATGACCCTGACCCTTCTCGCCGGCGGGCTGGTTGTGCTGGCGGTTCATCGGCGCAGGCGCAAGTAGGGGGGCCGTCCGCGGGAGCGATCTCGCCCATACGCGCCGCCGGGGAAGGCGCGGCCACGAACTGAGTCAGGCGTTGCTGCCGCAGGGGAAGACGACGTCCGGCACGTCGCCGACCCTCTCATAGGGCTCCACAGCCCCGAAGATCCACTCGTCCCCCCGCAGCAGCAGTGTGTTCGGATGCTCCAGGTCCAGCAGAGCCACCCCGAGACGATAGAGCGAACCGGCGGCCGTTGTCTTCACCCCGTGATAGAGCACCAGCCACCCTCTGGGCGTCTCGATGGGCGGCGTGCAGAGGCCGATCTTCCCCGCGTCCCACCAGGCTCCCCGGCGCGCCTCTACGAGTATCTGCAGGTCGCCCCAGTGCTTCAGGTCAGGCGAGAACGAGATCCACATGTGGGCCGCCCGATCCGGCGCGCTCGGTCGGTGGATCATCGCCCACCGGCCGCCGAAGCGGCGCGGCAGCAGGGCCGCGTCCTTGTCGTCGGGGTGCTGGACCATCCCGAGCCGGGTGAACGACCGGAAGTCGTCCGTGCAGGCGATCGAGACGCCGGGTCCGCCGAGTGAGTAGCAGGTGAACGTGACGGCGTAGCACCCCATCTCCGGCAGATGCGTGATCCGGGGATCCTCGATGCCCCAGACCTCCTCGGGGTGTTGGGCCGGATCCGGCATGAGCGTGGGCCGGTCGTCGATCTGCCAGTCCGTCAGGCCGTCGGCCGAGCGGGCGGCGCACAGGTGAGATATCCCCCGCATGTCCTCGCAACGGGCAAGCAGCAGCGTCTCGCCCGACTCCAGCCGCACGGCGCCCGCATTGAAGACGCTGTTGATCCGGTACGGCCACCGGTCGGCCGTCAGGATCGGGTTGCCTTCATAGCGCGTAAAAAGGTCAAGTCTCTGTGGCGCCATCTTACCGCCCGTGCGTGGTCCTGCTCGGGCCATGGAGATGATCCGGCCTAATCGTTCCAGACGGATCGCCAGTAGGCCAGGTCCTTGCGCGTCTGCTCCACCACCTGCTCCGGGTTCATGTCCATGTAGCTGTAGGAGCCCTGGTACTCGGAGTGGAAGGAGATGGGGCCCTGGAAGTCGATGGCCTTCAGGCAGCGGATGAAGGCGGGCCAGTCGGTCAGCCCAGCGTCCAGCGGCACCATCAGCAGGCGCCAGCCCTTGCGGGGGCTCGTAGGGCCGCCCATGTAGAAGAACGCCAGGTCTTTGATGGCGACCATGAAGAGGCGATCGGCGGCCAGGTCCAGGCCCATCATCCATCCCAGCTCGGCGCCTTCGATCGTGCAGTGGCCGGCGTCGTAGTAGAGGCCAATCGTGTCCGGGTCACGGTCCTCAATCAGGCGCATCACGAAGTTCGCGTTCAGCCCCATGCAGGGGCCCGAATGCGTGTGGAAGCCGGCCTTCACCCCGTGCTGTTTCAGCACGGGTTCCAGGCTCTTCAGGCCGGCCTCGACCTCAGCGGCCTTCTGCCGGTAGGTGCCGAACTCGCGGTAGCGCCAGTAGCCCAGCTTGATGTAAGGGATGCCGAGTTCGCCGGCCGTCTCGATAACGTCCGTTGCGTGGGGCTCGTCCGCGCCCGTAACGGACGTCGTGAGCATCGAGACCTTGATGTCATGTGCGGCCAGCGCCTCCTGGAAGGCGGGCAGATCGTCCTTCACCCGTTCGGGCTCCACGTGGCCCCCCCCACGAACGGTCAGGTCCACGCCGTCGACGCCCAAATCCTTCATCGTGCGGCCGAGCTGGTCGGCGTCCATGCTCTGGAAATGCTTCGAGAATACACAGATCTCCATCGTCCTGCCCCTTGCTGTTGTGAGTCAAAGCGATTCCCGCGGCGGCCACGTTCCGCCGCCGAACGGTGGACTATCCCGTCCTGGCAATCAGCCCGCGAGCGCGTTCGACTATCTGCTCGACGGAGAGACCGAGCTTGTCCAGCACCTCCTGTCCGGGGCCCGAGGCGCCGAACCGGTCCAGGCCCATCACGTCCCCTTCGTCGCCCACGTACTTCCGCCAGCCCATCGGCGATGCGGCTTCGACGGCCAGGCGCTTGCGGACGGTCGGCGGAAGCACGGAGTCCCGGTAGTCAGCCGGCTGGCGCTCGAACAGCTCCCAGGACGGGAAGCTCACCACCCGGACACGCACGCCATCTGCGCTCAGCCGCTCGGCGGCCTCCATCGCCCGCCATACTTCAGATCCGCTGGCCATGAGGATGAGCTCCGGCTCGCCGTCCGGCGGGTCGGACAATACGTAGGCGCCCTTGTGCAGCATGTCGGCCGCCGGATGCTTGGCGCGGTCGAGGATGGGCAGGTTCTGCCGGCTGCATATGATGGCCGTCGGACCGGCAGTGTTCAGCATGGCGGCGCGCCACGCCTCGGCGGCTTCGTTGGCGTCCGCCGGCCGAATGACGGTCCAGTTGGGGATGGCCCGCAGGACGGCCAGATGCTCGATGGGCTGGTGGGTGGGTCCGTCCTCGCCGAGGCCGATGCTGTCGTGCGTGAACTGATAGATCGTGGGCGCTCCCGCCATTCCGGCCAGCCGCAATGCCGGCCGGGCGTAGTCCGAGAAGACCAGGAACGTCGAGCCGAACGCCCGCAGGCCCCCGTGCAGTGCCATGCCGGAGCAGGCAGCGGCCATGACGTGCTCGCGCACGCCGAACCGGATGTTGCCGCGCTCGAAGTGCCCGGGCTCGATGCTCAGCTTGTCCTTGGGCAGCGTGTTGGTCGAGGAGGCCAGGTCCGCGGCGCCTCCGATTAGGAAGGGGCAACTGTGCCGGATCGTCTCAAGCGCGGCCCCGGCTGCCTTCCGCGTGGCCAGCGGGCCGTCGTCCGGGCCCCAGGTGGGCAGATCGGCGTCCCAACCGTCGGGCAGTTCGCCGGCCCAGGCCGTGCGCCACTGCTCGGCCAGGTCGGGGAACTCGCCGGCGTACTTCTCGAACGCCTGCTGCCACTCCTCCTGTATCTTCCGACCCTCGTCCACAGTCCTGCGGAAGTGCTGGAGCGCGCGCTCCGGCACCAGGAACATCTCATCTTCCGGCCAGCCGAGGGCGCGCTTGGTGGCTTTCATCTGCTCGGCGTCCAGCGCCTTGCCGTGTGCCGCGTGCGTGTCCTGGAGGGGACTGCCGTAGCCGATGTGCGTATGGCAGACGACCAGGGAGGGCCTGTCCCGGACCTGGCGGGCCCCCTGAATGGCGCGTGCGATGGCGTCCACGTCGCTCGTTGCGTCCTGCACCTCGTCCGTGTGCCAGCCGTAGGCCTCGAAACGGGCGATGGTGTTGTCCGTGAACCACTCACCCGTCGGTCCCTCGAGCGAGATGCCGTTGGCGTCGTAGAGGACGATCAATTTGCCGAGGCCCAGGTACCCGGCAAGGGAACCGGCCTCGTGGCTGATCCCCTCCATCATGTCCCCGTCGCTGGCCAGCACGTAGGTGTAGTGATCGACGATCGGATGGCCCGGGCGGTTGAAGCGCGCGGCCAGGTGGCCTTCCGCCAGGGCCATGCCCAGGGCATTGCCCACCCCCTGCCCAAGCGGCCCCGTGGTCACCTCGACGCCGGGTGCGCAGTGCGCTTCCGGATGGCCGGGCGTCATGCTGCCGAACTGACGGAAATCGATCAGTTCCTCCATCGGCAGGTCATAGCCGTAGAGGTGCAGAAGGCTGTAGAGCAACGACGAAGCGTGGCCGGCCGAAAGCACAAAGCGATCCCTGTCCGGCCATTGTGGGTCGGACGGATTGTGCTTCAGGAAGCACGTCCACAGCGTGTAGGCCACGCCCGCGCAGCCCAAGGGTGCCCCCGGATGTCCCGAATTGGCCCGGTGCACCATGTCGATGGATAGCGTCCGAATCGTGTTGATGCACAGCTCGTCGATGCTCATATCGTCAAGTGACATGATTGTTCCTCGCGCCGGCAGATGTGTCCGTATCCAGCGTGCAGAAAAGGGGGACAGAAAGGCTAACCGCCGACCGCGCGGGCGAGCCAACTCGTGGCCGCCGTGCCCGAGGCGACGGGAAGCGATATAATAAGGGAGGAAGAATCGGCATTCCAGTTCCATCAGGCGCGCGTCCGCCGGGGGCTGGCGGGTCTTTGCTGGTTCGCCGCGCGCGTTTCGCGGTGACCTCAAAGGGGGAAGAGCGATGGCCGTTGACCCCGTCTGTGGCATGACCGTAGAGCCCGATACGGCAGCGGGACGGAGCGGCTACAAAGGCAAGACATACTACTTCTGTAACCCGCGGTGCAAGGAGCGCTTCGACGCCGATCCGGAGCGGTTCCTCGCCGCCGAGGGTCAAGAGGAGCAGAAGGAAGAGGAAGCCGAGCCGCCGCCTTCGGGCGTTGCCGAAGCAGCGGAGGAACTCACCTTCGCTGTGGGCGGCATGAGCTGCGCGAGCTGCGCGCGCTCCATCGAGGGCGCACTGCGGGCGCTGCCCGGCGTGGCCGGGGCCGGCGTGAACTTCGCCGCCGAGACCGCCACCGTTCGCTACGATCCGGCGCAGGTGAAGTGGCGGGACCTATCGAGGGCCGTCAGCGGCGCCGGATATGAGGCTCGGCGGGAGGCGGAAGCGGGGGCCGAGCAGGATCGCTCCGAGCGCCAGATGCGTCGCGCGCGCAGGCGGATGATCCTCGCCTGGGCCGTCACCGGCCCCATCATAGCGGTGATGATCCCGTTCATGGTCTCGCCGGATGCGTTGAAGGCGTACAGCGTTTACTACGAATGGGCGATGGTGCTGCTCGCCATCCCTGTGCTGGCCGTGGCGGGCTCGAGCACTTACCGCAGCGCCCTGAAGGGGATACGCCGCCTGGCGCCCAACATGGACGTGCTCATCATGCTGGGCAGCGGCTCGGCTTTCGTCACTGGGCCGCTTCACCTTCTCTGGCGCTTTCTTAGGCCTGAGCAGATGGCCATCTTCAATTACGCGGGGGTGGGCGCCATGATCATGGCCTTTCACCTGACCGGCCGCTACGTGGAGGCGAAGGCGCGCGGGCGGGCCAGCCGCGCCATCCGCGAGTTGCTGGAGCTCGGCGCGCGGACGGCCACGGTGCTGCGCGACGGGCGCGAGGTCGAGATGCCGGTCGACGAGATCCAGGTCGACGACCTGATGCTCGTGCGCCCGGGAGGCAAGATCCCCACCGACGGCGTGGTGGTCGAGGGCCGCAGCGCCGTCGACGAGTCCATGGCGACCGGCGAGTCGATCCCCGTTGCGAAGCGGGAGGGCGCCGAGGTGATCGGCGCCACGGTCAACCAGGAGGGCGTCCTGAAGGTGCGGGCCACGAAGGTGGGGGAGGAGACCTTCCTGGCCCAGGTGATCCGCATGGTGAGGGAGGCCCAGGGCTCCACCGTCCCTGTGCAGGCGCTGGCCGACCGCGTGACCGGCTACTTCGTGCCGGTGGTGATCGGCCTGGCCTTGCTGACGTTCGCGGCGTGGCTCCTCCTTCCGGGACCGTTGAATGCGGTGGCCAAGCACGCCGCCGCCGTGCTGCCCTGGGTGAATCCGAAGCTCTCGGCCATCTCGCTGGCAGTCTTTGCGGGGGTGGCGGTGCTGGTGATCGCCTGCCCGTGCGCGCTGGGCCTGGCCACGCCGACCGCCCTGATGGTCGGCAGCGGGATGGGCGCCCGTAACGGCATTCTCATTCGGTCCGGCGAGGCCATCCAGACGATGAAGGACGTGCGCGTCATCGTCTTCGACAAGACCGGCACGCTCACCAAGGGTCAGCCGGAGGTGACCGACGTGATCGGGCTGGGCGACGCCGGGCAAGACGAAGTGCTCCGCTGGGCGGCGTCCGTCGAGGCGGGCAGCGAGCATCCGCTGGCCCGCGCTGTGGTCAGGCAAGCCGACGCCGCGGGGATAGAGCTCGAGCCGGCGACCGGCGTGGCAGCCGTGCCGGGCAAGGGCGTGCGCGGCAGCGTCGCGGGCAAGGCCGTCCTGGTCGGCACCCGCGGCCTGATGGACGAGGAGGGCGTCGACTGCTCGGCGGCGCGGGACGGGCTCCAGCGCCTGGAGGAGGAAGCGAAGACGACGACCCTGGTCGCGGTGGAGGGAAACGTCGTCGGCGTCATGGGCATCGCGGATACGCTCAAGGAGGGCTCCGCACGAGCCGTGGCCGCCTTGAAGGCGCTGGGGTTCGAGGTGGGGATGATAACGGGCGACAACGAGCGCACCGCGCGCGCCATCGCCGAGGGGGCCGGCATCGAGCGCGTCCTCGCGGGCGTTCTGCCCGACCGAAAGGCCGACGAGATAGGCAGGCTCCAGGCCGAGGTGGGCAAGGTGGCCATGGTGGGCGACGGCATCAACGACGCGCCGGCGCTCGCCCGGGCCGACGTGGGCATCGCTCTGGGCACGGGAACCGACGTCGCCATCGAGAGCGCGGACATCACCCTGGTGCGCGGGGACCTGGGCGCCGTCGTCAGCGCGGTCAAGCTCAGCCGGGCCACGTTCCGCAAGATCAAGCAGAACCTGTTCTGGGCGTTCGGCTATAACCTGGTGGCCATACCGGCGGCGATGCTGGGGCTGCTGCATCCGGCCATCGCGGAGGTGGCGATGGCGTTCAGCTCCGTCAGCGTCGTCTCGAACTCGACGCTCCTCCAACGCGCCGACATCAGCCCGGACGGCGGCAGAGGCAAAGTCCGATGACGATCGACTTCCACACGCACGCGTTCCCGGATGACCTGGCTCCCAGGGCGATAGCTGCGTGGAACGGCGCGGTGCCAGACGGCGCGCATGCCGTGCTGGACGGCACCATCGGCGCGTTGCTGCGCTCCATGGACGCCGCCGGCATCGAGCGGAGCATCATATGCTCCATCGCGACGGCGCCGAAGCAGGTGGACAGCATCCTGCGCTGGTCGCTGGGCATACGGAGCGACAGGATCGTCCCGTTCGCTTCGGTCCATCCCGACTGTGCGGACCCGGCCGCCGAGGTACGGAAGATCGCCGCGGCCGGCCTGCCGGGCATCAAGATGCACGCGCTCTACCAGGGCTACGCGCTTGACGATGCGCGCATGTGGCCGTTCTATGAGGCCGTGGCCGAGGCGGGGCTTGTTCTGCAACTGCACAGCGGGGGCGACCTGGCCTTCCCGCTGGAGGACGACCGTGCCTCCCCCCGCCGGCTGGCGGCGATCCACCGGGCGTTTCCTGACATGACCCTCGTCGCCGCGCACCTGGGCGGATGGCAATGGTGGGACGACGTCGCCGAGATCCTGGCCGGAACGGACGTTTACTTCGAGACGTCCTACACGTTCGGCGTGGCGCAGGAGGAGGTGATCGGTCGGATCATCGAGCGCCACGGCGCCGACCGCATCCTTTTCGGGTCGGATAGCCCCTGGTGCGATCAGGCGACGACGCTGAGCCGCGTGCGGCAGGCCTTCCGGGACCCCGGCGAGCAAGAGCTCGTGCTGCGCAAGAACGCCCGGCGGCTGCTTGGCCTCTGAGCGGCGCGTCAGGGCTCCTGGGGCCAGTGCGGCCTTATCTTGATGATTCCCCCGGTGTCCTGCGCGATGTACATCAGGCCCTCATCGTCCAGCGTCAGGCCTTCCTGATTGTCGCCCGTCAGCGTCAGCACGCGGACGACCTCGCCCCCGAGCGTGAGCTCCAGCAGGGCGTTGGGCGAGTCGCACGCGGCCAGGATGTGGCCCGTGGCCTGATCGAAGTGAAGCGCCGCGATGTCGATGACGGGCACCGGGAACCAGCTCCTTATCTCCACGTTGGTGGCGTCGGGCGAGGACCGCAACGGCAGCTCCACCTCGGCTATGAGGGACATCTCTTCGCCCGGCTCTTCCGTGAAGCTCTGGTTTGCCACGAAGAAGGTCCCGCCCTCGGCATGGCCTTCCCGTGGTACGAAGCAGATGCCTTCGATGCCCTGCCCGCCGGGCTTGAAGAGCTCGGTCCCCCGGAACGTGCGGGGGATGGCGAACTCGCGCCTCAACTCGAACGTCCCCGGGTCCACCTCGAGTATCTTCTCGTCGCCCTCGACTGCCACGTAGAGAAGGGCGGTCTCGGGCACGCGGGCCAGCCCCTCCAGGTCGGCGCCCGGGCGCAGCGCCTTCTGCCTGAGCATCTGCCCGTCGGTCGTCATCTCGCAGATGTCGCCCTCGTCGCCGATCACGAACAACGTCCCTCGCGTGCCGTCAAAGACGATGCCGGACGGTTCCCGGAAGCCCTCTTCGTCAATGTCGCCCAGCCATTCGAATCGGAGCACGACGCCGACGGGCTCCCGCCCGGCACACAGGCCGCCGTCAGCGCAGCCCGACGCGAGGGCACAAACGCCGACGAGCAGAAACGCGACAGACCCCTTCATGCGGATTGAAGCTCTTGCCATGCCTTCCCGTCCTTCCTCTCGGGTTCTGCCTCAAGCGATGATCTTCGCCGCTCACCAGGTCACTGTGATCGATCCCGACACCGCGCGCAGCACGGCCGCTCCGCGTTCCTTGTCTGCCTCATAGTCCACCCGATGCGGCACCAGCGGTCCCTCGGGGTCTTCGGCCGTCGGCTCTCCGGTGTCATAGACGCCTGTCTGAACCACGGTGAAGCTGCCGTCGGCCAGGCTTTCCGGATACGGGTAGAGCGTGACTTCCGCATCCTGGAGGCCGGAGACCTCGAAGCACCGATGCCTGTCCGTCGGGGTTTTCTGCTCCTTGACGCGAATGCAGGATGGGGCCTCTTGCCTGGCGAACGCCCGGATCTCGTGGTGGATGGTCTTGTCGAAGCAGTAGGTCGAGCAGCCGTCGCGGTGCACCGTCTCCCGCTCGCTGACCAGCGGGGCGCCGTCCGGGAACCTGAGCCTCACCGTGACCGGCGCGTCGGGCTTGTGGCCGGCCAGCATGAAGGCCCCCTTGTGCCGGGACAGGAACAGCATCGCCGGACGGATGGTCGGATCGAGACGCTGCTGCTCGATCACGTAGCCCAGGTCGGCCAGCAGGCCCCGAGACCACTCTCCGGGGTTGTGGTGGCGTTCCGGTTCGTGCGGGAGCGGCTCCAGCCGCCGCCTGCTGGAGAACGCCACCGAGCCGCGGATCCACGCCACGCGCCCGCCATTCCACTCGGGCGCGCTTCGCACCAGGGCATACACTCGTTCCGCGTCGTCCCTTCTT
>CAZSET010000162.1:0-9295 GCA_964605915.1 uncultured candidatus Brocadiaceae bacterium | reverse complement strand
ATTCCCAAGCGAATTCTATCACAGACACAAAGCCACTTTTCGGCCGCGCTTCTAGGCGACTCCGAGCCGGATGCTGGGCGGAAGTGAGAATCGGGAACCATGCTTCCGCAGTAGACGGTTGACCATCCCTTGCTCGGATGCACGGTGCCGTCTTGCTAGAAGCCCAACAGCGAACGCCAGCCTCCCCCAGCCACCAGAGCAGTAGCGACGCCCACGAGGAGCAATCCCAGACTGACGAGTAGCACTGAGAAGTCAATCGGCGCTCGGGCCAAAGTCGCGTTCTGCCTGCCGAAGGTCGGCAGTGCACCACGTAGTGAAGTACGAACTCGCGAAACGAACTCCTCCAGAGAGCCATCACCCAGTTCGACCTGTGCGATGGCTTCGCTCGCCGCTCGCTGGAGTTCCGGGGGCAGAAGAGACTCGAGCCGGCGCGAGAGCCTCCCGGGAATCACGGCGCGGAGTTCCGCGCGTATCGCGGCCGCTGCTGTCTCTGATGTCAACCCCAGGGCCTCCAGGACATGCGCAGGCACGCACTCGCCTATCTCATCCGCGAGCTGTGTAGGATCATCAAGCCACTCCAGCCTGGCCGGCTCAGCCAGACATGCCATGACTACCCGGGACCTCATCTCGGCAGAGCGAAATCCCACTACGAGATGATCCGGCGGTACACTGAGCCACTGTTCGACGTCGGCTATCCTGCGGCCACGCTTGGACGGCGACCTCCCGCGGTTTTTCACCCACACAACTAGCAGCACGATCCCCAGGCCCGAGAAGATCACGGCGACGCCAGTCGCTACTCCCAGCGATAGCTACGCCAAGGACTCAGGAACGGCGAACAATGTCACGGGCGGCAGGGCCCGATCCTCTTCCGGGCGGACTTCTTGAATCTCAGACACCCCGCTGATCCGAAGGGATATCCTGGGCCAGTCGGGTTCACCATCACACAGAATGTCGAACGTTGCCCAATCTCCTTCGTTCAGGAGCTCATGCAGCATGGTGACAGTGCTCCCATCCTGCTCCGCTGTTACACTAAGGTCGTCTGGCGAACGTTCGACAACACTCGCTGATAGGATGCGAGTGCCAGTAAACTGGAGAGAAATCGGCGCCTCAATGTGGTTCCTTTCGATCGGTAGGTTTCCGCTGTTTTCTAACCGCGCCGACAGAAGCCAGGGATCCGCGACTGCCCCTCCCATGTGTGAGATCGCCAGATCGCCTCTCTCCCGTGCGGTCGTGTCGATGAGGGGAGTTCGTTTCAGATACCGGATCAACAGCCCGCGCCGGCTCTGAGCACTGATGGAAAGCCCAACAGAAACCACAATGCTGACCACACCAATCATGAGCCCCACCGGTACAGCCCATTTGCGGACCCGATCTCCGGACCCATGCCCGGTGTCCGGTCTGGCAGGTATCATCGGCCTAAGGTCCTCGCACCTGGCGTGTGCAGTTCAACTCGCAGGAGCTTCCCCCGTGAGCATTATAGGCCTTCGCGGCAGCTTGTCCAGCCCGCTTCTACAGAAGGGCGGGGGCGGTGTCAACTGCCGCGCAGTTGCATACCGAGGCGGCAGTTGCGCTCGCGATTCCAAGCCGCGAGAATTGCGTAGCGCGTCCCGACGTTCAGCACGCGGCGCCTTCCTCCTTGGAGGTCCGCAGACATGACATCACCGCGCGGGCCGGAATGGGTCGAGAACTGGCAGCGCCTGCGCGAAGATCCCGCCGTGAGCGAGCTGGCGATCCCTGACCTGACCAGGATGCTGGATCTCTGCTCGCCGCGCACGGTCGGGGAACCCGCGCTCGACCCGGATGTCATGGAGCGGGAGGTCGACCGCCTCGCGACGCATCCCGAGGTCGACACGGGCCACGAGTTCCTGGACCTGTCGGTCAAAGTGGGGCTTGCCTCCATCGACCTCACGTTCCGGGGGGATCACCCGAGATACGGCGCCGGGATGTACAGCCAGCCCGAGCACGAGGGGTTCCCGCCGACGATCATCGCCGCCGTGGACGCGCTGTCCGCGTGGGGCCTGACGGAGCGCGCGAGTCGGCTGTTCGAATACTGGCTGTCTCACTTCGTCCGGGCCGACGGCACAATCGATTACTACGCGCCGTCCATCGCGGAGTACGGGCAGGTCCTTCACCTGGCGGACGTACTGGAGAAGCGGGCGGGGCCGGCAGGATGGTGGGACGCAGGGAGCGCCGGCCTGGCCCGCATGGCCGGGCACCTCCTTCGCCTCCGCGCCGAGGCGGAAGGCGACGACGGCCTCATCCCCGGCATTCCGGAGGCGGACGAAAGCGGTGCGCCCGGCAGGTACTTCCATAACAACGCGTGGGCGGCGAGGGGACTGACGAGCTGGGCGGAGCTCTGTTCGCGGCTTGGGGCCGAGGCAGGCGGCCGCGTTGGCGAGTCCCGCGAGAAGGCAGCCGCGCTCGCCGAGGACACGCTGGCAGCGATCGCCCGGACGTGGCCGGCGGAGGGCGGGGACTGGTGGCTCCCCCCGCGCGTGGGACCGGCCGAGCGGCCGGACTCCCTGACTGCCACGCGGCTGGCCTCGTACACCAACTACCGGTACTACCCCGAACTGCTGTCCAGCGGGATACTGCCGGAGCCATGGGCGAACCGATTGGTCGACGCCCGCCTCTCGGCAGGGGGACAGCTGCTGGGCATGACGCGGTTCGCGGGGTGGCTGGACGATTGGCCGCTCGCCGATTACCTTTACGGCGTGTGGAATCTGGGCCGGAAAGACGATTTCCTGCGCAGCCTGTTCGGCCACGTGGCGTTCCACCAGGCCGAAGGGCATCTGACCGCATATGAGCAGGTCACGTTCTGGCCAGGCCGCCAGAAGGCTCCCTACTGCCTCCCCTGCCAGCTCGTGGCCGCCCGCGCCGCCAGGCTCCTCGTGGCGCAGGACGGGCGGGACATGACGGCGTGTGCGGCGCGCCCGCGGCGACCACGCAGCGTTTCTACCGGCTGGCCCGATTCCCCCAGTGCACGCGTCTGATAAGCCCCGCAAACTGGCGCGTGCAACTTACAGAGGCGGCAGATCATCCATTGTCAGCTGATGGATTTCACGAGGAGAACAGCAGACCATCTCTCCTGCGCGACGGATGATCGCCTTCACGGCAGCGCGAAGCCAATGCGATTCGGCAGACGAGAGGTCCACGAAGGTCCCATTCTTGGGTGCCTTGCGCGCCTCACTGGGGCTTCCTTTGGCCGAAGTGAGTTCTCCGAGCTTCTTCAGTACGTCTTTGCCTATTCGGTACTTTCGAGATGCGGCATCCCTGCTGCCGGCACGACGCTCTAGCGTAGTGAGACAGAAGTACACCATTGGGAGAAGCTTCTCGCGGTTGCGGCAAGCATCTTTGTAGCGCTCGTACATCACCTCGACGTCCGGGGAAAGGAAGAACGCGCCAGGGCGCGATGGGTACGCGTTGTGCGACACATGGCCCTTGGCTTCGACCGTTGCCCGGATCCGCAGTTCTGCATGCAATCCCAACACACGGGGAGCACCCTCTGGCGGGGCGCGGTCGACCACATCCGCAGTACTGAAAGCAAAGGCAAGCACGCCCGGTGCGTGTTCCAACCCTATTATCACCTCCCACCTGCGCAGGTAGGATTCGACAACGGGCCTGGCCTCATCAACCGTAGCATAGTGACTCTTCATCTTGAATGTGGCCGTGTCGGCCTCTATGGAGACCACGAAATCATCGGTCTCATCTTCAAATGGGGGGGCATTATCGTAGTCGTCTTCAGGGCCTTCGGCGACGCTGTAGTATAGGGCTTCTACATGTGGATCGTTCATGAGGTTGGATCGCTGATTTGGCGATGACAGAAAAGGTCTTCTCGGCCCCTGCCTACCTGGCTAGGCGAGGGCGCGTTTCAACCGTTCGAAGGCACCATCCTCCCATAGATGCAGCCAGTGGAACTGTCTGAGTTCCCTTGGCGGTGCGCAAGGCTCCAGAAGAACGGGGATGATGTAACGCTCCGCCATCGGCTTCATCTCCGCCTGACGCAGGGCCGCCCTCATCTCCTTGTGCACATAGCCGGCCTTGGCACAGCTAATCTCCGATAAGAACACAAGCACGAAGTCCGCTCTCTCTATCGCATCTTCGATCCGCCGCTGCCAGTCGTCTCCTGGCAGCAGGTCCTTTCTGTCTACCCAGGTCAGGAAGCCATCTCTCCATAGGCGCTCGGCAAGAGCTACTACACGGGCCTCGTCCTCCCGGGCATACGAGAAGAAGACGAGCCTCAGAGGGAGCTCGAGTACTCCGTTGACAACCGCTAGGTCACCGAGATATGACCAGTCAGCTTGGCCTGGCAGCTTCACGGCGACGTTGACGGTACCGACGGCCCTCCCCAGCCTGATCTCCAGTTGCGTGGCCGGAGGGATCTCTTTCTTCCCAGCGCAACGGATCGTATGTACTTCTGTCAGCATAGCATCCTATCCCCCAATTGCACGTGCACATCCCTGCTTATAACCCATTGTGCGCGCCACTGACCGGTCAGTCAAGCTCATCGTCCCAGGGAAGCCTGACCGCGCTGGAGACGGTTGCAATGTGGTTCGTCGGGATGGCGAAAGTCACTTGCCCAACGCCCACCCAGAGGGGAGAATCGCCCTCCGGACTACCACAGACGGAGGGGAAGATGAGGCACGTACTGTTTGTCGCAGTGCTGGCGTGTTCGTGCGCCACGGCCTCCGCGGGCAATGAGCCATTGCTCCGGCTGGATTTCGATTCGCCGGAGCAGTGGGCGCTGACCGAAGGGCACGCGGGAAGACTCGACTCCGGCTATCGCGGAACGCAGGCGCTCCTGATCGAGAAAAGCGAGCGCACCGGGAGCGCCAATCGGCGCGTCACGCTGCCCGCAGAGCGACTGGCCGGCAAGCTCGTGACTCTGAGCGCCGCCGTCCGCGCCGAGGACGTGAGCGAGAAGCCGAACCACTGGAACGGCATCAAGGTCATGCTCATCCTGGACGTGGGCGAGGGGCGCCAATACCCCCAGCTCCCGCTCGACGTGGGCACGTTCGGCTGGCGCAAGGTCAGCCAGGCATTGCGCGTTCCGATGGACACGCACCGCGCGACGCTTGTGCTCGGCCTGGAAGAGGTCAGCGGGCGCGCCTGGTTCGACGATTTGGAGATTCGCGTCGGCCGCCCGGTTCCCGGCGGCAGGAGGCAGGAGACCATGTTCAAGGGACACGATCTGCCCCGCCTGCGGGGCGCCATGCACGGGCCGACCACCAACGAGGAGAACGTCCGAACGTTCGCCGAGGAATGGGCCGGCAACCACGTGCGGCTCCAGATCAACTGGGTGCCCATGCAGCCCGCCGAGGAATGGGCCCGCGACCTGGACGCCTTCGACGAGTGGCTCGACGGGATGCTGCCGGAGATCGACAGGGGCGTGGACCTGTGCGAGAAGTACGGGCTGCTGGTGCTGCTGGACCTGCACACGCCGCCCGGCGGGCGCGTCCAGGGCGGCGTCTGCCCGCTCTTCACCGACCCGAAGTGCCAGGACAAGCTGGTCGAGGTCTGGCAGCGCCTGGCGCGGCGCTACAAGGGGCGCAAGTGCATCTGGGCCTATGACCTGCTGAACGAGCCGGTCGAGCCGCCGCCCGGCCCCGGCGTGGTCACCTGGCCGGAGCTATTCACGCGCGTCACGCGGGCCATCCGCGAGATCGAGCCGGGCAAGCCCGTCCTCTTCGAGCCCGGCCCGTGGGGCGGCTGCGGCGGGTTCGACTCTCTGGTGCCGCTCGAGCTTGACCGCGTCATCTACGGCTTCCACATGTATCAGCCGCACGCGTTCACCCACCAGACGATCCACGGCAATCCGGGCGGCGTCGAGTATCCGGGCACGATCGGCGGCGTGCGGTGGGACAAGGAGAGTCTGCGCGAGGCGATGGCGCCGGCCATCGACTTCCAGCGCGAGTTCAACGTCCACATCCACGTGGGCGAGTTCAGCGCCATCCGCTGGGCGCCGGGGGAAAGCGCGTACAACTACCTGCGCGACTGCATCGAGCTGTTCGAGGAATACGGGTGGGACTGGTCGTATCACGCCTACCGCGAGTGGGACGGCTGGAGCGTCGAGCACGGTCCCGATCAGCAGGACCGCACGCCGACGGCCGAGCCCACCAAGCGCAAGCAGTTGCTGCTGGACTGGTTCGCGAAGAACGAGAAGGCGGAGTGGTGAGGGGCGCCGTTAGCGGATTCGAGCGTCAATAGCGCCGAAGTCCGGGCCTTTGGGCATCACGAAGAGGCACTTGCCACGACTCCGCTCCATCCACAGTTCCCCGAGGGCACGCTTCTCTCTGGAGTCGTCGTTGCTCCAAAGGTGCGCGCCCTTGTATTCGACCACGAGATAGCGACCGTCGCGTAGCTTCACCACGAAGTCGGGGTAGAACTTGTCGCTGGATGTCTGGAGCCAGAAGGAATACTTCTCCCGGGCCTCGACATTCCGCACCCAGAACTCCATGTCCTTCATCTGGTCGATGTGACACGCGCACTGGAGTTCCTCGTCACTGCCGAAAGCGCCGACGTGCACGTAGTAGTGGTTCTGGAACTCGTATGGCCCCCGATAGAGCGCACCCCATGGGTACTGGCGCGGATCATACGTGAAGCACACCTCGGGCGTCACAACAAGCGGCGTCTCGCAGTCAGGATCGAGCAGCGTCTGATAAGCTTCCTGCCTTGCCTTCTGACGGTATTCGTCGATCTTGGCCGCCACTGCATCTCGCAGTCGATACTTGTCCCGGACCAACTGTTCCAGCATCATGCCGCGGGTCTCGATCAAGTGGTGCACTACACCGGTGATGAAGATCCCACTTTCGCTGGGGTCGATATCCCGATGCGGAATACTGCTGTCCAGCCAATGCACCAGTGCCGCTTCCGTCCAGCCCTCGTCCATGGCGAATAGCGTCATGCGCTCCTGCACCGACGAAATGAAGCGGTACTTGATGTCTCCTTTGTCGGTTGCGTAGATCTCCCCCAGGTCGGCCACTCTCGGCCCCCCGGCAAACTCGTGTTCCGTCATCTGAGGATCGCGCTTCGACAGTTGCCACGGGTGATCCAGGAAGTGCGTTTCCTCAAACCGCTCGAACAGGTCCCCCTGCTTGATGGCAAGGACGGGAACCGCAAACCGTTCGCCGCGTTCCGACGCCGTGCCGTGATCTTCCTCGGAGAGTCCATTCGAGAGCCGGTACGCCTTGTCTACCGCTGCCTTCCCTTCCTGTGTCTCAAAGCAGGTCTTCAGCGCCTCCCGCTCGTCCTGCGACATGATTCCCTGGAAGGTCAGGGTCCTCTCTTCCGCATTGACGACCGCCTTTCTCTTCACGTCTGGCTGGAGTTGCCCCGTATCCGGCAACTCCGGAACGTCCACAGGGACAGACCCCACAAAAAGCGCCGCGAGCCTCGTTTGGAGCCGGGGCGTCTGGACGATCAAGTCCCGCGCCTCCTGCCGCTCGAAGCCGTTCTCCACAAGGGCGTCCGTCAGGGCCTCGGCAGCATCCACGAAGTGCCGCGACGCGGAGAAGGCATACGCCCTGTTGAGCGCGTCGTGCTCCTTCCAAGTTGCCTGCGGAAGGCGCATAATCCTCCCCAGTATCTGCTCGACGCACGTGGTCGACCTGACTTCAGCCACGCTACAGAGCACGTAGGCGAACGGGCAATCCCATCCTTCGCGCAGCGCCTGCACCGTGATGACGTAGCGGATCGGACAGTCCGGGCTCAGAACGTCCACACCTTCGAGGTCCTTCTGGCTGCCGGTCGCAATGGCAACCTGATCTTCCGGGATGCGATGGTCGGTCAGCAGACACTCCTCAACAACGTCCACCGTTATGCGTTCGTGATCCTGCAGGCGCGATTCAGCCTGGAGCAGCATAACCGGCCGGATGTACTCGCCGCTCTCCTTGCGCTCCTCTACGGCCTCCTGCTCCAGCCCGTTGCGGCAGGCGATGGCGTCGGACAGCAGTTCCTTCCAGTCCTGGCGTGTCTCCAGTCTGATCGGCATCTTGATCATCTCTTCGGCGTTCAACTCCGCCGCCGACGCAGTGTGCAGGACATTACTCGCGTGGTCTTCCCGCGCCGGCGTCGCCGTGAACTCGATGATGCATGACGGTGCAAAGCGTGACAATGTCTCGAACGACAGGTCCGTACGGGCGTTGTGGGCCTCGTCAACGATCACGATCGGGCGCCGCAGTTGGAGCACGTTCGCGAGGGAGTGCAGCAAGTTCCCTCCTAGGCCATGCTCCAACTCGTCCAGCACGTCTGGCGCAAGCCCCTCAAAGTGATCCATGAGGCTGCCGTTGTCGCGATACACACGCCGACCGACCGTGTCTTCTACCCGGAATGACTGGATGGTTGACACGATGATCGTCGTGCCCGCGTCCAGGTCGGCCCGCTTCACGTACAACGCTTCCTCGACATCGAGCACGTTGACCGCATTCGCGTCCGCTTCGACCGCCTGGCGATACGCATGGTTGCGGTCCTTCAGTGCGTTCAACGTCTGCTGTAGGATGGCGTTCGATGGCACGAGCCACAGCACGACGGGCGTGTCCGCATGCAGCAGGTCCGTAGCAGCCACCGCAACTGAGTGACAGGCGACCAGCGTCTTTCCGCCACCGGTCGGCATGCGGATGCACACATAGGGAAGCCCCGGGAGTTCCTGAACGGGCTTGTAGGCCACCCGCTGACCGAGCGTTCTTTCAGTGACTACGTAGAAGGAGGCATCGGCATCGCGGCTGCGCTGGCACTCCACGAAATAGGAACGCAGGTCCTCCAATGCCCGTTGCTGGTACTCCTTGAGGACAAGCATCAGCGCACCCTCACCTGATACGGGATTTGCCGGAACGTGATCCTCTCCTCCCTGAGCCGACTCGCGCCGAGCCGGCAGCTCGTGCCGTAGATGACCTTCGGTCCGTCGTGGGATGGCAACTGCGCCGACACGGCGCGGGTCAGAGCGTTGCCTCCGTGCGGGGACCTATCCTTCAGAATGCCGTTGTAGAGCAGGTAGATCGCCGTCCCGTTATGCACGCCTAGGAGCGGCGTCCTCCCGTCCTTCCGCTTCGGGATTGGCTCGCCTGTCTCGGCGAAGTAGACATGTGCTGCCAGTTCTGCGAAGGAAACTTCGTTTCTGATCCTGCCCGTTTCATCAAACAACGTAGGCCCGAGCGTGCAGTAGCGGAAGCCCCCGCCAAGCGACTCAACAACGGCACCTCCCGGTCTTGTGTATCCCCGCCCCACTCGTTCGAGGCGTGTTCTGGTGACTTCACGGGCAATGGTTGCATCCATCTCCACCAAGATGAAGCGGCGCCTG
>CAZSET010000161.1:0-9306 GCA_964605915.1 uncultured candidatus Brocadiaceae bacterium | reverse complement strand
CGGCATCGTGGTAAAGCGCCACGTAGTGGTCCGGAGGCATCCACGGCTCGTGCGGCTCGAAGGTATCGATCCACAGGAAGAAGGCGTCGCGGCGGCGGTTGGCCGCCACGAAGTCGCCGGCGAACTTGAGCGTGCGCGGGCCCTGCCAGTCGTCCTCCGTGCGGCGATGCCGGTTGTTGCGGAGGTACCCCGCAACAACCCGCTTCTGCTGCTCGGAGTAGTGAGCCCAGTGCCTGGGGCGCTGTGCCATCCCGGCGCTGTCGATGATGTGCCGGTCCACCTCGCTTCCTCGCTCGAAGTGCCACGCGTGGAACGGCCAGTCGAAGCCGTGTCCGCCGTTTATGAGGTGTGGCGTATCGCAGACCAGCATGGTTGCCCACCCGCCAGCGGCCAGCGCCTGGGGCAGCGTGGGCCAGTCGAAGCCCAACGGCCACCATGGATGGAACGGACAGCCGAACCTGCCGCGCATCACGTCGGTCCTCATCGGTATCGTCATCAGGCTGCCTGCGTAGGCGTTGTCGAAGACGATGGACTGCCGGGCAAGGGCGTCCAGGCTGGGAGTCCTGATCCAGGTGTTCCCGTGACAGGAGAGATGGTCGTACCTGAGGGTGTCGATGCATATGAGCACGAAGTTCATTCCGCTTCTCCTTCTCGCCCGCTGATGCGTGCTAACCGGCCCGTCCAAGGCGCCCTTCTCTGCACGGCGCCGGAGTGGCTCAATCAGGGTACTTCCGCCATCGGCTGTTGCTGACTTCCGCCGAACCGGCTGCGATGATACGACCCGCGCGTGATATCGGCAACAGGCGGAACCGATTGAGGCGACAGCCGCTGCGCGCCAGATCACAAGCACGACGCACCAGTTCGCGGCCGACGGCCCGGTGTTGCATGTCTGAACGGGCGGTCGGATCCAATAAGAAATGGCCGGTGCACTTCCGTCACGCCGGCTGCGGCCTAGCCCGCGAGTGCGTCTCGAGCAGTCGGCGCAGGTTCCCGCCGAGGATAGCCCGCTTGTCGGCGTCGCTGATGTCGGCGTAGAGGATCGGCCCGAAGCCCCAAGCCTGCGGCAGGTCGCTCATGTCTGAACCGAAGAGCAGGCGGTCCGCGCCGTAAGCCTCGACATACCACTCGGTCGCGCCGAACCGGATCAGCGGGCAGGTGCCCATGTAGACGTTGTCCGTCTGGCGGAAGACGTCGACGTAATCCCTCTCGGTATGGCCGGTCATGAGCACCGCGCCCGGATAGGCGCGCGCCAGCTCCAACAGGTTCTCGGGCGGACCCCAGTGGTGGTCCACGATGAGCAGTCGTTCGTCATGGGCGATGCGGCAGGCGATCCGGAGGAGCGCCTTGTCGGTCGTGTAGCTCTTGATGCCGCGCAGGCCGGCGGCGATGCAACGGCGCAGTTCGGCCTCATACTGCCGCGGCGTGCGGCGCACGTCTGCGAAGGCAAAGCCGACCAGGCGGTCTGGGTAGCGGCGTTGGGCCTCGATGATGCGATCGTTTGCCTCATGGTCGCGCCCTCCGCCGCCGAAAGAAAAGACACAGACCATCTCGACGCCGAGCCGGTCCATCTCGCGCACGAGCCGATCGGGTTCCCATTCGTGCACGTGGTAGAGGCCCCAACGGCCCATGTGGCCGTGGCAGTCGGCCATCGTCGCCCCAGGCAGGTCCGTCCCCGCCACGGCGAGACGGTAGAGCTCCCGGCCCTGCTGCGGCTCGTTCGGCTGCGGGCCGACCTCCGGCAGGGCACCCGCCCAGGAGAGCAGCCGTCGCAGGTTGCCCCCGGCGATCAGCTCCAGCGCCTCCGCCCCGACGTCGGCATATTGCACGGTCGCCTTCGTCGCCGCCGGGTCGTGGACGGGTAGCCGCGTGCCGAAAAGCAGCCGCTCCGGGCCGGCCGCGTCGACCAGCAGCTCCACGTTCTTGTAGAACCACCAGCCGGACAACTCCACGTAGAGGTTCGGCGTGGCGCGCATCGCCTGACACACGCGCCGCTGCGAGTGGCGGAAGCGGAACGCCGTCATCACCACCGGCAGCCCCGGGTGACGCTGCGCGAGGCGGACGGCGGCGTCCACATCCATCGAGTCAAGCGCGTAGCCATCGCCCCAGCCCGGCACGCCCCGCTCCGGGTCCAGGAACAGGGGTACGCCCGACTCGGCGAGCGGGGCCAGCAGGTCGTCCACCTCCCAGTCCTCGAGCCCGTGCCCGTAGGTCCCCGGGCAGAGGAAGGCAGCCCGCACGCCGGCGTGGCGCATCTGCTCGACCAGTCCGTCCGGAGCGGGCGTCTCGCCGGTGGCCGTGGGCAGCAGCACCCAGGCCGGGATCAGCCGCGGCTCGTCGGCGACCGCCTTGACGACCGCGCGGTTGCCCATCGCGGGGTCGGCCACTCGCGCGAGGCTATCGGTGACGAGCGCTTGCCCGATGCCGAAGCGGTCCATCACGCGCAGCAGATCAGGGACAGTCGTCGGCATCGGGGGCCGCCAGTGAATCTGCGGCCCGAGCACGCAGTGCGCGTCGAAGAAGTGCGGTCCGCGATCCATCGTCTACCCTCCCGTCGTTGGAGAACCGCCTCCCGCCGGCCGATCAGGCGAGGACGTGGCCGAAGCCCATGATGCCGGCCCTGCCCTCAAGCAACGGAGATCGCGTGACCGGCCGCGTCGCGTGGGTCTTCGATCTCGAGCTTGGCGCCGAGAGTGGCGGCCAGGTTCGGAAGGTCATACTCGCGCAGGGCCGCGTGAACAACGTTGATGTATTGTCTGATTGTCACGCGGCGCTCGAGCACGCTCGCCCAGGAGACAAGTGTTCCCGAGAGCTTCACGGACGCGAACAACGACGGCTCCAGGGCGGCCGCGTGCAGTGCCGGGACACCGACGTGACCCACTGCGATCAGATTCACCGCGTCAACCGGGCCGCCCTCGAGCTCGGTCGCCGCGTAGCGGGCCGCAGTCAACACGTCCTCCGCGCGCATCCCGACGTACGAGCGGCCCAGGCAATAGGCAGTCGACACGTCCTTCCAATCGGGGCCGATCTTCCCCCAGCTCTTCTGGGCGGTCTGCTGAGACTGGCCCGTCCCGCGGAGCTCGACCGACAGCACGCGGGCCCCGGCGAGCACGAGTTGCTCGATCGGGCCGCCCGGTGCGGCATCAGCTTCGTTGCCTTGCTCGTGGACGTAGACTGCCACCCGGCCGGACGGCCCTGCTTCCATCTCCGGTAGGTAAAGCAGCGCCGGCAGCACGATGCCCTCTTCCGGTCGGAGTTCGAGTTTCTCGATCCGGCAGCCCGGTCGATTGAGGGTCTCACCCTTGTCAACCTGCGGAAGGGGCAAGCTTTCAAGCTTGCGGACGCCGGCAATCCCCCGGACCCCCTCCAAAAGGGCCGCTCGGTCTTCACTGGCCCAGAGCTCCGCGCGGCGCCTGGCGAGCTCACGCTCGTAGTCATCGTTGAGATCGTAAGCCGAGCGAGCGCCGGGGAGCTGCATCACCTGGCCGTCAGGCGTGCACCGGGCTTCCTCCTCGGTCAACAGCTCAATAGCTGGCTCGGTGATCACCCGGTCCTCGTGCAACAGCCACCGCGACATCCAGCGGGCGATCCCTTCCCGTTGCGTGCGGTTGTAGTTGTGGGGGGCGTCGTTCTCGAGGATGTCCAGCCGTTCCGCAAACCCCAGCCGCACGTAGAGCCGCTTGGCACACCGGAACGTCCACCACGAGCCGGAGATGTCGAAGAAATCGTGGGTCCCTGCGCAGAGCAGGATCGGCACCGGCGCGCGCATCATCAACAGGTCGGTCGCCTGCGGGGCCCCGGCCAGGGAGGCCCAGGTGTGATGTTCGGCATCCTGAGGACCGATCGTTCTCAACAGCGTGGGCAGTGCGTTGCCATAGCAGCTCGGCGCCGCCGCCTTGACCCGGTCGTCCAGGGCGACCACGTAGGCGGTGAGGATGCCGCCCCCGCTGTTGCCGGTGCAGCCGATCCGTTGCGGATCGACTTCCGGCCGGGATTCAAGATAGTCGATCGCCCGCATCGTGTCCCAGATCTCGAAGCCCGCCGTGTTGCGACCCAAGAGGATGCTGCCGATGCCGACCATCTGGTGCCCATAGGTGCCGTGGAGGTAGTGCCCCCACTTGTCGAAGTCGTACTCCCCGCGTTCACCCCGGTACTGGACGCGTTCCGACTCGTCGATGGCGTCGAAGACAAGCGCCACCATCCCGTTGAGCGCCAACAGGGCGCCCAGTGACTGGTACTCATCGTGGGCCTTGCCGTTGCCGGTATGCCCGACCGGCTCCACGACCCCCGGGTAGGGCGGCTCGAACCGGTGCGCGTCCGGCAGAAACAGCAGTCCCGTGACGCAGAGCCCCGGTTGGCTTTCGAAGATCACCTTCTCGACAACATATCCGTCACGCCGGACCTTGCCCGTGGTCTGGGCGTTCAGGGGGGTGCGCGCCGGCAGTCCGCCGATGACCTCCAACAGCCGCTCGCGCGACTGCTCCTGGTAGGCAGCGATCTGCTCGGGGGTGGTCCGCGCTTCGTAGGCGGCTTCCCACTGTTGGGTAGCTTGATCCACTTGCTGCAGCAGGTACCGTTTCATCATGTCTGCGTCGGGCCGGCCAGCGGATGCAGTGGACTCCATTTACTGAGCCTCCAAATGGTCAAGCGGGGCAACCTGCCAGGGCGGGGATGGAAGCCGCCCGATAGGGCAAAGGCATTGTAGCGTCCCCGTCCCGCGGCATCAAAGCACGCCCGCCCACATTGCAGGATCGGTCGCCCCCATCCAGACGGCCATGGTCGCTGGTTCAGCCGGATTGGCAGCCGGCCGGCACGGCTCTTACGGCAGGTCGGTCGCTGGCAGTCCCATTCCGGAAGGGATGACCGTGTCAGCCGGCGTCACGCCCAGGTGAACGTCGGTCTCCATGAGGCGGGAATCGGCCTGCGGCACGCGGTCGTAGCCGTAGCGGTAAGCCCGATACATGCCCTGCTCCACCAGAGTGGAACGGTTCCAGCAGAACGGGCTGACCTATTGTCAGACGACCTCCCTCTGCGGCGTTACCTCGAACAAGCGGCCTTTGTGACAGTCGAGCGAGAACGTGTTCCCGTTGTGACCCCCTCCCCGAGAACTGATCCAGGCGTTATGAGAGTTTCCGAGGTAGACTGTGACGGTTCTTGGTCAAGGAAGGAGGCTCTCGAGGTGAAGCGCAAGAGGCATACGCCGGAGGAGATCATCCGCAAGCTCAGGGGCGCGGAGGCGGACCTGGCGGCGGGACTGGACATCGCCCAGGTCTGACAGAAGCGATTCTGCCTTACTTGTCCGGGTAAGGTCGACCACTCAGCCGTGCGTGATGCCGCCGCTGCTCCGCTATTGGGCCTGACGTGGAACTGCGCGTAACGCTCGCCCTCGATGACCTCGCCCTGCGGCACGGCCGCAGGTCGATCTTCAGGGCAAGGAACCCTAGCAGATTGCGCCGGCTTACCATACTGATGGGCCTGCTGTCTTCGACGACGCCGCCCGCGGGGGCCGTGCTGCCCTGAGAGCGTTGGCCACGACCAGGGACAATGGAACGCGGTTGCGGGGAAGGCAGCAATCCCCGGTGCGCAGGTGCGCACTTGTGTCCGGGCTCCTGACCTGCGAGCATGTCCCGGCTCCCATCACAGGAGGCCCCGAGAGGTTGGCGCACACCGCCTACTCCCCCTCAGAGACCCGCAGTCGCGTCGTCAATCCCACCCTACTGGTGGTCGCCGTCATGTGGGGGGTCAGCCACGTCGTGATGAAGTGGGTGCTGCAGGTCATGGAGCCCGCTGCGCTTCTGGCCCTGCGGATGGGCGTCCTGGGGGTCCTGATGATTGGCGGGCTGTTCATTGCGCGGCGGTGCCCCCTTCGCCTCAGGGATCGGCTGATGCTCGTGGCGTTTGGCGGCGCGCTGGTGGCAGCTCAGCTCCTTTCGTTCACCTACGCCATGAAGATGACGACTGCGAGCGAGGCCTCCTTGATCGTGAGCACGGCCCCGGTCTGGACGGCGGCGATGGTGGCATTGCTGCGGATGGAACGGGTCACGCGGCTGAACTGGCTGGGAATCGCCGTCGCCTCTGCCGGCGTTGCGATGATCATCTTCGGGGCAACGGAAGGGCTCGCGGGCAATGCTCCCGCCCGTCTGGGCGGCGATCTGCTTATGCTCGCCTCGGCGTGTCTGTACGGTGGCTACATGGTTATCAGTAAGCGATGGATGCACCGGTTCGGCGAACTACAAGTCATATGCCACACGTTCGCTGCCGCCGGCATACTGCTTGTCGTTGTCGGGGGCCGTCAGCTTCTTGCCACCGGGTGGGCCGAGATCACACCGGGACACTGGATCGGAATTGCATACGTTACGCTGCTTGCCGGCTACGTCGGGCTTATTCTGTGGTACCGCACGATCGGCCGCACGTCAGCGTCCGGCACGGCCGTCTACCAGTACCTCGTTCCGGGCGTAGCCGTCATAGCTGCGGCCATCTTCCTGGGCGAGCGGCTTGCGGTGCTTCAGCTCGTGGGAATCGCGGTCACTCTGGTCGGCGTCTATCTGGCCCGTGTGCCGCCCGGATCCGGTTCGCTCAGCCCTGCACGAGCTGCGCCCGGCCCTTCCGAGGGGCCCCCATACCGTGATCTGTCGCGGAGGCAGACGTGAGCTGGCGCGCCTTCCTGATCGGCCTTCTGGCTGTCGTAGGGATGTGTTGCCTCGACGTCTACTCCGGGACCGTCAAAGGCTACGGCGGCTTCACGGGCTCATACTTCCCCGGCAGCGCTGTTCTCGTGTTGGTGTTGCTGGCCGTCATCGTCAACGCCCTGATCAAGCTGGTTCGGCGGGGTTGGGCGTTGACGCAGGCGGAGCTCATGCTGGTCTGGTGCATGGTCCTCGTGACGGCCGCCGTTGGCACCGGCGTTATGCACCCGATCCTGGCCGGCGCTCCCTACATGGCGCGCCGGGCGGACATCTACTGGGAGGAAGACGGTGCGCTGACGGCCACTCCGGAGACTTTGGTGCTCAGCAAGGACCCCCGGTCGGTTGCAGCGCAGCAGTACTTCGAGGGGGCCAGGGAGGGGCGGGTGCCGTGGCGGGTCTGGGTCGGTCCGCTGGCGCGCTGGGGCGTGTTCCTGATGCTGATGTACGTGGCGGTCTTCTTCATGTGCGCCATCCTCAGGCGCCAATGGGTGGAGGGCGAACGGCTGATGTTTCCGCTGGCCCGCATTCCCCTCGAGTTCACCGCGGGGAGTGCAGAGCGCGGGCTGCTGCCTGCGGCCTTCCGGCAGAAGGCTTTCTTGGTGGGCCTGACGACGAGCGTCGCCTTCCGGTTCGTCCGGGCGCTGCCGCTGTTTGTCGGCGCGGACAGGCCCTGGAGCATGACGATACCCCTCGCTGACATTTTCAGAGACACTCCGCTGGTCCAGATGGAGTTCTTCAACTTCGACCTGTGGCCCACGGCGATAGGGTTCGCCTATCTGGTGCCTGCGGACATATCGCTGGGCATGTGGGTGTTCTACCTGTTTGGCCGTGTGGAGCTTCACGTCGGCAAATGGCTCGCGGTCCCGGTCGCGGGACAGGGCACGTGGGGACCGCTTCTGCGCTGGCAGCAGTTCGGTGCCAACCTGGCCTTTGTCGTCGGCATGCTCTACGTAGCACGGCGCCATTTATAGGGGGTTCTGCGCAAGGCGTTCGGCGCCGCCGGAGGACTCGACGATGCCCGGGAGCCCCTCCGCTACCGGACTGCATTCTGGGGGTTGGCCCTCTCGATGGCCGGCTGCGTGGTCTGGCTCTGCTGCTACGGGATGTCTGTGCCGATGGCTGCGGCGGCAATGGCATTGATGTTCTGCTGGTACGTGGCCTGCGCGCGAATCGTGGCGCAAGGGGGAGTCTACATAACCCGTGGCAACTGGCTCCTGGTGGACACGCTGCACGGCGCGACCGGCGGACTGGCCGGATCGGGCGCCGTGATGGGCAGCTTCATGACCTGGATGCTGTCGGGGATGCCGGCGCTGCCCCCGCTGGCGATGGATGCGTTCCGGATCTCCTCCGTCTTCAAGAAGAGGCGAGGGCTTTTCGTTCTGCCGCTCGTAGCGGCCATGCTGGTCGCGCTGGTGGCCACCCACTACATGACGCTCAAACAAGCCTACGGGGTCGGGGCCCTCAATTTCAGTGGCAACGTCTGGGGCACCCGCGAGGGTGCGATCTGGGTCTTCGGCCAGGCCCAGAGGATCATCGCCCAGCCCGCGCAGTCCTCGAAGTTCTACTGGGCCTCTTTCGGCATCGGGGCGGTCATGACGGCGGTCTTGATGATCATGCGGGGGCGGTTCTACTGGTGGCCCCTTCATCCGATTGGCCTGGTTGTCAGTGCGAGTGGGAGTTCGGATTCGAACCGCATCTGGTTCCCGTTCCTGCTGGGCTGGCTCGCCAAGGTCGCCATCATGAAGTTCGCCGGCGGTCATATGCTGAGGGCGACGCGGCATTTCTTCGTGGGCTTCATCCTGACGGAGGTCTTCCTCGGCAGCCTGGGAGTGATGACGACACTGCTCACGCGGGGCGCCGTTCCTGCGTTCTAGGCGGGACAGGCGGAGGCCGCGGGGTCGGCTGTCAAGGCGGCCGAGGCAGCAATCCTCGGCGGGGAGGCACGCACTTGTGCCCGGGCTCCTGACCTGCGAACATGTCGCGGCTCGCCATCACAGGAGGCTCCGAGGCGTTGGCACACACCGTTTCCTCCGGGGCGCAGCTCCACTATCCATTGTAGGAAACCGAACTGACTAACGCTCTCTCGTGTCGCTTCTCTATTTCGTCTTCCCACTCGGGAATCGCCCCCTGAAACGCTACTGAGCTCTTGAGCGCTCATACCGTAATAAGCGAACGTGCACTCATCTCTTCTGCTGGATAAGCTGGGCTTCGGTGCTGCTTCTGCGCGTCATGCCGGCGCTCCTCCGCCCTCGCTTTACTGACCGGGCACGCACAAACACTCGTATTCCTCCCCCGCACTTCGCACGCGGGTCCCCAGCCCGGCGTTTGTCAACGCCGCAGCAGGGGCTGATTTGCATTCGCCAACAGTGAATCGCGCTGCTCTATCCCCAAGACATGGGCGCCCCTTGACGAACTGCCCGGTGCGGACCCCCATGCCGGGTACTGTGGGGGCTGAAGGCTAAACACCGTCAGCTACCCGATCGTTCGGCGGCAATCTCGATCTCAGTTTTGCTTGACGATTTCCATTTCCTGTAACCGTTCACGGGTTTCGCGTCAAACGGGGAGCAGGGAGGGGGCGGGCTGCCCGGTGAGATGGGCATGAAGGGCGCTGTGAAGAAACTCG
>CAZSET010000160.1:0-9318 GCA_964605915.1 uncultured candidatus Brocadiaceae bacterium | reverse complement strand
GTACGGCGGGAGCGTCAAGCCCGAAAACGCACGCGACCTGATGGCGCAGGCCGAGCACAATCCCGGCTCCGCCATCCTCCTGACGGACAGCGAGGAGCTGGCCGCGGAGACGCTCAGAGCCATCGAGGAGCAACTGCGCAGGCTCCCCCGCGCCGAAGTGGCGCGCGTGTGCCTGGAAGCGTACGGCGCCGTGATCGTCACTTCTTCGATTGACGAGGCCATCGAGCTGACCAACGAGCTGGCCCCGGAGCACCTGGAGGTCATGACCCGTGACGCCGCACAGGTGGCCGAGCGGGTCCGGCACGCCGGGGCCATATTCGTGGGCCAGTGGTCACCCGTCGCCGTCGGCGATTACGTCGCCGGCCCATCCCACGTCCTGCCCACGTCGCGGACCGCCCGTTTCTCCAGCGGCCTGACGGCCAACGACTTCCTGAAGCGCTCCAGCCTCATCTCGTATGAGGCCGGGGCCCTGAGCGAAGACGCGGAAAGCGTCGAGAGGCTGGCGGAGGCCGAGGGGCTGGGCGGCCACGCCCGCTCGGTCAGGATTCGGCTTGAGGACAAGGGGCAGGAACGGCAGTAGCACGCCGACCGCTCTCAAGGGCGGGGCTCCTGCTCCGGAGCGTCGTCCTCAAGGGGCGGCGAACCGGGCGGCGGAGTGTCCTGGATCGGGCCGAAGTCCGCTGCGGTGTAGACGTGCATGGTGCCGGCCTGTATCTTCCGGCGAGCCCATTTCTTCACCATCCTGCGGATCAGGCTTCGGCTCGGCGGGATCAGTAGCAGGAAGCCGCAGGCGTCCGTGAGCAGTCCGGGCGTGACAAGAAGAGCGGCCGCGAGGAGGATCAGCACGCCGTCGAGCAGCGCATCGGCGGGCAGCTCGCCGCGCGCCAATTGCTCCCGCACGTGGCTGAAGACGCGCAGTCCCTCCCGCCGCGCCAATACGGCGCCCAGCAAGCCCGTGCCCAGGATGACGCCGACCGTCAGCCAAAAGCTGCCCCACAACTGCGTCAGCCGGACCAGCAGCAGCAGCTCAACCAGCGGCACGAGCGTCAGAAGCAGTATCAGTTTCCACAGCATGGAGGCCTCGGGGCGCAATCGGCCTTGTTTGACACAATGCAGGAGCGCGCAGTAGATTGGCGCATCGCTCCAGCGGTCCGGCTCACCTCCATTGTAAGCGATGTCCGGGCCTGTTTCAGCCAAAGCGGGGACACCGCAACGCCATGCCCTGGACGGCTTTTGTGATCGGCGCAGCCCTGGCGGCAGGGATCCTGCTGGCCGTGTGGATGCTGCTGGTGGAGCCGCGGCTGTTTCGCGTGCGGCGGCTGGTGCTCGACGCGGACTCGCTGGGCCTGCCGCAGTTGAAGATACTGCACATAACGGACACGCACTTCAGCGGCCGGGACGAGGTGGCATTGGCGTTCCTGGCGCGACTGGCGGCAGGCGAGCGTTTCGACCTGGTCCTTTTCACCGGCGATTTGATCGACGTGCCGGCGGGGATCGAGAGCGCAGCACGGGCTGCGGCGCTCTTCCGGCCGAGGCTGGGGAGCTTCGCGGTCCTCGGCGGCCATGACTACGCGCAGATCGGCTTCGCTCAGACCTACGCGGGGCTGCTGCGCGGTGACCCGCGGAGGGCCTTCACCGTTGGGAATCCGACGGACCGGCTGGTGGCAAGCCTGGCCGAGGAAGGCGTGCAGATCCTGGACGACGCCAGCGCACGAGCCGAGGCGCGTGACGGACGGCAATTCGCCGTGGTGGGCCTGCGGGACGCATTCGTCTTCGGGGCGGACGTCCGGCAGGCGTGGGCCGGCGTGCCGGACGGCTTGCCCTCGGTCGCCATCGCCCACAGCCCGGACGTGCTCCATGAGGTGAGCGCTCGCGGCGCCCGCCTGGCGTTCTTCGGCCATACGCACGGCGGGCAGGTCCGCTTCCCCATCATCGGGGCCGTGGTCACCCGTTCCAGCCTGCCGAGGCGGCTGGCCCGGGGCACGTTCCGATCCGGGGGGACCGTCTTCGTGGTCAGCAGCGGCCTGGGGACGTCCGGACCGACGCCCTTCCGGTTACTTTGCCCGCCGGAGGCGGTTGTGGCAGAGCTGCGGCGGTCGGTGTCGGCGCAGGACTTAACGCCGGTCCGCCCGGCGAACGTGTAGGGAGGCCGACGGCGCGGCATGGACGTTTGATTGACAATTGCGGTTCAGGCCATTAGGATGGGTGTTTTGCATCGGGGGCCTTTAATCGAGATCGATACTCTGAAGGCCGCGAGCCAATGCGGAGGTTGATTGCACGTGGCAAGGCGTAGGAAACGAAAGCGAAGAACGACGGGCGACCGCTGTCGCTTCTGTCGCGACAAAGTGAAGACGATCGACTACAAAGACCTGGACAGCCTTCAGCGGCTCACGTCCAGCCAGGCGGCCCTGTTCAGTCGGAAGCGCTCGGGCAACTGCGCCCGCCACCAGCGGATGGTCAAGCAGGCCGTCAAGAGGGCGCGGTTCCTGGCGCTGTTGCCGTACCTCTAGGGTGTCTCGCCCTTCCGGGCATCCGGCGCGCTCCCGCGCAACGCCCAGCGGCGCATGAGCCAGAAGGACCCCCAGGGAAGCCCGGCGACGGGCGTTCGCCGGTCCCTCAGTGGCCGCGTCTGCCGGGCTGACGTTTCCGTTGACTTCGCACGGTCTCTGCTCAATAATAGCGTGCGCATGGACTGAGAGCCTCTGACTCCTGCGGTGGATCAGTCCCGCCTGCGGGGAGTTCCGATGTGTCTCGCTCAGGAGGCACCGGCGTGGGCCACGTGTTTCAGGGATGCTACACCGCACTGGTTACTCCCTTTGGGAGGGAGGAGGGCCCGGGCGTCGACTACGGGGCCCTGCAGAGGCTTGTGGAGTTTCAGGTCGCGGCGGGAATCAGTGGCGTCCTCGCCGTGGGGACGACCGGCGAAAGCCCTACGCTGAATTGGGAGGAGCACGCGGAAGTCATCGTAAAGACGGCCCAGTTCGCGGGTGGGCGATGCACCGTGATCGCCGGCACCGGCTCGAACAGCACGGCGGAGTCCCTCGCCAGTACGCACCACGTGGTGGATCACGGGATCGGTGCGGTCCTGCTGGTCGAGCCCTACTACAACGGGCCCAGCTCCATTGAGATTCGCAAGGAGTACATGGAGCCGGTGGCGCGGGAGTTCCCCGACGTGCAGGTGATACCGTACGTCATCCCCGGGCGCAGCAGCACTCAGCTTCTGCCCGAAGACCTGGCCCTCCTGAAGGATGACTGTCCGAACGTCAGCGCGGTCAAGGAAGCCAGCGGCAGTCTGGACAACATGCGCAGGACCCGCGAGGTCTGCGGGTCCGACTTCGACATCTTGAGCGGCGACGACGGGCTGACGCGTGCGATGATGAGCGACGAAGGGATCAGGGGCTGCGGCGTCGTCAGCGTGGCGTCCAACGTCGCGCCCGCCGCCGTGCAACGGATGACCGAAGCCTTCCTCGCCGGTGACCGGGATGAGGGCGAGAGGCTGGCCGCTGCCTTGAGGCCGCTCTTCGACATAGTGACCGTCAAGACTCAGGAATACAGCCCCTACGGCAAGCGCTTGTGCAAGGCCAGGAACCCCCTGCCTATCAAGACGCTGATGCGTGTGCTCGGAATGCCCGTTGGCCCCGTGCGCCGGCCGCTCGGCAGGATGACCCCATCCGGCCTTGAGGTCGTCATCGCGGCGGCCCGTCAGGGGTGGGAGAGCGACCCCGAGGTGCTGGAGCCCCTGGCGAAGGCATTTGACGTCGACGTTGAGGAGCGCCTGTCGAACGCGGCGCACCGGCGGGGTCTGGCCTATGAGAACTGACCGGGCCGCCAATTGGGCGGGTCGTCCGCCTGGAGGCCCGGGTTCCTGATTCCTCAAGGGCGGAGGCGATATGCAAGACAGATCTCGGCCCATGAAGCTGAACGTGCTGTTCAACCAACTGCCCGACCTGGAGGCCAGCGACCTCCACCTGAAGGTCGGCAACCCGCCCATCTTTCGCATAAAGGGCGAGCTGCACCGCGCCAAGTCCGATCCGCTGACCCAGAAACAGATTTACTCCCTGGTGGAGGAATGGCTGGGCAAGGAGAAGATGACCGAACTGGCGGAGCGCGGGAGCCTGGACATCGGCCACGACTTCGGGCGCGGGCGCGTCCGCGTCAACGTCTTCTACCAGACGGGTCGGTTGAGCTTGGCGGCGCGCATGATCACGGAGGACATCCCTTCCCTGGAAGACCTGCACTTGCCACCCGAGCTCACCAGGCTCGTTGACGTCAAGCAAGGGCTCGTGCTGGTCTGCGGCGTGACGGGCTCCGGCAAATCGACGACGCTGGCCTGCCTGGTCGACATGATCAACCGCAAGCACCGCCTTCACGTCCTGACCATCGAAGACCCCATCGAGTACCTGCACCACGACGCCAGGTGCATCATCAACCAGCGTGAGATCGGCATCGACTGCCGCGACTGGCCGGACGCGTTGCGGGCGGCCGTCCGCGAGGACCCGGACGTGATCCTGGTGGGCGAGATGCGCGACGTGGAGACGTTTCAGGCCGGGCTCCAGGCCGCGGAAACGGGCCACCTGGTCTTCGGAACTCTCCACACCTCCAGCGCCGCCAGTACGGTGTCCCGTATCCTTGACCTGTTTCCGACCGACAAGCATTCCCTCATTCGCCAGAGCCTCAGCTTCAACCTGGTTTCCATCGTCTGCCAGAAGCTCATCCCTTCCTGCGCAGACGTCCCCGTGGTGCCCGTGGTCGAGCTGATGTTCACCAATCCTCCAATTCGCAAGGCCATCGAGGACGGTGAGGACGCTCACATCACGGACCTGATAGCCGTGGGCAGGGAGGAGGGGATGCAGACCTGGACCGATTCGTTCGTCAACGTGGTCCACAAGGACCTGGTCGAGAAGAGGGTGGCGGTTCAGTTCGCACCCAACAGAGACGCCCTGGAGATGGCCCTCAAGGGCATTGACATTGCTCACCGCGCCATCGGCTAGAACGTGAACGGACCTGCGACTATGGCTTCAGCATTGATGTCGGGCACGGGACGACGCAGGGCGGTGCTCTTGACGGCGATCATCATCGGTGCAGCGGTCCTGGCGGGCGCAGCCCTGGCCCAGGAGGCGGGCGAGGCATTGCCTGCGGGCGCCCAGGGAGTGCCCGCCGAAGCTGCGGCCGCGCCCGGCCAAGCGGCGGCAGCCCGGCCAAGCGGCGCACCCATGTACGTCAACCCGCTCTGGCTCCTCCTGATCATTGTCAGCGTCGGTTTCTGGCTCTACGTAACGTCCTGGGTGAGCGACGACGCCCGGGGCACCAATCTGAACTTCCTGAAGTTCGCGGCGCTGCTCGCGGGGGCCGGCTGGCTCGGGACCCTTCTGGCGCTGCTGGTGCACGCCGCCTTCGCATTCCTGTCGATAGCCCTGGTCCTGGGCGCGTTCACCGTCTACATCGTCGGCAGGAACAAGGTCGTGCCGGAAAGGTTCAAGTTCCTGGGCCGCGACCACAGGGCCCGCTTGCTGGCTGCCATACCCGTGCTGAGGAACGTGCCTTCGCTGCAAACCAAGCTGCGGACGGTCAGGGCGTCCGTGCCGCTCCGGAACGAGTCCGGTCAGTCCCTGGACGACTTGTTCGAGGAGGACCCGTCGCTGACTGAGCCGGCAGGCATTCTTATGGACTTGATCGTGCGAGGGGCAGCGACCGGTGCCCGGACCGCGCGCGTGCAGCCGGCGGGCGAGCAGTACGTCGTGCAGTACGTGCTGGATGGCGTCCTCCAGAACGTGGAGGCCTTGGACCCCGACACGGCACGGCAGGTAGTGAACTGCGCCTCCCGATTCGTCGGCCTTGCCAAGGGCGGAAGGATCAGGCGCGGCTCCGGCAAGATGACAGCAGATCTGGCCGGAACGGGACCTGTGGAGGTGGAAGCGGCCGTCTCCGCTTCCGGCGGGCAACTTGTGCTGCAGCTGGTCCTTCCGAACTGGACGGCACACCTCCAGCGATCCGGGCTGGAAGCTCTGGGCATGCACGAAGCGCTCGTCAAGAGGGTGAAGGCCGCCGTCGAGCAGAAGAAAGGAGCCGTCATAGTCAGCGGCCCGCCCGGCGGCGGCAGGACGACAACGCTATACGGCATCTGCCGAGCAATGGACGTTTTCGCCACGGACATCGTCATGCTGGAGGAGACCGAGGAGTTCGAGCTGGAGCACGTTCGGCGCTGGACCATGGACGCCGAGCGGCCCTTCGCGGCAGTCTACCAGCAAATCGTGCGGGAGGGGCCGGACGTCCTGGTGTTCGGTGAGATCAAGACGCCGGAGCATGCCCGCACGTTGTTGACGTTCGCCGTGCAGGAGGGCGAACTGCTCACCACCCTCAAAGGCAATGATGCGCCGGATGCGCTGGTGGAACTCGTGGGAATGGCGGGAGGACCGGACCTGGTGAGCCAGTCAGTCACTTGCGTCCTGGCGCAGCGACTGGTCCGCAAGTTGTGCACGAACTGCCGAGAGGAGGTAGAGCCGAACCCGGCCCTGCTCAGGAAGCTCAATGTCGATCCGAATGAACCCGGTCTCTGGTATCGGCCGGTCGGCTGTGAAGCATGTCTGAACTCGGGGTACCAAGGCCGGACGGGCATCTTCGCCATGCTCATCGTGACCGAGCCGGTCAAGGAACTGCTGAAGCGGCCAGGCGTCTCGGCCGAGGCCATCCAGAAGGCAGCGGGCAAGACCGCGTTTAGGACCATGTACCAGGACGGGGTGGCGAAGGTCACCGCTGGCATCACGACCCTAGAGGAAATCCGGCGTGTGCTCAGGCACGGCTAGCGTCCTGCACACCGCCCTGCGAGGAAAAGCAAATGACCTCGACGATCGGCCTCCTGGTGGTATTGGTCCTGCTGGGTCTGATGGGCTTCGCCGGCTACAGGGATGGTATCTTCTTCACCACGTACGCCCTCATGCGGAATCTTGTCGGCTTCGTTTGCGCCATGAGTTTCTGCCAACACGTGGCGCGCGTGTTCGAGGCCCTCACCTCCGATACGCCCACGGCTCACGAGTACTTCGTCCTGATATCGTTCGTGCTCATAATGGCGATCGTCTTCATGCTCGGTCGCTGGCTGAAAACGCAGTACACAGTCGGGAGCGTCCCGTGTGCGGAGTACGCGGACAAGATCGCCGGGCCGGTCATCGGAGTTCTCAACGGCGTGGTCATTACGGGTTTCTTGCTCATCACCTGGTCCATGCTGCCCTTTGCGAAGTACGTCCCGGGGGATTACGGTCGCTTGCAGATCAAGGCGGGGGTGCTGGACACGGGCGCCATGATGCTCCGGTACTACAAGTACGCGGAACAGCGGATGGGGGGCAGCACGCCCTTTCTCCTGCACGATGAGCGGATCGAGGAAGACCCTAATCAGAATGGACGCGCCGATGAAGGGGAAGGGTACTTCGACGCGAATCAGAATGGTCAGTGGGACCGGGGGTGGCTGTGGAAGTACCGCAACTATGCATCGATCACCTGGGAAGACGTTGAGGATCTGCCCGGTTTCGCGGCCGAGTGATCGTATCCGCTGGAGCGCCGTTCTCCGTTCCAGCGCGTGGGTTGGTTAGTCCGGTGTGGACTTGGCTCCCAGGGTACCGGTGTCGGACGGTGTGACTCGATGCACTTAAGTGCCATGGGCTGGGGCTTGGTGGGGATCGGGTGGGCACAGCAGTTGTTCTGCGGAGAACCCAGAATGCAGAAGCCCGCGTTGACCCCTACGGACCTAGCCGCCACGCTGTGGCCGGTGAGCGCCCTCGTCTCGCTCGGGGGAGCGCCGCGAAGCCTCGTCGTGCGGCAAGCAATGGTCATTCTGGGCCTCCCAGCCCTTCTTCTTGTCGCAGTGAGTTGGTTCGAAGGTACGCTGCTGATGCCGGATGAGGCAGTGGGTCTTCTGGAGCATTGGGGTTTCCTGGCTATGTTCGTTTTCCACTTCGTCCTTGTGGTGATGCTCCCACGTACAATCTGTCGGTGCAGCGACGTTTTTGCGCGTCTCCCGGTAGTCCTGGACCGTCTGGAACTCAGAGACGAGCAGGTAGAGCGTGGCGTCACCTCCGTTGCTCAACAGGTCTTTGCGGTGGCTAGGTCCGGGTCCTATACAGCTCTCAAGGCTTGCGCCTTGACAGTGGGAGCGCTGGCTGTTGCGTACAACGCGCACAATACTGCTGTTGCGGCCGTCGTCTACCGGCATGACGTTTGGGATAGTATCCACCACCCCATCGGATACATCGTTGCTCGTGCTTACTTAGCAGCTTGCTGGGGTATCCTATTACCTAACGTCCTCGCCGCCCTACTGCTGTTCAGCTACCTAGTGTACGCGCTTTTCCGACGCCTCGGTACCTTCCAAAAAGGCAGGGCGATGTCCTTGGGCGTGGTCGCCGATCCCGCAGGGGCGGGGCTTGAGCATGTGTACGCCTCGCTAGCCAGAACCGTGTACACCGTATTGCCTCTAGCCGCTGTTGCTCTGGCACTTCTGTGCGTCCACGGTCTGACGCGCCCCCTGTTGGCAGGCGTTGCGCTGTGGGTCGTGCTCCTGAGCGGTTTGTTCGTTGTGCCCCTGGTCTCCGTCCATTGCGCCATGTTACGCAAGAAAAGACTCGTCATGGCAGAGGTGGCCGGCGCCCTGATGCGGCTGTGTGATGATGTGCGTGTCCTGGCAAGGGAGCAAGGCGGATGCGCACTTCGAGTGCCCGACGACCTCGCGCAGACCATGCATGCTCTATACGCAGTGTACGACAGAATCGCACGGGCCCCCACGTGGCCGGTAGGTGCGGGCCGCCTATCCAGATTCATCTCGGTGAGTCTGGGTCCTGCGCTGCTCTCATTGGTTCGACCATTTGTCCACTCTATCGTGTGACGCAGTTCCCCCGGCACGCCAACGCTGATCCTAAGCTCTCCGGGGGAGGCATCTTGCGCAGCGAGACCGTTTACCAGCCTCGAGGTGCACAGCGGGTTGGCGCGGCTGCTTTCAGGAAGCCGTACTGCATCTGAGATGTGACTATGCTCTGTTGAAAAGGTCTTGGAAATGGGGCAACGGGTTGGGCATGATGGCCAGGCATCTCAAAGAGCTGGAGAAGGAGAACGCCCGGCTGAAGAAGCTGGTAGCGGATCTTTCGCTGGACAGCCGGATCCTACGGGAAGCGCCGGAGGCAAAGTGCTAAGCCCGGCGAAGCGGCGCACTGCGCTGGAGCAGGTGCGGCAGGAGTTTCCGCAGCTCTCCGAGCGTCGGGCATGTCGGGTGCTGGGCCAGCCAAAGTCAAGTCCAGAAAGCTGTGTAATTTCACATCTCCAGGGACTCAGCGTGTG
>CAZSET010000159.1:0-9398 GCA_964605915.1 uncultured candidatus Brocadiaceae bacterium | reverse complement strand
TCTCCGGTCGAAATGTCCGGTGCCAACGGTGTGCGCTTTCGGTCCCGTTCCGGTGTCGTGTAGGGGCCCGCGCGCAGTGACCTTGAAACTGAGTCGCGCGCTTTGTAGCATCCTGACCTGTCTTGCCAGCGCAGTAGCAGCCGGTTCCCTAATCAAGGAATGGAGCTCGTGATGACTGGCGAGCCGCTGAAAGTAGGCGTCATCGGCGCGGGTGGCATTGCCCGCAGCGTCCACCTGCCCTCGCTGAGCGAGTTACCCGAGGCCAACGTGGTCGCCTTGTGCGACGTGATTGAGTCGCGCGCCACCCAACAGGCGGAACGTTTCTCGGTGCCGCGGACCTACACGCTCTATCGCGAGATGTTCGAGCAGGAGGATCTGGACGCCGTCTTTGCGCTCGTGGAACCGAGCAACATGTTTCACGTTGCCACGGCATGCCTGGAGGCCGGCCTACACACCTTTGCGGAGAAGCCCCCCGGCATCACGCCGTACCAGGCGCGTTCGCTCCAGCGGGCGGCCGAGTCGGCGGGCTGCATCCTCCAGGTCGGTTTCAACCGCCGCCATATCCCGGTCGTGCGGGCGGTCGTGCGGAAGATGCGGGAGATCACGCAGGTCAACCAGGTGATAGGGCGGTTCATGAAGTCCGGCACGGCGGCCTTCGACAAGGGGGGCGTCAGCGCCTTTCGTTCAGACACGATTCACGCGGTCGACCTGGTTCGCTGGATGGCCGACAGCGCGCCCGCCAGCGCCGCCACCGTGTGCGGCCAGTACGACGATGTCGTGGTTAACGCGTGGAACTCCGTGGTGCGGTTCGAGAACGGCGTGACCGGTTTGATCCAGGCCAACTACCAGACGGGCGGGCGCACCCACACGTTCGAACTCCACGGCGCGGGCGCCAGCGCCTTCATTAATCTGGGGTTCGGCGGCAGCCAGTGCGAGGCCACGCTCCTGGTCCAGGAGGGCAAGACGGGCTACTCGCTCGCTGCTTCGGGAGTGAGCGGGGCGAACCTGGAGACGATTGACGGGAAGGCGCTCGCCGAAACCGACAGCTTCCACCGTTACTATGGCTTCTACTACGAGGACTTGCACTTCCTGGAGTGCGTCCTCGAGGGCCGAACGCCCGAGACCAGCATCGCCGACGCCGTCAAGACCTTCGACATGGTGGCGATGATGGAGGCGGGCGTCATTTGAAGATGCGGGACCGCACGTAGTCGAAGCGGCTGGGAGCCGGCTTTGAGTCGTGGACAGTGGTTTTGCGGACCCGCGTTTGGGGGCTGACTGTAGTCCTCCAAGCTCTGGTGTGGGCGAGGCCTCCCACACGGTTGCCGGCTATAGGCCCGGGGCACGTAGCGCCGCCTTCCAGGCGGCAAGGCCCCAGGCGTCATGCCTGTGGCACAAGGCGTCGGAGACTCTTGTGCAACCTATTGCGGCTCAGTCGGCAAGCCGCAGGGCCTGCGCTTGACTTCTAGGCGTTTGTCGGGTATAAGGCTACCATCTGCATGAGCGGCGATCGGCAGAACAGTCCTGGCGAAGGTGCTTGTGCTTTGCGGGATGGGGCGGCGCTTCCGGAACTGGCGTGAGGCTGACAGCGGGGCCATAGTCGCAAACTCCTTTCCAGAGGAGACGGGGTGATGGGGAAAGAGGGATCCGTTCGCGTGCGCTGTCCGAACTGCGGGAAGACCGGACGCGCCAAGCCGTCCTATCTTGAGCATGAGGTGACTTGCCCCAACTGCAAACAGAAGGTTCGTTTCGTTCGGGCGGCATCAGAGAAGACAACTGAGCAACCTAGCCGACCTCCACCCACAAGGGCACCCCATCCAGTCGCTCGACAGCAATCGAAGCAGAGAACTCGCCCCTGGACAATCCTGGAGCTGCCACAGGCTGAGGGGAGCAAGATGAACCAGTCTGTGGGACAGGGAGAGGAAGGAAGGGGGCGCCACGTTGCGAAGCACATGGAACCCGCTGCAGTCCCGCATCGAAGAGGAGAACTCGATCTCCATATGAAGATCGCCAGCTGGATTGGCGGTGCTGGCCTCGCGCTGTTGGCTCTGTCTCCGTTACTTAAGTGGGTCAACTTCGGGGCGGGTGGCTTCACAGGCATCATCGGAGATGGGAAGATCGTCCTTGGTCTTACTGTGGCAGCCGCTGCTGCGTACGCAGCCAGTCTCCTCAGCCAGAGGCGTCTCATTGCGGCCCTCTTGGGTGTTCAAGCCTGGGGGACGGTTGCCGTCTTCTGGATGGGAGGCCTGATCTGGAAGGTCGCCTGGCTGCTCGACTCCCCGGAGATGAAAGACAACCCGTTTGCCGCACTACTCGGCTCGCAGGTGAGCCCGGGCGCCGGGCTTTATGTTGGCCTGATCGGCGGCGCGCTGATAGCTGGGGCTGTTGGATACATGCTTGTGCGGCAACTACGGCAGACCAAGAAGGTCAGGTATTACTACGTCAGTCAAGGTCTCTCCTGTGCTCTTGGAATGCTGCTTGTGGTCTTCGTGGGCTTTGATCGGCCGCCCGCGACGGGCAACGGAAGGAACGTACTTCCCGGTTCTGAACGCGAGGCACCCGCTGCACTGGACCGCCGGCTTGGTAGGCCCTCTCCCCCGGCACCTCAGGGCGGCGCGCAACCGCCCGAAGAGGCGCCAGATCTGCCAGTCGCTCGTGCAGTTCGTGAGAAGGAGGAGTATCTTCCCAACGTCGAACTGTACGATGTGACTGCCAGGTACTACACGACTTTCCTTGACGAGCGTGTGCCTGGTGTTGACTTCAAAGTGCGGAACAACGGCTCGCGGACTCTCAGCGAGGTGGAAGTGACCGTCTACTTCAAGGATGCTCGGGGAAACACTGTCGCCGAGGAGGACTACCACCCCGTTCTGACGTCGTCGTTTTCGCTTGAGTCCAGCAGACCCCTGAAACCGGGCTACATCTGGCAGCAGGAAAGGGGCAAGTTCTACAAAGCCGAGCGAGTCCCTTCGGAATGGCGAGAGGGCAACATTGAGGCCGCGATCACAGACATCGGATTCGCTGAACTTGGCGTGGCAGGCGAAGCGACCGGCCTGGAGTCGCCAGAGAAACAGGCTTACCTCGAACATCTGGCGCTGTACGACTTCCAGGCGAAGTACTACACCACAGTTATGGATGAGCGCGTGCCAGGCGTGGAGTTCAAGTTGAAGAACTCGGGGGAGGGGACGCTCGACCTTGTTGAGGTCACTGTGTACTTCAAGGATCGTAACGGGCGAGTCATCTCAGAGGAAGACTACTGTCCTGTGCTTGTCTCGGAAATGTCCTTCGAACCGAGCAAGCCATTGAAGCCCGGCTACATCTGGCAGATGGAGAGGGGGAAGTTCTACCAAGCGCCGCATGTGCCCAGCGAGTGGCAGGAGGGGGACGCAGAAGCCGAGATCACTGACCTGCAGTTCGCCGAACCGTAACGAAGGCGCCTCGTCACCGGAAGATGATATCTGGACGCGCTCAGCCGGCTTTCTGCCGAATGTCTACTGTTTCAAGCACGTGGGCACCGGACGCCTTCGCCGCATCCGCAGGTCCCATCCGAAGCCGGACGGCCACCGAGACGGGGCAGGTAGTGAGTGCGTCCGGACGCATGTGAGAGTGAAGCAGGAGCTGATGGGGGCAGGGCGGCTGCCTGTGTCCCGGGGGCCGGCGCAAAGCGTTTTTCCAGTTGTGCTGACGGGGCAGTTACTGTATAATGCGGCGCGAAGGATGCGCTCCTGTACGCCCTCTGGGTGACAGGGCTTTCTGCCCGCGGAGCGGTCTGAGGCCAAATGGAGACTATGTGGGCCGTTTTGGGGCGCCGCTGTAGGGGGCTCCTCCCATACGGTGTGGCACGTGTAAGCACAATCCCGTCCCGTGGGTTCCCTCCCCCCGGCATCCGGTGTGCGTCTTGCAGTGCTCTCCCGTAGTTTCGAAAAGCGCTTCTGCCAGCCCGCCGACCAGCAAGCGTCAACGGTGGCGCGCCTTTCGACAGGCTGAGTGTCAGGACGTACATGGGTGCGTCGGCTCGCCGGACAAGTACAGTTTTGCGAGGTTCGTGCAATGCCTCAAGGCACAGTAAAGTGGTTCAGTGACCAGAAGGGCTACGGTTTCATCACGCCCGACGACGGCACTAAGGACATCTTCGTGCATCACAGTTCCATTGAGGGGACAGGGTTCAAGACCCTCTCCGAAAACGACATCGTCGAGTACGAGGTCGAACAGAGCCCCAAAGGCCCCAGGGCCGTCAACGTGGTGAAGGTCCAAGGCTGACCTGGACTCACGTGAACATGGGCGCCACCGTGCGGAGGGACGCGGCGGCGCCTTTTTTTTGTACGCGCCGTGGATTGAGAGCATGCTCTACTGCTGACGGCACACGTGCCGGTTCGGGCACGTGGTGACGGTTTCGTGCTCGTGCTCGAAGCCGTTCTTCGCGGGGGCCCCGGCGGCATCTGAAGACGACGCGCCCGGCACAGGGCGATCACTCCTCCAGCTTCATGCGTTCAGGTCCAGTCGGCCCCGAGCTAGCCTGAATGAGGTCCGTCGCGTTGCATTGCGCCGGCGCTCCCTGTTACAAAGACCGGTGCCTCAGTCCCGTGTGCATGACCCCTTATCGAGGAGGCAGAAGTGCCCACGCCGCCCGGACGACGCATCCATGTAGCCCTGCTTGTGGCCGTCCTGCTGACCGGCACGTCACGCATGCCGGCGCAGGGAGCCGACGCGTTATCCGTGGCCCTGAAGGAAGCGGATTGGACGGTCCACGTCGACCCCCAGTCGCTTCGCGTGACGGCAAGCGTGGACGGCCACGGGCAGGTGGAGCTATCGGCCGGACAGGGCGGCCTCGGCCCTGTCGAAGGCCTGAGGTACGGCGACGGCGAGGCCACCTGGCAGTTCGCCGAGGGCGGGGTGCGCGCTCGGGTTCGGCTGGACGGCGACGGCCTGTCCGCGCAGTTCGTGTCTGAAGGGCCGGGACGTTTCACCTGGCCGATCCTGCGCGGTGAACGGCCTTGCCGTGCCTACGTCCTGCCGCTGTTCGAAGGCAGCTACGTGCCGGCCGACAGCGCCGAGTGGCGCGATCTGCTGGACCGGCGGCTGCCGGCAAGCACCACGGAAGGGCTCTCCATGCCGTTCTGGGGCGTGGACTGCGGGGATCGCTCGCTGACTTACATACTCACCAATCCGTTCGACAACGAGCTCTCCCTGGCGGGAGAAGGTCCAGGGGTAGGCATGAAACTCACCCATCATTTCAAGCCGAATTGGGAGACGAAGGAGTACGGCGTCCTCATCCGGCTGGGCGGACCTTCGCCGGTGGAAGCCGCGCGGCAGTACCGCAGATGGCTGACGGAACGGGGCAAGTTCGTCACACTGCGCCAGAAGATGCGCGAGGTGCCGGACGTCGAGAAACTGCTCGGCGCCGCGCACGTCTACCTCTGGGGCAGTGACCTGATCAGCCGGCACGACGTGCTCGACTGGCAGGGGCTGACCGGGGACATTTCAGCGCACGCGGAGGGCCGGCGGCCGTCCCCCGGCAAGCGCGTCCGGGATCTGCTCGACGCAGAGACCCGCGAGGCCGTCCGGGAAGCGAGTACGATGAAGCGCCCCTATCTCTACGTTCGGCGGCAGTTGGCGGCAGCACTCAGCGATGTCCTCGAACGCCGCGACTTCTACGAGCAATCTGCGTGGCAGGGGATCGACCTCCCGACGGAGGCAACGAAGCTTCTACGAGAAGGCATTGCCGGGCTCAGCGACGCGCGACTGCGGCGGCTGAACTGCCTGCTTCTGGCGGCCGGCTTCCCGGGGCGGCTGGCGCCGGTCGACGGGTGGGGCGACGGTCTGTCCGTGGAAATGATGGAGCGTTTCGCCGAGGCGGATCTGGATCGCCTCTGGCTCGGCCTGAGCGACTGGGACGGCGCATTCAACCATCCCCAGGCCGTCAGGAAAGCGAGGGACCTGGGTTACCTGATCGGGACTTACGATTCCTACCACAGCATCCATCATCCGCAGGAGGCGGACTCCTGGCCCACGGCCCAGTTCGGTCCGGACCTCTACGAGACAGGCCCGATTGTGCGGGCCGACGGAACGAAGAAGCCCGGATTCCAGAAGAAGGGCTACGCGCTCAGTCCCATCGCGGCCAGGCCCTACGTGGAAGCGCGCGTGAATCGCCTGATGGCAGCATTCCCCGAGCCGCTCAACTCGTGGTTCATCGACTGCGACGCCTACGGGGAGCTGTTCGACGATTACTCCGATCTGCATCCGGCGACGCAACGGGACGACATGCAGGCCAGGCTTGGCAGGATGGCGTGGATCAGCAACACATACGGCCTCGTCATTGGGTCCGAGGGGGGCGCGGCCTACTCCGCGCCCGTTATCCACTTCGCGCACGGCATGATGACGCCGGTGTTCGGCTGGGCAGACGCCGACCTGCGGAGCAACAAGGAGTCGGAATTCTACCTTGGGGCCTGGTGGCCGCCGGAGGCGCCCGCGGTCTTCGTGAAGCAGGTGCCGCTGAAGCCCTCGTACCGAACGCTGTGCTACGATCCCCGGTTTCGACTGCCTCTCTATCAGATGGTGTTCCATGATTCCGTGGTCGCGACGCACCACTGGGGGGCTGCCAGTCTGAAGTTCGGCGATCAGGTCGACACCGTGGAGCTTCTGGAGCTGCTCTACAACGTGCCACCGCTTTACCACATGAACCTGGAGGAGTTCGAGAAGCACCGGGACCGGATGAAGGCGCACCAGACCTTTTTCTCGCCTCTCCATCGCGAACTCGGCCTGCTGCCGATGGCGGACTTCGAGTGGCTCACTCCTGACCGGATGGTCCAACGGACGGTCTTCGGCGACAGCATCGAGATGGTCGCGAACTTCACGGACCGCGATTTCCCCTGGAAGAACGCCACTGTTCCAGGACGCAGCATTCTGGCACGGCGGATCGACTCGGGCGAAGCACGCATCTACACGCCCGGTGAGTCGGGTCTCTCCAGCCGGTGATCTCCGGGCCTGCCCTTGCCAGCCCACCTGCTGGACGCTGTGCACCGCGCCGCGCTCCGCGTAAGGCCATTGTAGGAATCGCCTTAGGCCGTCCGCGCGGATTGCGCGGGGCTCCGAAACGGGGAACTTGACAGGTCTTGGGCCATGCCCTACACTCGCTGGCGCTGCCCGCGGGCCGTGACGGCGGCTTTGCGATCTGTGGGGCTCTATCGGAGGAGTGCAGATGAAGACCGTCTTTGGCGTCATTGTCGGCAACAGGGGCTTTTTCCCGGACGAACTGGCCAAACAAGGCAGGAAGCAGATCCGGGACGTCCTCCGAGAAGCTGGTTACGGGACCGTCTGCCTGACGCCCCGGGACACGAAGTTCGGAACAGTCGAAACCCGGGAGGACGCCAGGAAATGCGCCGAGCTGTTCAGGAAGAACGCGGGCAAGTTGGACGGCATCATCGTGACGCTGCCCAACTTCGGCGACGAGAGGGGAGTGGCCGACGCCGTGCGGATGGCGGGGCTGGGCGTGCCCGTGCTCGTCCAGGCGACGCCCGATGACGCCAGCAACATGCAGATCGGCCAACGGCGCGACTCCTTCTGCGGCAAGATATCTGCCTGCAACAACCTCAAGCAGTACGGCATACCTTTCACGCTCACGCAGATGCACACCGTTGCCGTGGACAGCGACGCCTTTCGGCGCGACCTGGATCGGTTCGCCGCCGTCTGTCGCGTCGTCAACGGGCTGCGGAACGCCCGGGTCGGCGCAATCGGCGCCCGGCCTGCCGCGTTCAACACCGTCCGGTGCAGCGAGAAGCTCCTGGAAGCGCACGGGATATCGGTCGAGACGGTGGACCTGTCGGAGGTCTTCGCCGCCGCCACCTCGTTGGCCGACACAGACGGGAAAGTGAGAAGGCGCCTGGCGGCCATCAAGGATTACTGCTCGTGCGCCGACGTCGAAGATGAGTACCTGCTGCGCATGGCGAAGCTGGCCGCCGTGCTCGACGCCTTTATCAGGGACAAGGAGCTGGATGCCTGCGCGATCCAATGCTGGACGTCCATGCAGGAGAACTACGGCATCGTGCCCTGCACCGTCATGAGCATGCTGAGCAACGCGATGATTCCGGCCGCGTGCGAGGTGGACGTCGGCGGCGCGCTGGCGATGTATGCCCTGCAGCTCGCTTCGCAGACCCCGAGCGCAATTTTCGACTGGAACAACAACTACGGGGACGACCCGGACAAGTGCGTGCTGTTCCATTGCAGCAACGCGCCAAAGCATTTCCTCGATGACCCGCGCATGACCATACAGGACATAATCGCCGTCCAGGTGGGGGCGGACAAGACCTACGGGGCCTGCGTCGGCCGCATAAAGACGGGGCCCATGACGTTCGCCCGCCTGGCGACCGACGATGTCAACGGCGAGGTATGTGCGTACATCGGCGAGGGCGAGTTCACGGACGACCCCGTAGAGACTTTCGGCGGCTACGGCGTGGCGCGCATCGACGGGCTGCAACGGCTGCTCAAGGTCATCTGCCAGAACGGTTTCGAGCATCACGTCGCTGTCAGCCTGTCGGGCTGCGCGGACGTGCTGCACGAGGCGTTCACCAATTACCTGGGTTTCGTCACCTACCACCATGCCTAGCCGGCCTGCGGTTCGGCCGCGGTCCGGGCCTGGAAGGTCTAATGAAACGCATCCTGCTTCAGTCCCCACGCAAGTTTGTCGTCCAGGAGGCGCCGACGCCGGAACCCGGCCCCGGCGAGGTGCTGGTACGGATTGAGAAGGTCGGCATCTGTGGCTCGGACATGGAGCTGTACCGCCAGTTCCGCATCGGCGAGATCAAGGCAGAGCGGCCCCACGTGATCGGTCACGAGTGCATGGGCGTCGTCGAAGCGGCGGGGGAGGGCGTTGACGATCGCCTCGTCGGCGCACGAGTCGCCGTCGAGCCCGCCATGCCGTGCGGCAAGTGCGAGTGGTGTCTTGCGGGCTACACCAACATCTGTCCGGACGTGCAATTCCTGGGGCTGCCCCCGACCCACGGGGCGTTCCAGCAGTACATCGTCCATTCCGCGCGCCTGGTCGAGCCCTTGCCGGACGGCGTGAGCGACGAGGCCGGGGTGGTCCTGGAGCCCATGGCCATCGCCCTGCACGCCGTCAACCTCGTCAAGGTCAGGCCGGGCCAGGACGTCGTGATCCTGGGCACGGGTGTGCTCGGGACGTGCGTTCTGGCCTTGCTCTCGCTTTACAGAGGCATACGGACGGTCTGCGTCGACCTGATGCCGGACAGGCTGCAGCGGGCGGCGGCGATGGGTGCGGACGCCGTGGTTCGGCCCGATCCCGAGGACGACGAGGCGGCGGCTCGCCAGGTGCTCGAAGCCGTGGGCGGGCAGGGCGCCGATGTCGTCTTCGAGTGCGCGGGCACGCACCAGACGATGTGGAACATGTG
>CAZSET010000158.1:0-9417 GCA_964605915.1 uncultured candidatus Brocadiaceae bacterium | reverse complement strand
GGCCTTCAGATCCTCTCGATGCCGGCCCTCTACGCCGGCGCGACGGTGCTGCTGGACCAGATCACCAAGCTCTTGCTTGTCCATTCGCCGGATGAGGCGCGCCCGCCGGTCGTCTTGATCCCGCACGTGCTTCAGTTGATCAACCATCCGGGGAACGTGAGGGGCATCTTCGGCCAGGGCCCACAGAGCCTTGCCTTCTACATAGCGGCTTCCTTGGTTGGGCTGGGCATCGTGGCCTTCTTCCTGGCGACTGCGCCGCCGCACAAGGGCTTCTTGCACGCGGCTCTGGGTCTGTTGGCCGGCGGGGCCGTGGGAAACCTGGTGGACCGGGCCGTTTTCCACGCAGTCCGGGATTTCATCGATTTGCACTGGGGAGAGGCCTTCCACTGGTACACGTTTAACGTGGCTGACGCGGCGATCTGCGTGGGTTTCGGCCTGGTTGTTTACGAGTCCGTGATCCGCCCGGACGGGCGGCAGAAGGGGTCGGAAGCGGCCGGAGGGAGTCAGGGCGAGGGCTAGGTTGCAGCGCCGGCCAGCCGTTTTCCCGTTGCAAGATGCGTTGGGGTTGGTAAAATCGGTTCGAATCCGGCAGGCGCCCCGTGGGGGCAGGGCGGCTTGCCGGGATTGGATTGAGAGTCCGCCGGAGGACATCGGTCCTTGCGATGGCCCATCTGATCATGACAAAAGGTGAGCGCGTCGGGATGAAGATTCCCCTGCAGAAGGTCACCTGCATGGGGCGCGGCCTGGATATGGACGTCAGGCTCGACGAGCTGACCGTTTCAAAGCGGCATGCCCGGGTGCTGTGCAATGACAAGGGCGAGTACATCATCGAGGACCTGGCCAGCAGCAACGGCTCCTTCGTCAACGGCGTCCAGGTGACGACGAAGAGGCTGAAGGACGGGGATGAGATTCGCGTCGGCAACAACGAGTTCGTTTTCCACGCGGAGAGCGAGGACAGCGCGATAGCGCCACCCGATCGGACGTTGCTGGACATCGGAGAAGACACGAGCAGCACGTCCGTGATCAGCTCTGTGGACATGCTTCAGGACACGTCAAGCGTCCTGGCGGGCAGGGAGACGACGGTAGACGAGTTGATGCGGGCCAACTTCCGGCTCGGCACGGTTCTGGAGATCTTCCAATCCATTGGGACGGGCCTGGACGAGGACGCGCTTCTCAACAAGATCCTGGACAAGCTCTTCGAGGTGTTCCCGGAGACTGCCCGCGGGTTCATCATCCTTCGCGACCCGGAAACGGGCCAGCTCACTCCGCGGGCCTCCCGGATGGAAAAGCACGCCAAGGGCGACGAGGAGAGGCTCGAGATCAGCGAGACCATTCTGGAGCACGTGCTTGACCGCAGGGAGGCGGTCCTGAGCGCAGACGCGATGCATGACGAGCGTTTCGCCAGCAGCCAGAGCATACTGGACTTCGAGATGCGCTCGATGATGTGCGCTCCGCTGATGGACGAGGAGAAGGAGGTGCTGGGTTTCATCTGGCTCGACACGCAGCGGATCGCCAGCAACTACGACCAGGAAGGGCTGAACCTGCTGGCCAGCATTGCCAACCAGGCGGCGCTGACGATCGCGAACGCACGGTTGCACTCGCGTCTGGTCCGGCGAGAGAGGCTGGAGCAGGACCTCAGGAACGCGCGACGCATCCAGAACAGCTTCCTGCCGACCGAGCCCCCGGACGTTGAGGGCTACGAGTTCGTGGACTGGTACGGCACGGCGCTGGAGGTGGGGGGGGATTTCTACGATTTCATCTCGCTGCCGGAGGGCCGCGTTCTGGTGGTCGTTGGGGACGTCAGCGGCAAGGGCATTACGGCCGCGCTGATGATGGCGAAGATGGCCAGCAACCTGCGGTTCTACGCCGGCGCTCATAACGGCCCCGGCGGGTTGCTCCGCGCCCTCAACCAGGTTGCCCTCAGTTCGGCGACGGACATGTTCATCACGATGCTGATCATGTCCCTGGACTTCAGGAGCAACACCGTCCAGATGTCCAACGCCGGACACTGCTATCCGCTCGTGCGCAGGAGCGACGGACGCGTGGAGCGTCTGGAGGGGGGGAACGGTTTCCCCGTGGGGATCACGCAGGAGGCGGAGTTCCCCGAGACCTCGTTCACCGTCCAGCCGGGGGAGATTCTGTGCATCTTCAGTGACGGCATCATCGAGGCCATGGACGAGAACGGGAAGCTGTTCGGCTACAAGAAGTTATCGGACGCCATGGAGCGTGCGGACAACTCGCCCCTGGACATCGTGAAGAACATCCAACGGGCCGTGCGGGAGCATGCCGGCGCGGCGCCACAGAGCGATGACCTCACGCTCGTCTGCTTCGGCCGCGTGGACGGGAGCGAAGAGGGCTAAGCGCGTTCCCCGCCACGTCGGTTCAACTCCTCGCCGGGGGCCTCACCTTCACCCTACGGTCGCCGATCTCTAGTCGGCCCTCCGCGAACAGGTTGATGGCCTCGGGGTAGGCCTCCTTCTCCTTTTCGAACACGCGCGCCGCCAGGGAGTGAACGTCGTCGCCTTCCTCGACCGGCACGACTTTCTGGATGATGACGGGCCCGCGGTCGTATGTGTTATCGGCGAAGTGGACCGTGCAGCCGCTTACCTTGCAGCCATAGTCCAGCACCGCCTCGTGCACCCTGTCGCCGTAGAATCCCTTCCCTCCGAAGCTGGGCAGCAGGGCGGGATGGATGTTCATCACCTTGCCCGCGTAGCAGTCTGGTATGAAGTAGAGGCTGAGGAAACCGGCCATGGCGACCAGGTCCACGTCCTCCGCCCGGAGCTCCTCGGTGACGGCCGCGCTGAACTCCGCGGGGCTTCCCGCGTCCCTGGGGCGAACGACGGCGGCAGGGATGTCATGCTCGCGGGCGCGCTCAAGTCCGTAGGCGTCCTTGCGGCTGCTGATGACCTTCGCTACGGTCGCGTTGAGCTTGCCCGCTGCGGACAGATCAATGAAGTTCTGGAGCGATCTGCCCCCGCCGCTGATCAACACGCCAAGCCTGAGCGTGCGCGCCATAGTGGCCTCCGTGGCTGTCTGCAAAGCTAAAGAGACGCCAGTTTTGTCTGTCGCCGGCGCTTTGTCAAACGAACGGGCGCCCCAGACGACCTGCCCGGCGGGGGGCTGCGGCGGGCCGCTCTTCTGCTTGAATTCCGACCCGTTTCGGGTACATTGGGAGCGTGTGGGCGACGGTTTGTGTGGCCGGCGGGCGCAGGGGGCCCACACGGGCCTGAGGGAGCTCAAATGCATCTGATTGCCGACGCAGCAGCTACGCTGGGCAGCCGCTTCAGCCTCATCTTCGATCCGCACGATCGGTGCCTCTACCAGAACGCGTACGGCGAGTTCCGGGAGCAGCGACTCGACCTGACGGTCGGAGTCAGGACGCGGGACGGCGAGGTCTGGGCGCTGCCGTTTACGGGCCGGGAACAGTGTTTCCCGTTCGTGGAGCAGTTCGACACGCTTACGAGCATCGAGTACCGGGCCGTTCATCCCGGGCTGTGGATCGAACTGCGGCTTCGGCTCAGGGCTCCCTTCTACCCGCAGAACGCGCACATCTCTGTCGCGCCTTTCTACTACGTGGACGTGGAGGTCCGTCCCCTGAAGAAGTTTCGTTGGGAGAAGGCGGACTCGCCCTTGCTGCGGGGGGAGCTGGTCCTGGAGCTTCACGGCGCAGGGGTGGAATTCGCGCTCGACGAGGGGGGCTTTCGGTATAGGTTCTCCAGCACGGCAGGGGCGCGGGCGGAAGCCGATCTGCCGGCACTTACGGTGAACGTCGAAAACTGGCTGGAGAGCGCCGACGCCACGCCGTTCGGCTCTTCCGGGCTCAGGAAGGCGTTCGACCTTCCGGCGGACGGCATCGGCAAGATGACGGCCCTCTGGTCGAGCTGGACTGCTGAGCCCGTGCTGGAGGTCTTCCAGGAGAGCACGCCCTTCAAGTACGTGAAATTGTTCGGTTCGCGCGAGAAGATGGTGGCGTGGGCGGCCAAGGAGAAAGGGAAGATCGAGCAGTGCTGCGACTTCATTGATGCGGCCGTCCGCGACTGGAGCCTGAGCAGCAGCGCGTCGAACCTCGCCGCCGTCGCGCTCCATTCGTTCCTGGTCAACACCTGGTGGACCACGCGCAAAGACGGCCGCGACTGGTTCAGCGTGTGGGAGGGCTCGTGCTTCTTCCACTCCACGATTGACGTGGAATACAACGACGGGCTGCTCTACTTCGCCCTGTGGCCCGAGCTGCTGGAAACGCTGCTGGACGAATGGGCCGACTTCGAAGTCGACGGCGCGGAGACGCTCGGTGCGGAGGGCAAGGGAACGTCCTTCCTGTGTCACGACATGGGGTCGGACCACGTGGTCGGCCGGCAGGTCTACCCGCACCACATGCCGGTCGAGGAGAACACGAACTACCTGCTGCTGCTTTCGGCCTGGGCGTTCTTCACGGGCAACATCGAGAAGGCGGCCAAGAAGCTGCCGTTGTGCCGGCGTCTCGCCGAGTTCGTGGTCAAGGCGGATTCTACCGGCAACGGCGTGCCCGACAGGGGGGTGGCCAATACGATCGATGACGCCAGCCCGGCCGTCCAGTTCGGGAGGGAGCAGGTCTACCTCGCCGTCAAGTCCCAGGCGGCGCTCTGGGCCCTGGCGGAGGTTGAGCAGAAGGCAGGCGCAAAGGACTCGCAGGCCGAGCGGTGGCGCGCCTTCGCCTCCAAGGGCATCAAGAACGTGGAAGAGAAGGCCTGGCTGCGGGACCACTACGCGGTTAACCTGGGCCGGACGACGGAGGGGCTCGTAGATCCCTGGACCGGACAGCCGCTCGAGCCCGGCGAACTGACGGGCTGGGACGACTACTCCATCTACACGGCCAACGGGCTGCTCTACCTCTTTTTGGCCGGCATCAAGATGCCCCGGTGGAAGCTGAACCGCTTCGCCGTCGATATCCGGACGGCCAACCGGGCCACCATGACCCCCTACGGCTGCCGCCACTCCAGCAGCGCCGACACCACAGTCTGGTTCTCCCAGAACATGTGGCGGGACTACGTAGGCGCCTACCTGGAGGTGGACCTGCTGGACAACGTGTCCCGCTACTGGGACTACCAGGTCACCACGGGGGACAACTGGCGCTCTTCCCTCTATTACGATACCACGGAGAGGAATAACCTGAACTTCTATCCACGGGGGACCACCGTCTTCGGCATGCCCATGAGCGCCGCGGGGCTGCGGCTGAACCGGCTGGATGGGGAGCTGACGCTCAGGCCGGTGCGTTCCACCATGTCCGTGCCGCTCCTGCCGCTGGCGGATTGGGGGCACATGCGCATCCCCGTGCTGACCGTCAGGCGGAGAGAGGACGTCGCGGTGGCCCGCATATCCGAGAAGGACCTGCTGGAGGGGCTGACGCTGACGCTTGTCGGCGCCGAGTTGGAGCCGGATTGAGCCGCCGGCCGGCTCAGAAGTCGTTCATGTAAACGTGCGCGAAGACAGCCGCGTCACTCACCATGTCCGCCACCGAGCAGACTTCGTTCGCCTCGTGGGCGGTGCCCGAGGTAGTCATCCAAACCGCGGCCGGCAGCCCCTGGGCCCGGAACAGGGATGCAAACGTCATACCGCCGATTCCCATCGGTTTGGGCTCCACCCCTGTGACTTCCTTTATGGCGGATTCCAGGACCCTGACGACCGTGTCGTCGGGCGAAGTGGCTGGCGCTGCATCGGACCTGTTCCGGATCGTCAGCTCCGTCGTGGTCCCGAACCGGCCGTCCGCTCGCCTGCACTGGGCCTGCACGAAGTCCAGAACCGAGTCGAGGCCATACGTAGGCAGGACTCGGCAGTCGAAGCAGAAGACGTCCTCGCCCGGTATCGTGTTGACGTTCGGCACGTTTGCCTTGTGCAAGGTGGGCTCAAAGGTGCTGGCAGGCGGCTCGTAGAGGTGGTCCACCTTGTCGAAGTGCAGCTTGAACCCCTCGTCCAGCTGGTTCACGAGCCATGCGGCGGCACGGAACGCGTTGACGCCCATGTCAGGACGCGAGCCGTGTGACTGCTTCCCCAGGACGCGGAACTCCAGCCACAGGACGGACTTCTCGGCCACTTCAATCATCGAGCCGTCCTCATTGCCGGCGTCGGGCACGATGATGACGTCCTCGGGCGTGAACATCTGGCCGTGCTCGTGCAGGAGGCCGCCGAGGCCGTACCTGTTGCCCGTTTCCTCGTCGGAAACGAAGGCGAGCCTCACGGTGTGGGCCGGTTCCAGGCCTGTCTCCACCAGGGCGAGCGCGGCAAAGACCGAGCTGACCAGGGCCTGCTGGTCGTCGGCGACGCCGCGGCCGACGATCATGTCCCCGGCACGCCTGACCGTGAAGGGGTCGGACTCCCACCCCTCCCACGATCCGTCCGCGTTCTGCTGACCGGGCGGGACGACGTCCATGTGCGTGCAGACCCACACGCAAGGTTTCTCCTGGCGTCCGGGCAGTTCCGCCACCAGGTTCGGTCGAGTGCCCTCGGGCACGCGTTCGTCGGCGAAGTCGTAGTGCGTGATCTGGTCGAGCCCGTGCTCGCGCAGCCAGCCTTCCAGGAAGCGCGCCTTCTCCCATTCGCCCTCGCCGCCGCTCTCGGGCGCCATGGCCGGGCGCGACGTCAGCTCGGCCTGCAGCTCGACCATCTGCTCGGCGTGGGCACTGATCCAATCGTTGACCTTCTCGAAGTCCATCGCGTTTTCCTCTGCCGCTCGTTGTGGGCTCTAGACGCCGCTGAACGCGCTGAAGCCGCCGTCGACGGGCACGACCACGCCGTTGACGAATCGCGACGAGTCGCTCAACAGCCACAGCACCGTGCCTACCAGGTCCTGCGGATCGCCGAACCGCCCGGCTGGAGTATGGTCGACTATGGTCTTGCCGCGCGGCGTCAGCTCCCCGGTCGTCTTGTCTATCAGAAGGAACCTGTTCTGCTCGGTCAAGAAGAAACCGGGCGCGATCGCGTTCACGCGGATCTGCGGCCCGTAGTGCTGATTCATGTGGACGGCCAGCCACTGCGTGAAGTTGCTCACGGCGCTCTTGGCCGCCGAATAGGCCGGTATCCTGGTCAGCGGGCGAAAGGCGTTCATGCTGGAGACGTTGATTATGTGTCCCCGCCCGTTGTCCGCCATGAGCTTCCCGACCACCTGGCTGGGCAGGAACGTGCCGAGGAAGTTCAGGTCGAAGACCCACCGCACCGCGTCTTTGGGCAGATCGAAGAAGGACATGTCTTCGCCTGTCGTGGCTTCCGCCTTGTTGCCTCCGGCCCCGTTGATGAGGGCGGTGGGGACGCCCAGTTGCTCCACGATCCTGTCGCAGGCGGCCTGGAGCTGTTCCTTGTCCAGCACGCTGCACGCGCAGGGGAGGGCGGTCCCCCCGTCCGCGCGTATCTCGTCCGCCAGCGCTTCGGCGGCAGGCTGTGCCACGTCCAGGATGGCGACGGCGGCGCCGCCCGCAGCCAGGGCCCGCGCCATCGTCCCGCAAAGCACGCCCGCCCCGCCGGTAAGCGCGATCACTTCGCCGCTCAGGTCAACTGTCAGCTCGCTCGGTGTCATGTGGGTCCTCCGGGTCTTGATCGATGTAGCGACTCAGGACATGCTGCCACTTGCCCTGAGCTTTGAGAATGAACTCGGCCACTTCCCGCACGGCGCCTTCGCCTCCGGCCCGCTGCGTGACCAGGTCGGCATGCTCAATGACCTCGGGCGCGGCGTTGGGCACTGCGACGGCCAGGCCCGCCCTGCGCATCACCGGGATGTCGGGCAGGTCGTCGCCCACGTAGGCCACTTCGCCGTCGCCCAGGCCGGCGCGCGCCAGGACGGCCTCGTAGGCCTCGAGCTTAACCTTTGCGCCCTGGACGACCTCCTCGATCCCGAGCACGCGCGCCCGCTCGCGGACGGCTTCGATGTCACGTCCACTGATGATGGCCGTCCGCACGCCGCACCTCTGCAGGTACTTGATGCCGGTGCCGTCGTGCACGTTGAAGAATACGCCCTGTACGGACGGACCCCCGTACAGCGCCCGCCCGTCGGTCAGCACGCCGTCGACGTCCATGATGACCATCCTGATCCCGCGCGCTTTCTCGACCGCATCCTCGGGCACCGCGTCCTCTCGACTTCTGTGCAGATGTGACGGACGGCCTACGGGCCCTCCGCCTGAGCGGGTACGTCGAATCCCCGTTCTATGTCCAGCCAGTCCTGGACGTCGACGATCCCGACCGGCTTCCCTTCCTCATCCACGACCGGCACCTGGTCGATTCGGCAGTCACGCAGCAAGCGATAAGCCTCAGCTGCCAGGCTTTCTTCCGTGATGGTCTTGGGCCGGTGTGTCATCACTTCGCTGACCGGCCGGTCCAGCGTATCGGGCCGGCCATCTTCCATCAACCTTCGGAAGTCACCGTCGGTGAAGAACCCCACCAGCTTCCCTTCGCCGTCGACGAGGCTCACGGCGCCGGGCGATGTGGGACGGCCGGTACCGGTCATAACCTTGAGAGCCTGGCGGACAGTGACATCAGCGCGGGCGACAGGGTTCTCGTCGCCCTTCCGCATGACCTCCCTGACCTTTATGAGTCTGCGACCCAGCTCCCCGCCGGGGTGATAGAAGGCGTAGTCCTCGGGCCGCCAGTTCCGCATTTTGAAGATGGTCAGGGCCAACGCATCGCCCATGACCACCATCGCGGTGGTGCTGCACGAGGGCGCCAGCCCCAGGGAGTCGGCTTCCTCTATCTGGCCGATCTCCAAAACGACCTCGCTGTGCCTGGCAAGGGTTGACGCCCGGCCGGCCGTGATGGCGATGACCGGTATGTTAAGCTTCTTCAGCGCGGGCAGAAGCTGGACGACCTCCGTCTCGCCGCTGTTGCTCAGGGCGAGGACGACGTCCCCGGGCTGGACGCGGCCCAGGTCCCCGTGGCGTGCCTCCACCGCGTGCATCCAGTGCGAGGGCGTTCCCGTGCTGGCCAGCGTGGCCGATATCTTCTGACCGATGATGCCGGCCTTTCCGACGCCCGTGACGAGCACGCGGCCCTGGCAGTTGTAGATGAGCTCGACGGCCCGGTCGAACTCCGGGCCCAGCAGCTCTCGCATGGCCCGGAGAGCCCCTATCTCGAGGTCCACAATCTGCCGCGCAGCTTCGAGGTGGTCCATGGGTTCTCGGGGTGCGTCCGGAATGAACGACGGGAAAGCCCCGCGCAGCGGATTATATCCCCGGCGCTTCAACGATTGCAAGCCGGCCTTAGCGCGCGCCTGAGCATCTACTGCTGGACGGCCACCTTGTCCTCGGGGCGGTAGATGTGCTTGATGAAGACGCCGTCGAGGGGCTCCTGACCCGTATTGATGACGTTGTGGACTTCTCCCGGCTCGAGACGGAAGGCGTCCCCCGGCGCGATGTCGTACTGCAGGTCGTCCGCGATGAAGACGCCGGTGCCGCTGGT
>CAZSET010000157.1:3581-9421 GCA_964605915.1 uncultured candidatus Brocadiaceae bacterium | reverse complement strand
GAAGCTCCCATCGCCCAGGTTCTCATACCAGGCAATCTTGTCGTCCTCAGCAGAGGCGGACAGCACGTCCGCGTCGCCGTCCCCGTCCAGGTCGCACGCGTACACGCAGTATGCCCAGTTTGCCGCCGCCGTGATCACCTGCGGGGCGCCGAAGCTTCCCCCCCCCAGATTCTGATACCACGCGATCTTGTCGTCATTGCCAGACGCAGAGAGCACGTCCGCATCGCCGTCCCCGTCTATGTCGCAGGCGTACACAGAGGTCACGCCGTTGGCCGCCGTCGTTATCACCTGCGGGTCGCCGAAGCTCCCGCCGCCCAGGTTCTCATACCACGCAACCTTGTCGTCGGTATAGGATGCGGAGAGCACGTCGGCGTCGCCGTCCCCGTCGAGGTCGGAGGCGTAGACAGAATACGCATAGCCGGCCGCCGTCGTTATCACCTGCTGGGTGCCGAAGCTCCCGCCGCCCAGGTTCTCATACCAGGCAATCTTCTTGTCCCCGGCAGATGCAGACAGCACGTCCGCGTCGCCGTCCCCGTCCAAATCACACGCGTAGACGGAGTATGCCCAGTTTGCCGCCGTGGTGATCACCTGCGGGGCGCCGAAACTTCCCTCCCCCAGATTCTCATACCACGCGATCTTGTTATTATCGAAAGACGCGGAGAGGACGTCCGCATCGCCGTCCCCGTCCAGGTCGCGCGCGTACACAGAGGTCGCGCCGTTGGCCGCCGTCGTTATCACCTGCTGGGCGCCGAAGCTCCCAGCCCCCAGGTTCTCATACCACGCGATCTTATCGTCATTGCCAGACGCAGAGAGCACGTCCGCGTCGCCGTCCCCGTCCAGGTCGCACGCGTAGACGCAGTATGCCCCGTCCGCGGCCGGCGCCATCACTTGCTGTGTGCCGAACGGGCCGTCCAGCAGTATCCGGGGCTCGAGCTCCTCTAACTCCAGCGACATGCTTGCAGCCCTTCCATCGCTTCCTATGTCTCTTCCCCTCACGCGCATGGCCCTTAGCCCTTCTGCTATCATCCCGCGTCCGGGGGCTGGATCAGCATCCGCCTATGACGGTTCCGCACGGCGCCCCAGTTGCGGCGCCGCCGAGATGCCCGTCCCTTTTGGGTATGGATCGCGGACCGACGCTCCCGCGCAGTGCTGTAGATCGATGCTCTCTGGAGGATCGACGACGTACTGCTCGTTGGGGACCTTAGCCAGCGCCATGCCCATGACGGGCAGTCTGCGGCTAATGTCGCCAGCGGAGGTGCAGCCACATGCCAGAAGAATGACGACAGTGCTCGCGAACATCCAGGATCGCTGTGCCACCGGGGACCCCTTCTGTCGTGAGAGCACTTCCGGGCCGCACCCACATCGATCATGCAGCGGTCCTGCTTGGTTCTGCAAAGAGCGTGCCGCTGGTGCCCACGCCATTGCGGCCTCGACAGCGCATCTCAGGCGCACTGCAGTGCACCGGATTCCAGACGACCGCCGCCGTCTCACGAAATCAACACTCGCCTGTACACAGCACACCACACCTGGACGCCACTCCGCCGCTGTGTGTGAAGGCCCGCCCGGGGCCCCATGGGCAAGTCCAGCGCTGCCGATCTCCACAAATGGAGATGCGCGATGAAGGGAGATGCGGATCCCAGCTTCAGGAAGGAAGCGGGCGTCACGTGGGGAGCACCGTCAAGGCTGCCTCGTGCCTATGATGCCTTGCGGCTGTGACGCCCCAGCAGTCCCATGCCCGCCAGGCTCAGCCCCAGCAAGATGATGGTCCACGGTTCAGCCAGCGGCCATGCCTGAACAGCAGAGCTGCCAGCTGCCAGCAGCCCGGCATTCTACTGCGCAGAAGCGGCAAGCGCCATAGGCAGTATTCCGACGTCTGCCTTCGAGAAGTCCGAAATCCGCCACCAGTAGATTCTGGCAGTCGCCGGGGCGACCACTCGTGGAGGGAGGCCGGGACGGCGATTCCACACGTGGCACCGCGTGCCGGCGGACGAGAAGCCCATCGAGTATGTGTTTGGCGACGCAGAGGTGAGCGTGCGGTCTAACCAGACGGTAGTGCCCCACGCAGCGAAGGACCACTACGACAAGCATGGCACCTCCAACCTGAAGATGCGCCTGAGCAACGCCAAGAGCAGCAAGGGGCGCTACTACGTCGTTTCAGGCAACTGAGGGGTGCACCGGGGCAGGCGTGCGACGCTCTGTTCCGCGCGCCCAAGATGAGCGACACGAGTTCTGCACGGTCTTGCCCTCCCCCCTACCCCTCCCAGAGGGAGGGGAAAGGATTTGGCCTAGCCCCAGAGGGGCGACAGTCTGGCGGCTGATCCCCGCCGGCTGCTGAGCCAGAGACTCCAGGGCCGTCTGGGGCCAGACACCCAGGCGGCCTATTCTATCTGGCGAATCGCCCGACGCAAGCAGGCAAAGACCATCCGATGGCCGACGAGCTGGAAGACGCCATCGAGAAGAACGCCCAGGGGCCCGGGAGCACCCAGACTGCAGATGATGGTTGCCGGTTCGTGTGCGGCCTTACCTGGCCGGGGGCAGGCTGCCCTCGACAAACAGCACCTGTATCTGGCGCTGCTCGGTATGGAACGTGAGCCCTGTCTGCTCCGTAACGTGTCCCAGCACAAGCTCTGTCTCGTTGGCCGGGAGAGGGAATGCCCACTGGTGCTTGTAGCCGCGGGGCTTCCAGCCGTAACGCCATTGCACGCGCTCAGGCGCCTGCGCGATCGCTCCGACAACGACGGGCGTTCCGATGAAGTCGCCGAGGTCCCCGAGGAATTCGGCAATGTCACCAGTACTTCCGCCATGGCACTCTCCCTGTCTGCTGCCGTACATCTCTATCGTATTGAAATGCCACTCGGCATAGTCCGGCAGTCCCTTGTACTCATACAGCCCGTCAGCCACCAGAACATCACGTTCTACCCGGCGGAGCTCCAGGCTCACGTCCCAGTTGAGCTGGCTGCGCAGGGCGCGCTCAAGCTCGTCGACTTTGTCGTCCCTTGTTGCCTCTGGCCGGTAGATGAGGTCACCAGGCACCGCGGCATAGACGAGCTCGTCGGCCCCCTGCAGATGAGACCTGCCTATCCCCAATGCGTTGACTATCCCGGTAAGGCGATAGGAGCCGTAGCACTCGCCGTCCTTTCTGAGTGTGCCGTTCGAGAACTTGAAGGTCATCCAGTCTGGCGCACGAGTGACGGGCAGTTCGGGGAGGCGCACCATCTCTTCTGCCCTCTTCCAGGCGATGTAGGTCTTGCGTTCGGGCATGAAAGGGGGAACTATGAGCTTAAGGTTCTCGTCCGGCCCAAGGCTGTACGCGTCGCGGAAGCGTCGCAAATGGCCGACGAGCTCCTCATCCACGTGCAGGCCGCGAAGCACCGGTACCGGTTTCTTGTCAAGGGCACGCGACACTTCCCCATAGGCCAGAGCCGTGCCGACTGGTCGCACCCCAAGCAAGAAAACGACAGCGGCGACCAGGCAAGCGCCGGCTAGCGGCAAAGCCAGCCTGAACACCCGTCGGGTCCGTGCGCCCTTCCTGTTGACCACCGCGTCACCGAGGCAGGTATCGGCATTTGGCGTGGCCATGCGTGCCATAACCACATCGGCGAAGGAAGGTCGCCTTCTCAGTACCTCGCCCAGGTCGTGCAGCCGTCTCTCCAGTTCCTCATTGGTCATCATCTCTCACACCCTCCATCCGTTCGCGGAGCCGATTGCGGGCCCGCGATAGTTGCTTGGTGACTGTCCCCACGGACAGATCATTGATTCTTGCTATCTCCGGGGCAGTGTGACCGTCGAAGTAGTGGAGCATTACGGTGTGACGTTCGTGCTCCGGGAGCTGCATCACGGCCTCGAGCAGTTCCCGGCGTTGCTGGTTAAGCGCATCTGGGCTCTGCCGCCCGGAGCGTGTGCCCAATTCATCCAGCTCGGCTTCCGCAGTATCTGGCCGAGCTCGCGCCATCCTCAGGGCCTCTCGACGGGTGATCTTGAGCATCCAAGCTCCGAAAGCATCCCGCTTACGCAGCGACCGCAGATTCTGGTACGCCATCAGGAAGGCGTTCTGGGCGGCGTCCTGCGCAGCGTGGAAGTCGCCGAGCACGGCAAGCGCCGTTCCGAGAGTAGCGCGTTCGTAGCGTTTTACGAGCACGCGGAAGCTGTCTGGTTGCCCATTAAGCACCGCGGAGATGATCTCAGCATCAGGTTTCATATCGTCTCCTACCTATAAAGAGTAGAAAGGTCGCCGAAATGCGGCAAGAGTCTCGAAGAAACCTCCACCTGCCAAGTGAGCCCTGGCTGCAATCAGAAATGATGATCATCAATGGGAACGTCTAGCAGATGACCGCCGCATGGCTGCTGAGGTCTCTGAAGAGCGGTCTTGCGACACCGGCCCGCCGACCATCCCCGAAAAACGAAACTGCTCGTTGACAACACGAACGCTTTCGTGTATACTCCCGCCCGTTCACGGATATTCTCTGGAGAGGGACAGCGATGTCCAAAGGCAAGATGCCGCGGCCGACCGACGGTGAACTGGAGATACTGCGCATCCTCTGGGAGCAGGGACCGTGCACCGTGCGGGACGTCCATGACAGGCTCGGGCCCCGGAAGGGAACTACCTTCAATACCACCCTCAAGCTGATGCAGATCATGTACGAGAAGGGGCTGGTCGTCAGAAACGATGTGCGCAGGCCACACATCTACCGGCCCTCCGTGCCAGCGGAGCAGATGCAGCGGCGCCTGGTATCCGACTTCCTGGAACGGGCCTTCGGGGGCTCGGCCCGCAAGCTCGTGGCCGCGCTGACTGCGACGGATATCTCGGACGAGGAGCTGGCCGAGATCCGGAAGCTCCTCGATGAACTGGGGGAAGAAGAGCGATGAACGCGACCATTACGGAGCTGTTCTTTGGCCCATGGGCGCAGCGGGTCGGCTGGGCACTGATCCACTTCCTGTGGCAGGGGCTCGTCGTGGCGTTGGCGCTGGCCCTGGCGCTTCACCTCCTGCGTCGTGGCTCACCCCACGTGCGCTGGGCGGCGTCGTGCGCCGCCCTGGGGCTGATGGCCCTTCTGCCGGTCTTGACGGCGTGTCTGGTGCACGTCGAGGCTTCGCGGCCGGAAGCGCCCCTGGGGATGGCTGTCGAGGACGCGCCTCCCCTCGCGGCGGCTGGAACGATGGGTGTCGAGCCCATGGGGCTCGCCTTACCGGTTCCTGGGGCTGATCCGGCTGCGACGGTCCAGCCAGAGCCCGCCCCCGCCCTGCCCTGGCATGCACGGGTAACCGCGGCGCTCGCGCCCGCCCTGCCGTGGGTGGTGCTGGCGTGGTTGCTCGGCGTGGCGGGGCTTTCGGTGTGGCACGTCGGCGGCTGGTGGCAACTGGAAAGATGGAAGCGGCGCGGCACGAGCCCGGTCCCCGATGCGGTCGCGGCCCTGTTGGGGCGGCTCGCCCGGCGGCTTGCCGTCAGCCGTCCGGTGCGTCTGCTCGAGTCGGCCCGGCTCGCTGTCCCGGTTGTGGTGGGATGGGTTCGGCCGGTCATCCTGCTTCCCGCGACCGCGCTCTCCGACCTGACCACGGAGCAACTCGAGGCCATCCTGGCCCACGAACTGGCGCATGTGCGGCGCCACGACTGCCTGGTGCGGGCCGCGCAGGCGGTCGTCGAGACGCTGCTCTTCTACCACCCGGCGGTCTGGTGGGTATCTGGGCGTATCCGGCAGGAGTCCGAGGAATGCTGCGACGAGCTGGCCGTGCAAGTCTGCGGGGATAGGCGCACTTACGCCCGGGCCCTTGCCCAGGCGGCCGACGTGGGCCGTCGGGCCCGCCGGGCGACTGTGGCCGCCAACGGAGGTCAACTCCTGGAA
>CAZSET010000157.1:0-3571 GCA_964605915.1 uncultured candidatus Brocadiaceae bacterium | reverse complement strand
AGCCGAAGGAAGCCATCCCCTCCCGCTGGCTGGCGGGAGTGCTGGCGGCAACGGTGGTTGTTGCGCTGGCGACGGGGCCCTACATCAGCGCCCTCGCCTTCCCGCCGGTGGACAAACCGGCCGCCGGACCCACAGATACTTCGACGGGAGGGCCCGGACAGGGACGTGAAGCGGGGAGTGGCGTGGCCACCGACCAAGTGGGGGCGGCGCCGGGAGTTGCGGAAGCTGGTGCGTTCGCTCCGGCGATCGAGCGGGGGCCTCACACTGCTGAGGAGGTCCTCGCCAGGATGGCAGAACGGCGCCAGCCCATCCGCACGGCAATCTACGAGTTCAGGACTCAACAGCATTATGTCCAGCCCACGTATCGAGACATTGAGACGCCTCAAGGCACTGTGGTAACCGACCAGATAGTCGTGCCTGCCGGCACACGAACGCTGGCCGCCGAGAAGTTCATCGTAGCCGGCGCGAAGTACAGATGGGAAGTGCAGGGCCTCATGCTCAACACGTTGGGAGGCTCTGCGGCCTGGGGCTTGCTGCCACACAGAAGCGTCCGCGTCTACGACGGAGTGCGGTTGTGGGAGCAAGAGGAGCACGAGGGCGCGATGCACCCTACCGTTAGCAGCGGCCCGCAGCCAAGGGCGTGGTTGGACCTGCAGCCCCTGATGTTGTTCCACTATGGTGTCCAGACGGGCCCGGATCCGGCCGTCTCGGAGTTGGTCCTGGAAGGCAAAGAAAAATGGAAGGGGCATAGCTGCTATGTCCTCGCCGAAACTGGCGGAGGCACGCACATCTCTCACTACGTTGACCCCTTGCAGGGCTGGGCGATCGTGCGCGCAACTTCCAGAAATTGGTTGTTGGATGGTGTTCGAGTGGCGGGCGGCGTGGGGCAGTACGGGCTTGTGAACGTGGAGACGGAAGTGGACTACCAGCAGGACGACTCGGGTTTGTGGCGTCCCGCAGGCTGGGTTCAGAGGGTATGGGATGTAGTGGGAGCAGTTAGGAAGCCCAGGTACGTCTTCACGTCCGTAGTAGAGCGAGCCGTGCTGAATCAAGAGGTGCCGGATGCGACCTTCGGGCTCGACTTGGCGCATGGCACCAAGGTGTACGACCGGGATCGAAACGCGTGGTACACCTATGACGGCACCGAGCAAGACGAAGGCCGTACGCCCCTCAATGACAAGGGAAACCCGGCGAGGGAGCAGCACGCGAGCAGCGCCAGACCCGGCCCAGCGGCTCCCAGCCCACCGACCTTCGGCCCAGTGATCGAGCGGGTGGTCAATGATGACAACGAGGACGCCGACATATTGATCGATCTGGACACAGGGCGCCTTTTCTCGCCTGCGAAGAAGGACCCGGCAACGTGGGAGGAGCGGCTGGCATGGATCAGGGCGAACGGGATCGACGCGATGTGCGCTCTGAACCCTCGCGTCTGGACTCTCCCATGCTTCGACATGGCCGTTGGGCCAGTCCCTCCACAACGCTGGGATAACATGCCAGCGGGCGATGTGGAGAAGGCCTTCGGCTGGATAGAGCCGGGCTCCGCCGCTTTCATGAACGCGAAGGGTGAACTGCCGCTGACCTACCTCTTCAAGACCCGCGAGGGGGGCATCGGCATTCTGCAGATCGTTGAGGTGCGCGAGGAGGCCCCGCGCGGCGTCACGATCCGCTACAAGATGGTGCAGCGGGCGGCTCGCGCCGGCGCCCCAGAAGGTGCCGGAACAGAGGCCGCCGGTGGGCCGGCCATTCAGGTCGACATGCGGCTGCTGGAGGTGACGGACGAGGGAGAGAGGACGCTGTCGGCGCCCCGCATCGTGCTCCGCGATGGCCAGGCGGGGCAGATTGAGGTCGTGACGGAGCGGGACTACGTCAGCAGTCCATGGACGCCCGACCGGCCCGAGCCGGAAACGACAAAGGTACAAACAGGCGTGTTCTGGGAGGTCACGCCCCGGATCCAGAAGAGCGCACCGGACACGATCGCCGTGACCATGTCCTCCAGGTCGAGCGACGTCGCCGCCCGCCTGGAAGGGGAGGGATTGGCGCAGGTGCCCGTCGTCGCTTCCCAGGAGTGGAAGGCCACGATTGTGCTGAAGGACGGCGAGACGAAGACCATCGACATCCGGCCAGAGGATGACTCGCAGCCTCGTTACAGGCTGCGGCTCCACGCGCGGATCGTGCCGCTTGCGGCGTCCATGCCGGCGGCGGGCGGGGATGCCCCGTCTATGTCTGCCCTTGTCGGGTCTGCAGTTGCTCCGCCGTTAGTCCAGAGTCGTGCGGCCAGGGGTCCATCAGGGGATACGCGTGTGGATGCGACAGTCCGGGGCGTGTTGACAAGCATGATCCCGGTTCCTGCGGGTGAGTACGGAATCGGGTCGCCGAAGACCAACGTGCGGGTCGAGTCGTTCTATATCAGTAAGTTCGAGGTCAGCAATGAATTGTATGGGCATTTCGATCCGCAGCATGCGAAGAACTTTCTTGCCACCCAGAGGGGTTCCTTGTTCGACAAGGTGACAGAAGAACAGATGAAGAACTTGCCGGTGGCTTCTGTCAGTTGGTTTAACGCAGTTAGGTTCTGTAACTGGCTGAGCGAGAAGGCGGGGCTTGAGCCATGCTATGACTTGGAAACATGGACCTGCGACTTCGGCAAAAACGGATTCCGCCTGCCTCGAGAGGCAGAATGGGAAGCTGCTGCGAGGGGGAAGGAAGGTTACACCTACCCTTGGGGAAACACCTGGCCGACGGAAAGAACCGGCAACTATGCCGTTGAGCAACCTTGGAGTAGCCCCCCCGTGGTGCCCGTGGACTTTGTCAGCGAGGACATCAGTCCGTTTGGGATAATCAATATGGCCGGGAATGTGCGTGAGTGGTGCTACGATAGCACGCAAGACGGGCTTCGGGTCCTTCGCGGAACTTCTTTCTTGGACACGAAGAGCTCTGTCGTCCTTTGGAGGAGTCGCGTAGTTATCATGCCGCTTCAGGCGACAGAGATCACTGGTTTTCGACTCGCCCGCAAAATGTCGAACAAGGCCAAGGTAGAATAGGGGGAGGCGGATTGCAGGAGTGTTGTCTTCTTGATGCCACCTGCTCAACTTGTTGACTCTGGGGTCGGCGGAAGGGGGACGGAGAGTGGGCGACGCGGCCCGCCTCGGCGCGGGGCCCGGCGCGGATTGAGGCGGCCACTGCCCGCGTTGAGTGACGGCGCTGCTGGCTCTGTTTGGGGCGACTCGGCGTGGGAGGCCTGAGAGCTCGGCAGGACCTTGCGCGGGGAGCGCGACGAGGTAAGATGGGGGCGCATTGGGCCGATCACATGGCCGAACAACTCGCGTCCGAACAGGCCGAGAGGCGCGGCTCCTGAAGTCCACCCCGCTGGGCGAGGTGATGCGGCCCCACGTCATCTACCGGCAGCGCAACCGGGCCGGCTATCGCATCGGGGACGGCAAGACCATCGATCTGGTGCGCTACGTCGCCTGGCTCGCTGGCGAGCGCGGTCGGCGCTCTCTACGAGAGGATATGCTAGAATGTGTTGTATACGGTCTTCTGGTGGTCAAGCATCCAACGCGAGCGCGAGGTAGCC
>CAZSET010000156.1:0-9431 GCA_964605915.1 uncultured candidatus Brocadiaceae bacterium | reverse complement strand
GGGAGCGTAGTAGATGGTGAAGACCCAGCGTATGTCTTCCTTGGCGAGTTCCTCCACCAGACCGCTTATGCGCTCCATCGCTTCCACTGTGGCACAGTCGTCGAACCATCCTTGGAGGTACCTGAATTGCCCGTAAGTATCTCCGGGGGCCGGGGCTTCAGGCGGGACCGGCAGCGCCGCGACCTCAGCGGGCACCGGCCCGAACTTGCCTATGCAGGCCTTCATCACCTCGAAGGTAGCCTGTTCAGTCTCCTTCTTCACAGCTTGCACAAGCAGCGGCAGTGAAATCTCGTCTCCCAGCGATGCCAGCAACCCGGCCGCCAGGCGCCGGACGGCGGCGTCCTCATGGGTGAGGGCGGCCCGGAGATGGGCGAGCCCCTCCGGGTCCTCCAGCCGGGCCAGGGCCGAGGCCAGGTGCAGCCTGTAGAAGAAGTGGTCTCCAGGCTTGCTGTACCGTTCATACCAGAGCTTGATGCCCGGTATGGCCGACTTGTCCCCGATCGTGCCCAGCGCATCACAGGCCATTCTGAACACCTTGTACTCCCTCGCCCACTGCACTTCGCCGGTCGGTTCGTTGTATTCTTTGGGAGGCAAGACACGAGAGACGATCAGCTCGGCGCCGCCCTTCGGCTTGAACTTCTCCAGACCCAGGATGCATTGATACTGATGCTCGTGGTCCCTGGTCCTGGCGAGGGCGTCCTTGAGAACTTGCGCCGTTGCCTCGTCGCCGAACTTCACCAGCAATGCCAGCGTCCAGATCGGGGCATGCATGCCGATTGAACCGTTCTTCTCGAGGGCCACTTTGACGATCGCGTCTCTGTGCGCATCGTCGCCCACGTGCCAGAGGGCGCGCAGGGCGAATAGCCCAGGGCTATCCTCTCCGAAGTACTGCTGATTGCGGGCGATGCGGATACAGGCGGAAATCGCCTCCTTCAGGTCCATGTAGAGCACGGCCTTGAGGGCCATCGTTTGGACCATCTTGTTGTCCTGGGTCTCCAGGCATTCCAGCACGGTGGCCCGTCCGGCGTCACTGCCCAGGCGGTGAAGGGCCAGGGCAGCGGCCAGCCGGTTGAAGAACTCCTCGAAACGCAAGGGTTCGTCCTCTTGGTAGTCGGGGGGGCGGTAGGTGAGCGCCTCGGTCACGACGGGTATAGCCTCCGGGGAGCCGATTCGTTCCAGCACGGCGATCGCGCACCGCCGCACCTGACGAGAGTCATCTTTCATCGCGTCGATGACCGGTTCGAGAGCGGTCTCGTCATGGGTGAACACCAATTGGGCGATGGCGGCCTCGCGGACCTCGGGATTCCGGTCTTTGAGAGCTTCGCAGAAGGTGCCGACGTGCCGGCGATCGTTCTCAAGCCCCAGTCGATAGAGCCTGCCGATGACCTCCCCCCGCTCCTCAAAAGTGAAATGTCTTGTTTGGCGGGTCTGGGCCGCCGAACACGCAGTCCAGATCAGCAGGAGGGCCAAAGCCCTGCAAAGCACTTTCACGGCAGACTCCTTCCGTACGGGAGAATCTAACAGCCGTATCCGTCGGTAAGCCTACTTCGCAGCACCCGGTGTGTCAACATAGGGGACGAAAGGCGATCCGGCGGGCAAGCATGGTGAGATCGAGGCTTGAGTGGCGCAGGGCGGCCTGAGCTGTGCGGGGCGGGACGCCGTTCTTGCCCAAGTGGTTGCCGGGGCATGGCGCTCCAAGTCCTGACCCACTTTCTGGCAACCTGACTTCTTTCCGGGCGCCGAGGCGGATAGGACTGTATCGGAGAAAGACACTTTTGTTACACCTCGCAGCTCTACCCCGCGGTCCCTTCTGAGATGACCTAGCCATGAAATCGTCCAGAAGTCCGGGCCCGGGGCCAACCTGGTGCAGGAGCCGATCGTGTCCTGATCACTGACCGAGGCAGACGGGCAGGTATTCCGGCGAATTCGGCCGTGGTGGGACGTTGCATCATCGCCAGCCAGACCCGTGGCGACAGAGCTCTGACATCACGCACCGAAGGCTCCCTTCGCCGGTGGCAGCAGGAAAAGCCAGGAACCCGCGTGATGGCGCGTGGCACAACGTCGCCAATGTATGCGGGGATTGCCTATGCGGCAAGCAGCGCATGTGGCCGGTTCGAGGTTCAGTCAGGAAGCCTATGTGTCACGAAGGGGCTGCCAGATGCGCTCCAACGGGAAGTCGCAGGGCCCGGCGATCATTGCGTGGCAGGTCTTCTTGTCGTCCTGGGAAGCGTCTGGGGCCTTCTGGCAAGGGGCAGTGCGCCGTCTACTCAACGCCGGGCATCGGCTGCCATTGAGCTGGCCGAGGAACTGCCTGTCAATCACGCCGCTGCCGGCAATCAGAGCCCTCCGAGTGCGGTTGTCGCCGCGATACTGCCGTCATCACAGCACATTGATCTCGTCGTCCTGGGGGGCAGGTGGGGGTAGATCATGGTGGTGTTCACGCTCTTGTGCCCGAGCCACTGGGATACCTTGTAGATGCCAGTAGCAGAATGCCAGCTTCCCAAGCTGGACGTCGGGAGTTCGAGTCCCCTCGCCCGCTCAACCCTCCTCTCCTGTCAGCAGTTGTCAGGGAGTGACAACAGCTGACAGGCGTTGACTATGTCTGCCACCCCCTAAGGTTCCCGACATGCCCGAGGCTGACGGTCTCCCACCGGCCCGTTCTGCCAATGAGTTACAGGAGACCACAGGAAGTGACTGCGAGAGTCCCTAGTAAGTGCAAGAACTGGGGGAAGCTCTGGGGGTCGCCGACGGGGCGGCAAGACCGTCCAAAGTGACCGCCGGGACCGGGGCATCGGGCGGCGCAAAACCGTCCAAAGTGACCGCCGGGAATCCCGCCTCCAGAAGGTAGCGTGCAGGCTTCTCCTGGGCCCTAATCGCCGAAAGCGGAAAGCGCAGTGAGCCCGGGAGGCACACATCCAGACGCCAAGACTGCCAACTCAACTCCTGACTACGTCACTTTCATTCCTGGTCGTTCTCTCGATCAATGGTGTTTGCTACGTCCTCCAGCCATTCCGTGCGGACACCGGCGAAGGCTGCTTCGACCCGGTCAGGGAGGTCCCTCACAAGCTTGACCCCCAATATGAAGCCCTCATCGCCAGATTCCTGTGCCCAACTCCCCCATTGATCAAGCCACGGTTGGAGACCACTGAGGAACTCCTGAAGTTCCGCCTGTGCCTCCTCCTTTCCTCTCGTCACAAGAGCCTTTCGCACGATCTCTTCTGCCGCTCTGCGGAAAAACTCTGGCCCCTGCGTCACTTGTTCTGTCACCCAGTCTGCCACGGCTTCCTTGTCCGGGCCGAGCTTCTCAAGCCCCTCATCCACGAGTTCCTCCCAAGCCTTGGTCTCCGCCATCTCCTTGAGCGTCTCTTCCAAGTCCATCACTCCTCCCTCCTCGCTCTTCTCCTGGCACGTGGGAACTCCGTCTAGCCACCACTCCTTCAGCCAGTCTGCGACCGGCTCCGACGATCCCTCCTCAGGCCAAGGGCATGGACGGCCCGTGTGCAGGGATGTGATGGTGTTCCACAGAACTCGTGCTCCTGTTTCTGTGCCGGCCACATCCAGACAAGTCTCCTGCAGCAATGCCTGGAACTCCGCGTTTGCGTAAGCGTCACCTATCGGCTTCTGCCCGGCACCCTCGCAGAGTGCCCCGTGGAAAACTGCATCTGCCCGCTGAACCATCCCTTTGAGCTGACCCTCCCGCGCCGACCTTATCAGCTGCTTCCGCCATTCTTCGAACTCGCTTGCTGTCACGCGCTCGCGGAGCGTGACAGCAAAAACAGGAAGCGTGTTCATCTGTATCAGCAAATCCGCCAGCCATGGATGCTCCGTCACTTTCTGAACCGCGCGCTTCTGTGCTTCCGCAGCTTCGCCAGGGCACTCGTCGAGTGCTTCCTCGCACAGCATTCGTACTTCTGCTTCTGCCTCTTTAGACATCATCTTTTTTTCCTCCGACGCCTTCGATTTGGGTGTTCGAGGAACTCGTCCGGTCCGGGGTCGCACCGCAGGTCGACAGCGGTCGCTCTGGGTTTCGCGTCGAACCGGACGCGTGAACATCCGCTCCTCGCTCTGCTCTGGTGCGGGGCGCTAATAGCGCAGACAGCCGTGCCAGAGAATAGGGGGCCCGCTTCCCGATTCTGCACGTGGCTGCGCACGGGACGGGGATGGGTTTTGGACTTCGCCACGTTCTCCCGGCGGCCTCCGACCTGGTGGCCGGGGGAGCCACCCAGGCTCCCAGCCGCTACGGGCCCCCTGCTTCATCTCGCTCCTCGCCTTCGCAGAGGACTTCCCGGCCCCCTCGAGGGCCGGAGATGGCCGGCGCGAACACGAAGAGAGTAGTCGGTGCACACTTCCTGCCAACCTGCCTGAGCCCGTGTCCTCCTTCTGCCAAGGTATCCTGCACTTGACCGTCCAAGGCCCGTTCATTTCGCATCCTCTGTATTTGCAGGTCACACCGTGTGTCCACCCATTGATTCTAAGAAGGCGAACGCTCCGGGCCATGCCGTACAGATTCCGTGGAGGTTCCAGGAGTGGGATAATGTGAAGGCAGTGAGGCAGCAGGGCGAAGCATGGAAGGCAGCATCCCTGCGGTGGGCACGTTCTCGTCTGAAAGCCGCGTAGTCGGGCGGGAGGCCAGCTTCCAGATAGGCGTGCTGACTCGGCTATGTTGGTCGGCCTCTGTCAGCCTGAGACAAGGTGCCCTATGGCTGGCGAACACAAACGGCACAGCGGAGTGCCGATCAAGGCGCCACTGCGACGAAATCCCGCGTTTCCGAACCACCAGTTGTGGTGACAGCGAGCGGATCTCGTCCTCCTGCCGGGCGAGGTGGGGGTAGGTCGTTCCATCGCCGGCTGGGCAAACCTGCCCTGGCATCCCCTGCAGAATCGCCTGTCCATGGGCACGGCCAGAGGGCGGGGCCTAGCGCCAAACTAGTGGAAGAACCGGTTGCATTCTGGTCACGAACCGCGTCATATAGGGGCGTTTTCTGGCGTATCCTGTCATATTGGGAGCCTTCAGGAAGAGCGGATTAAGCCCATACACAGAAAGGCTTTACATCACACACAGGAGAATGCCCTGGGCTGGTTCAGGACCTAGTGAGCCAAAAGCTCATGGGGGTTCAAATCCCCCCATCCGCACCACCCCCCTCCCCCGTAATTCGCCGATATGCAAGGCCTTACGTCCCTCCTGCCCAAGCCTTTGGCGGTCGCCTTCCTGCCTGCCATGCGGCTTCCGGGATCGCGGCATGCGACGAGCACGACAGACAGCCAGCCGCATACCGGCAGGGCCGTTGGTGGGTGGCGACCCTATGGCCAGGTCGCGATGGACGTCAGCACCTGGCTGCCGGTCGAGGGTCGGCAGGCAAATAACTGCGGCTCGATACCTTCAGGCTCGTAGTAATCCCTCTGCAGCGCGTGGCGCACTTCCTCGTCGCCGCCATCCTCTACCAGGACCATGATGCAGCCTCCGAGGCCGGCCCCTGCCAGTTGGGCGCCGGCAACCTGACTGCACCCGCCCGCGCAGTCGACCATCCTGTCGATCTCGGGCGTGCTGCACCCGTAGGCGCCCGGCTGTTCCCACAGAGCTGCGCCCGACAGCGCCAGTGCCCTCGGCGAAGCCGAGAGCTCCACCAGTACCCGCAGGCGGTCCTCCGTTGCGCGCCACTCGAAGGGCGCACGCTCCGGCGTCCAGCGGGTCACGCGGTCGCCGTCGTGCGACAAGTCCATCATGCGGCCCAGGCCGGCAACGTCCCCCCTGTCGAGGAGCCGTCCCGTTCTTTCCGAGCGCTCGCATTCGGCCAGGCCGAACAGCGCCACGTCGCGCACGGGGAACCGCAGCTCGCCCAGATCCAGCCCCCTCACACACTTGTCCACCACCGGATGCTCCGCCGCCATGCGCTCCACCTCATCGGGGCCCACCTCGACAGGTATGCGCAGCAGCAAGCTGTAGAGCCCCGGGAGGGACACGTCAAGGTTCCGCGTGTTCACGTCGCGCAGGTGTTCGATGAGCCCGGCGAACTCCGGCACTTCGCGGCGCACGATTTCCCTGGCCATGTGGTAGCAAGCCACCCGAGCGTTGAAGCGTTCCTGGGCGTTCTCTACTTGCCCGGCCTGGATGCCGGAGTTGCACACCATAAGCGACCATCCCTCGGGAAAGGGGTGGTGGCCGACGACCTGGAAGGGGAAGAAGGAAACGCTCACCACCTCTCGCTCCCGGCCGAACTTGATGGCGGCGTGGTCACCGGCACCGCCGCGGGTGCCGACGAACCACTCGCCCTCGCCGCACAGGTCCACGAACTCCTTGGGCTTCATGTTCAGGCCATTCAGCTCGGTGAGCGCCTCAGCCGCTGCCACCACCAGCGCGGATGACGAACTCAGCCCTGCCGCCCGGGGGATGTCGCCGTACACCACAGCGTCCATGCCGCGGAGCTGGCGGCCCTGGAATCGATGCAGGAGGCGCAGGGCCGTGCCCTTAACGTAGTTGGACCAGTCGCCGGCGCTTTCCGAGGCCAGCCGTTGCACGTATTGCGAGTCGAGCGTGCGGAGCCAATCCGCCCAGTCGATGTCGGCCGTAAGTTCGCCGAACGTAAACGATCGAGACGGGAAGCTGGCGTAGTCGAGGTTCCACAGGTTCACCCTGTCGTCGTCGCGCGCACAGGCGGCCATGACGATCTCACGATCGATGGCCATCAGGTTACAGGTTCCGCCCTGGTGGTCGATGTGGCGCCCCATCAGGTTGATGCGCCCCGGCGACCGCACGACGATGGCAGGCTGCTCGTGTCCGACCTGGACGCTCAGCGCATCCACGGCCCGCGCGGCAAGCCCGTTCGGATCGCGGCGCGCCAGGTAGTTGTGCCACCGTTCCAGGGCCGGGTAGCGCAACGTGCTCTGCATGCGGCGGGCGTGGACCCTCCTGACGTGCTCAAGCTGATCCAGGTTGTTGAAAGCCATGACGTCCTCGGGGTCCTGGATCCTGAAAAGCCCCACGCGGCCACCGGCCGCACCGATCAAGTCGAGAACGTCCGTGAAGTAGCACTGGCCCTGCACGTTGTCGGTGCGCAAGGCGTGCACGGCGTTCCTGAGCCGGTTGAAACGGCCCATGTAGACGCTCAGGTTGCAGTGAGGCGACGCTTCCGCCTCTTCCACGGACACCGGGCCCCCGGGCAGGTCGAACGCATCCGGCACGGCCCCCGCCGCCGCGGCCACGACGGACCAGTCCAGCGATTCGCCGCGGAGCACCTCGTGAAGCGCCGGGAAGCCGACGGCGAGCGTGCGTTCGTCGGGAATGACACCGCTTACCAGTTCGCGGAGCCCTGCTATCGTGCCGGGTCTGGCATTGTCGGGCAGGTCCCGCAGGCGAGCTGCCAGGCGTCGGACGCGGATGTCCGGGACCTCGATGATGGCGGGCGAAAGCCCGGGGCGCTCGACGACCTTGCCGGACCCGGGATAGTGCTCGCTCGGACCGACGACCAGGTGCAGGTCGCAGTCGGAGCCCCCATAGGCCTCGACCAGACCCCGGATCACGTGGGGGGCAACCACCTTGTCCCCCGTGCATATCAGCACGTGCTCGGGCGGACGCACGCCGTTGAGCAGATCGAGGGCGCAACGCACCGCGTCGCCGGTGCCCAGAGGGCTCTCCTGGAAGGCGAACAGCACGTCCGGTTCCGCGCGGCTCGCCTCGGACATGATCTCGCCCGCACGGTGCCCCACGACGACAACGTGCCGGTGGATGCCCGCCTCTTCATAGGCTCTCAGCGCGTTCTCGATAACGGATAGAGGACCGATCTTGCAGCACGGCTTGGGCGGCATGTCCTGAGGCATCCTGCGCCCAACGCCAGCCGCCAGGGTGACCGAGCAGATCTCCCAGTCCATGGGATCGAGAACTCCAATCCGAGATTGAGCAGTGCCCAGGGGAGATTCTATGAAGGGGCGGCCGCGCCGTCAAGCTTCTGGCGGATGCCAGTCTGCACTTCGGGTCTCCCGAAGACACCTCTTCGGGAATTGGCCTTGGACGCCATGCGCTGCCGCCGCGCGAGCCTGGCCGACATCGGCCGTTCGGCGCGGGCAGAGACCGCGGCGAAGCATAACGTAGTGGGGCTTCAACTTCGAGATTGCCGCTTCGGCTGCGACTCGTGCTCGTCCTCGTTCGAAACCGCGGCCGGGCCGGAGACAAGGGAGACGAAAACGTATGAGCCACTGCACCAACAATTCAATCGTTAAGCCCTGCTTGTCGGAACGAAGCCGGCAAGGATGCCGGCGCTACAAGCGCGGTGGATGTGTCCGAAGCCCGTAGCGCCGCCTTCCAGGCGGCTTCTCTGCCTTCGACGTCAAGCTTTCCGGTCCACCCGTCACTCGTCCTCGTCGGCGTTTGAAACCGCTCCCAGGCCGCAGACAAGCGAGACGAAAACGAATAAGCCGCCGACGCCGCGTTCCAATCGTGAAGGCCCAGTAGGCGCACTCCGCCGAACGTGGCTTCGGTACCGAAGGCCCGCGGTGACCGCCCGTCTGTGGCAGAAGATCGGTGGCTGTTCCCCGGCATGGGCTGTTGCGGGCCGCCCGCGCGGCTGGCCGGCTCCAGATGTGACAATGTTGGCAGTCAATGACGTCTTTGTCACACTTCTGTCCGCCAGTTTGGGCTGCCCTGGGCGTCGGGCAGCCCGTCCCCTCTCCGGCCGGGGCGCCCCGTGGGCCTGATGTGGCGCATCCCGAAGGAGACTCTCGGTCTCCGGCATAGCACTTGCGAGTGACAGACACTTACCCTGTGCCCTGTGGGGATAGTGGGGGCCGGTTTCCGACCAGTCACTCTCCGGCGCTCCTCGCCGCAGCCTCGTTACGCGAGAACGAAGTGACCGACGACCGACTTCTGGGAAGATTACGGACGGAGCTGGAGATTGCGCGGGCCCTGCTCGACGAAGTGAAGGCCAGTGCCGGAAGGCCGATCGCGCCCCCGTTCTCGGAGATGCTGCTCAGGGAACAGGTCAGGGCCGAGCGGTACAGGCGCAACTTCGCAGTCCTTGTGTTGATCTCTGACGGTGCCCGTGCCCCGGAGATTCTTGAAGACCTGAGGAATTGCCTGCGCGCCAGCGACCTGATAGGTGTCGTGGATGGGGACGACGGCAGCTTCCTCCCGGACCGGCTCAGAAAGGACGTCGGACACCTCGATGAGGCCGCTGAGGCGCTGGGAAGGCAGATTGTGGGAGCTATCCTCCCGGAGACGGACCGTACAGGAGCACGAATCGCTGCTGGAAGGCTCGGAAGCGCGCTCGCCGGAGTCCAGCAGTTCAGAATCGGAACGGCTGTCTATCCGGATGATACCGCCGAGCTCGGGGATCTCCTGGCCATTGCGGCGGCAGGGGCTTCCGACTTGGTGCCAGACACGCCCGGTCACTCCGACCGGGCACCAAACGGAGCGCAAGGGGGCCAGAAGCACGGTGGCG
>CAZSET010000155.1:0-9505 GCA_964605915.1 uncultured candidatus Brocadiaceae bacterium | reverse complement strand
CCCAGTTGCCGCACCGGTAAGTCCGCGTCACCTCGATGCCGCACCACTTCTTGAGCAGTTCGCCTGTGCGCTGTCGGACCTCAAAGTTGTCGAGGCGCGGCGGCGTAACAGTAGCTTCGCCCCGCCAGTCGCGCAGGTTGGCCTCCTCGACGCCCTCAAACAGCGGATGGTCCGGCACGCGCTTGAACACCCGCCTGAGGCCGTATTCCTGCACGCGGAAGCCGAAGCGCTTCTCGAGCACGTCGGCGGTCTGCTCGAACATGACGACCTTCAGGCCGTCGGGCACGCGCCCGATGTCGGGGGCCGGTCCGTCGAGGGTCAGGGCTTCCTTGCCGACGATGAGCATGTCGTAGTCGCCCAGGTCCGCGTTCGCCTGGACCGGCTCGCATGCCAAGCCTACGTCCCTCATTAGCTCGGCCGTCTCTCCCCTGGGGTCGAACAGCGCGACCCTCGCTGCCCGCCGAACCGGCGGGGCAGGGGCCAGCACGTCCACCTGGAACGCATCCTCCTGCGCCTCGCCCGAGCTGAACCTGACCGATGCGGTCAGTTCGTACTTCCCCGGCTTGAGATTGGCCGGCAGGGCGAACTGGAGCGGGATTCGCTCCTGCTGCCCCGTCTGGATCGTGACGGTCCGGCTGCCGCTTTGCGGCTGCGGCAGGTCCAGCGACCACGTGCACTCGCATTCGACCGTCTCGCGCGAGTTGTTGATGATGATAAGTTGCTTCTGGAAGCTCTCGCCGGGCAGGAAGTTGTGGTCCTTGGCCGTGAAGCGCTCCGGCTTGCCGCCGATGTAGGCCAACAGCGGCATGGCATTGCGGTAAAGGGCCTGGGCGGGCGCGCCGGGAACCCAGTCGTCGCGCTCGAATGCACTGTCCATGCTGGCGTAGCGGCCCTCGATGTAATCGGGGCTGAAGCCCGGCCTCTGGAGGTTATCCCAGTCGACCTTGAAGTCCTTTCTGCCCTGGTCCACGCCGTCGCGCAGCGACCAGAAGTTGGTATAGTGGAATTCGTTGAAGGCCGAGACGCCCCACGTGCGGAACGCGCGCCAGTTGTCGGTGATGTACATCGACCTGACGGCAAGCTTGTCCTTGTTACCGCGCGTGGACGCGCCGACTATGGCGGATGGATAGTCCCAGCGGTACCAGGTCTCGGCGGTCTTCCACTTGTTGGCCTCCCAGCGGATGTTGGCCTTGTCCCTTTCGCTCAAGTCGAAGGCCCGGTCCCCCAGGAACTGCGCGTTCCATTCGCCCACGCAGTACTCCCAGGGCACGGGGCTGCTGCCGAAGGTCCTCCGGCCTTTGTACCACCCGCGGTAGGTGGTCCAGTCCAGGTCGTAGGGGGTGTCGTACTCGCATAGGAGCAGGGGTATGACGCCCTCGGTGGCCCAGTGCTCGAACCTGTCCGACACCTCCTGGATGGGGGTGAAGTTCAGGTAGAGGTTGTTGGTGTGCATGTTCCCCATGGTGCCGGACGAGTGGTGATAGACCACGCGCGTGGGGTCGAAGCCCTCCACGATCGACTGGACGAGCAGGCCGCGCTGGGCGCCCCTGTCGCGTCGCGGGCCGATCTCGCCGTTTTCATTGTGCTTTCCGTCCAGGAGGTCGGGATCGGAAGAGCCCCGGTAGCTGAGGGAATTGTGGTTCATGGGATACATCACGACCGAGGGATGGTTCTGGGCCACGCGCACGAAGAACTCGGCGTGGCGGGCGTAGCCGTTGGTCTCCGCGGCGTCGGGGGCGTCCCACTGGTAGTGTCCCATGTGCGGCATGGAGAAGGCTATCAACATGCCTACGTCATCGGCGGCCCTCAGGATCTCGCCGTAGGCAAGGTGCGAACCCGGCTGGCAGCCGAAATGGTGCGTGTGAACCGTGTTGATCCCGAAGGACTGCAGGCGAAGCATGCACTCGCGCGCCGCGTCGTAGGTGGCCCACGCAGTGCCAAAGATGGCGTTGTGAGTGGACCCGAGGAAGATGTACAGCCTGGTCCCGTTCAGGTAGAAGTCCTTGCCCTCTATCCAAAACTCGCGGAAGCCGAAGCGCACGGGACGGTAGACGTCCACAACCTGGCCGGCGTCGTCCAGCAGAGAGGTCTCGAGCGAGTACATGTTCTGCGGCGTATGGATGTCCCAGAGCTTATCGGGCTTCCAGTCGGCCGTGAATGCGAAGCGGCCCTTCTGCACGTCGGCCGAGCCGAACGGCGCGCTGGTGAACTCCTTCACGGTGCGTGCGCCGTCTTTGACGCGGGCCTGCAGCGCGTACCGGGCGCCGGGCTTCAGAGTGCCGAGCCCCGTGTCGAGAGTGATCTGCCACTTGCGCACGGACGGGTTCACCTTGACGTCGGTGAACCGGGCCCCGCGGGGCGTGCTGACCAGGAAAACGTCCCCGCACAAGCCCCGTCGCGCCACGCTTCCGCGCCCTTGCCTTGGTGCGCCGGTGTCGCTGAAGACCGCCACGACGTCGGCCAGCGGCATGGCCGTGACGCGCACGGACAGGACGTGCCTGCGACCCGGACGGCAGGCCGAGGTGATGTCCGCTTCCCCGCCGGGAAACAGGACCTCTCCGGCCTTCTTCCCGTCGATGAACACGTCCGCGTAGGAGTTCAGGTACTCCGCGCGCAGGGCGATGCGCCTGCCCGCCCAGCCTTCGGGGATGGCAATCTCGCGCTGGTACCACGCGGCTCTGACCTCGCGGAGGTTCACGTCCTGCCAGGCCGGATGGGGGTAGAGCGTCTGGGTTTCCTTCTGGATGTAGGAAGTGACGCCCGGCCAGGGCCCGGGGACTTTGAAGAAGCCCCAGTTGCCTGCCGGGACGCTCTCGGCTTCTTCCTCGGCCGGCTGCCACCGCCACAGGCCGTTGATGCAGACGCGCTCGCGCGTCGGCGTCCCCTCGCGCCAGGCCTTCTCCACGTCCCAGACCGCCTTGACTCCCGGGGGCAGGGAGGCATCCGCTTGAGCGTTCACAGTTCCCTCCGTCGCCCAGACCATGGCCCACAGAATGCACACGGCAAGCACACATCTTCGGGATCGCCGACCCATCGGAGCACTCCTTCCCTGCATGAAAGCCCTTGCCGGACTCGACTGCCCGGCCCCAAACCATGTCCATCATACGTTCGGTGCCCCCGGCCGGCAACAGAACGCCCGCCCAACAAGCAAGCCCCCGCGGCGGCGCGGGGGCTGAAGAGCGCAACGCGGCGGGCGGCCGCAGGCGTGAGCACCTGCCGTCAGCTCGCGACGGCTTTGAGGATGCCGTCCTTGTCCAGGCCGGCCAGGCCGAGCTTCTCCAGCGTCCGCCCCGTCTGCCAGTAGTCCTCCTGGCAGACGATGGAGCCGATCGAGACGATGCCGTCGATCAGCGGCGTCGGCACGCCGGCCACGTTGCCCAATTGCGAACGGGGCACCAACCCGAACGGGAGGTCCTCGGTGATGTAGCGATCGTGCACGGTGCACGGGCCAAGGATGCCGGCGATCACACCCGACGTGTCGAACGGCGCGACGAATTCCACGCCCATGATGCTGCACGTCGTGCGGAAGTCGATGTCCCGGTACTCGGTCATGTCGAAGTCCAGCGCCCGGGCCACGCGGCGCGACTCCTCATAGACCTGACGGATGACACGCGCGACCGACTTCGTGATGCCCTCGCGGTACATGTAGAAGTCGCCGCCCGAATACTCGATGCGGCCCGTGTTCAGCAGCGAGCCCGGCGGGTGCACGATGGGATTGGCGTTGTTGAAGGCGGCGGCCAGCACGTGCTGCCCCGGCGCGATGCAGGGGAACATTCGGTGCAGCTTCGCCACGGCCTCCCCGGTGCGGCTGCTCGGCACGGCAGCCGCGACCACGTGCGGGGCCACCAGGAGCAGGTTGATCTTGCCCGGTTCGACCAGGCGCGTGCCGTAGGGCAAGGTGCTGGTCTCGAGGATCGTCACGCCGCCCGGCTTGCCCGCGTCCAGCAGCATCTGCCGCAGGCGCAGCGAGCCGAAGTCGCCCGCCCAGACGACCACCTTGTGGTCGTCGCGCAGGTGGGACACCATCTGCTGGAAGAACGTCTCGTGGCCGATGGCCGGCATGACCACGTTCACCCACTCGGCTTCATCCAGGGCTGCGGCGATGTCGGTGCCGACCCGATGGATGGGATAGGTGCCCTTCGGGCCGATGCCCACCGCCTCGATGGCCTGGGCGCTCAGCGTGGTCTCGAACGTCGCCGCGAAGTCAGGATGCTCGCACAGGTGGACCCTGTGGCCGCGGTCCGTCAAGTCCACCGCCATCATGTGTGCACCGGCGCCACCGCCCAGAACGGCAATCGGCTTCTGGCCCATCGAGTTTCTCCCGGTGCTTCGTTCCATCTATTTGGGTGGGCCGGGGATGACCGGTTCCTCGCCCCACGGTCCCTCCACGGAAGTGGCTGGGAAGGGAAGGCCGGGCCGCACCGGCGGCCAGCCGGGGAACGCGCCGAGGTTGATCAGGTCGTCGTGGCCCTCGCCCTCCATTAGGAGCATCACGGCGGCCGTGATGCCGTAGTTGAACCCCACGCACGGCTCGCCCCAGTCCCACGTGATGCGCGTCGGGCGCGCGTGCCGGGCGTAGAAGCGCGACATGGTATGGCTGCCCCATGCAGACATGTGGCCCACGAAGCCGGGCATCCACACGTCGCGACCCGGCACCCACTCGTAGCCATGGTAGATGTCGCTGAAGCTCTCGGGGCAGATGTTGGAGGCGCAGCACAGGCGGTAGGGGTTGCGTCCCAGGACGTAGTGCACGTGCTCCTCGGCCAGCCGGCGGAACTCGTCGCGGCCCGACAGCTTCCAGGCCATCGCCAGTTGCATCGCCACGCCGCCGGCGCCGGCCGGATTGGTGTGCCAGCCGTGCGGACAGACCGACACGAGGTAGGGCTCGCGTGTCACCATCTCAAACAGGGCGGAGAGGCCGTCGACGAAGCGGCTGCGGAATTGCTCCTGCAGCGCGGGGTCGCCCTCGGGATCGAGGATGTAGGCGAGCCAGGCCCAGTAGGTGGCGCCGTGGAAGCCGCTGTCCCGCCAGCCGCCGTCTGTGTCGGCCAGTTCGACCACGAGATCGTGGAAGCGGTCTTGGCGAGTCGCCCGCCACAGTGCGGCCGCGGCCCACATTGTTTCGCCGGGATAGGCCATCTTCTCGCCCTCGCGCGGGGCGGGGCGGTTCGCCTCGGCCCAGTCCCAGGCCCGCAGAGCGGCGGCCTGGAAGGCTGCTGACCCGTCCGAATCGTAGGGCTTCAGCAGGTGGCCCATCATGGCCATGCAGCCGCATGTCTGCAGGTGGGTGCTGTAGCGGAACCTGTCGTCGCGGATGTAGCGCGGATCGTCGTCGTTGGCCCAGCCCTTGCCGGATCCGGCGATGGGCGACCCACCGCCCCGCTTGCCGGTCAGCAGGTAACCCATGCATCGGCCGTCTTCGAGCTGCATGTCGCGGTAGTACTCGCCTTGCCAGCGGGCCTCGTCCAGGAAGTCGGGTATGCCGTTGCCGCTCTCAGGCAGGTTGAGCTGGCCATCGGAGTGCTTCTCCCGGCTCATCTCCCAGGCCAGCATCATGGGCGCCAGGCGATCCGTGTGGGGGAACATGCGCGAGTCGCCGGCATCGACCCAGCCGTGCAGGACACGGCGTTTGTTTGACTCGTCGCTCGCCAGGGGCACTGGGTCCGTGTAGCAGGGCTCACGCGCCCACTCGAAGGCATTCTTCGCCGACAGGCCCGTGCCGCTGCGCTGATACATGAAGAACCGCGCCAGGTGGTAGAACAGGTAGTCATAGACGCGCTCGTCCACGAAGAATGCCACCGAGCGTCCGACGCCGGGCACCTCGACCACGAAACGGCCCTGTCGCCGCACGGGCGTGAAGTCGGCCGCGTAAATCCACTCGCCGTAGAGCCGGGGCTCGAAGGGCGCTTGCAGCGTCAGCTTGCCGCTGAGGACCGGCTCGCCGACCGGTTCGTCGGCGGCGTTCACCGCGCGGACGATGAACGGCCGCCCCTCCAGGTGGAACAGGCGACTGCCGCAGACGAAGGCGATCTTGTAGCTGTCGGGCAGGTAGCCCACGTGATCGACGCGCACGGGGCCGCGCTCCGGTTCCGGGCCGTCGGAGCGCAGCACGACGTTATCCAGGTCGATCTGGAGCTTGCCGGCGTACCCCTCGCCCGAAAGCACGAGGCGGTTGGCGGTCACCAGGCGGGCGCCCTTCACCTCCCAGTCCAGGTCGGCGACGGGCACGACGACGTGCTGCCAGTCCGTCGCGTCCTTCAGATAGGGGTCGAGCCGCGTCGGCCGTGGCCTGGTCGTGCCGAGTCCGTAGGTGCAACAGAAGGACACCGCGAGCCCCTTGCCCCGGGCGTCGCCGCGCAGGTCGAATTCGATGGTGCCCTGTGGGCGGTAGCCCCAGGCATCGAAGAAGGCCCTGGGCCGGCTCGTGCTGCCGTACGGGGGCACCAGCTCCGGCGTGATCTCAAGTCCCCAGGCGGGGTCGTCGCCCTCGATCTGCAGGTTGAGTCGCAGGCCCAACTCGCCGTCCTTGGCCGCCTCTTTCGACGGCAGATTCTGCTCCGGGTTCTCCAGGCCCGTCACCTGCCCCCGCGGGACGTAGCTTCCCAGCAGCCCCCGCGCCTCGCCGTCCGGGTTGCCGCGACGGAGCTCCTCCTGGAAGAAAACCAGCGTGTTCAGGCGCGTGGCCTCGGCCACCTTCGCCGGAGTCCATTCGTCCCCGGCGGCCTGGCCGAGGGCGGCCGGGCCGAGGGCGGCGCAGCCGGTCACAAGCATCAGGAGCACCGTCAGCACGCAAGATGCACGCACCATCGTCTTCACCTTTTTGTTGACCGTTGTGTCTTCTGCCGACGCTAGCGGACCGGGCCCGGCACCACCGGCTCGGTGCCCCAGGGCCCGCCGACCGGCGTGGGCGGGAAGGGGAGGCCGGGCCTGTAAGGCTTCACGCCGGGGAACGCGCCCAGGTTGATCAGGTCGTCGTAGCGCTTGCCGTCCATCAGCATCATGCAGGCCGCCGCAAGCCCGGAGTTGAACCCGATGGCGGGCTCGCCGAAGTACCAGTTCCATCGAGTCACGCGGATGCGCCGTCCGGCAAAGCGCGACAAGTTCCCGCCCTGATCGACGGACATGTAGACCGCGTAGCCGGGCATCCAGGCCGTGCGGCCGGGGATCCATTCGTACATGTTGAACGGCGTGCTGTAGGTCTCCTCGGCTACGTTCGAGATGTCGCACAAGCGGTAGACGTTCCGCCCGCAGAAGTAGTGGACGTACTCCTCGGCCAACTGCCGGTATCTGTCCTGTCCGGTCAGCTTCTGGGCCGTCAGCAGCAGGTAGGCGGTCTCACCGATCCGCCCCGGGCAGTGGTACCACCCGTGGGGGTCGACGGCCACGGCGTAGGGATCCTGGGCAGAAAGGTCGAACAGCACGTCAAGCTGGCCCGCGAAGCGCTGGATGAACTCGCCGCGGATGCCCGTGTCGGCGCGCGGGTCGAGGGCATAAGATACCCAGGCCAGCGGGGCACTGTCGTCCTTCCATGCGTTGCTGTCCCAGCGGCCCTCGGTATCCTTCAGGTCGCGCACCACGTTATGGTACTTTTTCTGGCCGGTCAGGCGCCACATCTCGACGGCCGCCCAGAGTACGTCGTCCTGCCAGCCGGGCGCGCGGCCCGGCTCGGCGTTGGGCACGTTGCGCTCGGCCCATTGCCATGCCCGCAACGCTGCGGCGGCGAGGGCCTCGGACCCCTGCGCGTCGTAGGGCTTCAGGATTCGGGCCATCGCGGCCATGCAGGTGCCGATCCGCACGCTACGGTCATACTGGAGCCGCCGGTCCAGTATCAGGCGCGGGTCGGGATCGTTCGCCCAGCCCTTGTCGCGCCCCTTGTCCGGGTTGCTCCCGCTCTGCGTGGAGGGCATGATGTAGCCGATGCAGGCGCCGTCGTCCAGTTGCATCTCCCGGAAGTACTCGCACTTCCAGTGCAACTGGTCCACGAAGTCGGGCACGCCGTTGCCGCTCTCGGGCAGGTTGAGCTGGCCGTCGAAGTGCTTCTCCTGCGTCATCTCCCAGGCCAGCATGAGCTGGCCCGTGTCGAAGTCGTGGGGATAGACGCGCGCGTCTCCGGCGTCGATCCAGCCGTGCAGGACGCGCCTGGTCTTTGTCGGGTCGCTCTGGAACGGTATGGGGTTCGTGTAGCAGGCACGGCGGGCCCATTCGAATGCATTCTTCTCAGGCAGCGCGCCGCCGTTGCGCTGGAACATAAACATGCGGCTCAGATGGTAAAACAGGTAATCGTAGACGGCCTCGTTGACGTAGAACCCGACTGAGCGGCCGACGCCCGGGACCTCCAGCACGTAGCGGCCGGGCTGGCGCAAGGCGCTGAAGTCCGCCTCGTAGACCCATTCGCCGTAGATCCTCGGTTCGAACTCCGCGCGCAGCTTCAGCGTGCCCCGCAGCACGGGATCGCCGGTGGGGGCGCCGTCCGGACCCACCGCACGCACCTGGAACGGGCGGCCTGCTATGTCGAAGAGTCGGCTGCCCGCCACGAAGGCCACCTTGCGGGCGCCGGGGAGGTATCCGACGTGGTTCAGCCGCACGGGCCCGCGCTCGGGCTCGGGGCCGTCCGAGTGCAGGACGATGTTGTCCAGGTCGATCTGGAGACGGCCGGCGTAGCCCTGGCCCCCGATCAGCACGCGGCTGGCCACGTGCAGGTCGCTCTTCGGGTTGCTCAGGTCCATCTGTGCCACGGGCACGACGACGTGCTGCCAGCCGTCCGTGGCGCTCAGGTGGGGATCGAGCGGCGTCCACTGCGGCATCTGGCTGAGCTGGTTGGGTGCGTAGAACGCGACGGCCAGCCCCTTGCCTCTGGCGTCCCCGCGCAGGTCGAACTCCAGCGCGCCCCTGGGCTGATAGGCGTAAACGTCGAACAGGTTCTTTGTGCGCGACATGGAAGCGATGGGCGGGTTGATCTCTGCCGCGATCTGAATTTGCCAGACCGGATTCGTGCCCTTGATGTCCAGGTCGAGGCGCAGACCCAGCTCTCCCGTCCTTGCAGCCTTGGGATTGGGCAGGGCGGTGGCCGCTGAGCTGAGGCCGTCCACTTCGCCCGAGACGACCGCGCTCCACAGATACCACCTCTGGGGTCCGCGCGTGGTCTCCCGTGTCGTGCTCTCCTTGAAGAACACGATGTTGCTCAGCCGCGTGGCCTCGGCCACCCTTTCAGGGGTCCACTGGCTCTCGGCGCCATGCGCCGGCGGCGCCAGCGCCACATACAGAACGGTCACCACCATCAGCAGAGCGCAACACCTCAGGACTGACATTGAGCGTCCTCCTGTGGACACACCTGTAACCTCACAACGCAACCGAAACGGATGTCGGCGAATGCGGGCGCCCATTATAGCACGGGCCGAAGAGGCGAGCACCTGCCGACGAAATGCTGCAGGGTCATTTAGTTATCCCGTGACGGACCAGGTGGATCAGTTTTTGCCGGTGCGCGGAGCAGTGTTCCAGGCCAGCC
>CAZSET010000154.1:4025-9604 GCA_964605915.1 uncultured candidatus Brocadiaceae bacterium | reverse complement strand
CTGCCAGGCGATGACGACGAAGTCCGCCCCGTCCAGCGACTCCCGGCGGTCCGTCGTCGCCTCGATCTTCGTGGGCAGATCGAACTCCTCGACGAGTGCGCGGGCGCCCTGCGCGGTGCGCGCCAGGCGGTCGGGAGCGATGTCCATCAGCGAGATAGTGCAGTCCCGCAGCTCTTCAGAAGAGCAGACGTCCCGGGTGATCGTGAGCGGGAAGACGAACCCGCCGGCCCCTATGATGGATACTCTCATCTGTGTGCGCTCCGGTCAGTTGTCAATGCTGGCCCTGGCGGCCCGTCCGGTTCGACGGGCGGGAAGCCGCGATGCTAACTGCACGCCCGACACGAGTCAAGAACGGACCTGCGCACCAATCCTGGGCGCGGCGCAGGCTCCTCGCGTTGATACGCCCGAAGCGGACAGGTAGAATGGAGAATGTCCGCTTCCGCCAACCAGGCCACTGTGCCTTTCAGCACTTAAGACGGGACTGATGCGGCAGATACGTCGGCCCGGCAAGACGCTTCGCACCGCCCTTTGCGCGGCCCTGCTGGCCCTCCTCTGGGCAGCCGCGTCGCACGCCAGCCCGGAGCTCTTCAAAGAGCAAACGGAGCACTATTCCATCGAGACGGACGTGAGCCCCGAGTTCGCCCATCTGGTGGGGGCGCACATGGAGGAGATATTCAAGGAATACTCGCACCGTTTCGGCAACTACGGGCAGATGACGCTCAGGTTCCGGGTGGCGGTTTTCGACGACGAAGAACAGTACTGGAAGGTGACGCCGCCGCAGGTCAAGGGCTCGACGGGGGTCTTCGTGTCCTACGACCACCTCCTGGCAGCCCACAGGCACGGACGGACGACCGAAGAGGTGCTGCGCACCCTCTATCACGAGGGCTTCCACCAGTTCATGTACAACGTGGTCTCACAGGAATGCCCGGTCTGGCTCAACGAAGGCCTGGCCGAGTACTTCGCCGAAGCCACGTGGAACGGCCAGGGCTTCACGACGGGCCAGGTGCCCACGCTGCGCCTTCACACGGTGCAGAGCGCCATTGCGCGCGGGCGCTACATCCCCCTGGCGCAGCTATTCACCATTGACCCTGACAGGTGGCTCCAGAACGTGAGCACCAGCAGCCACCGGGCAGACCTTTTCTACTCGCAGGCCTGGTCGCTCGCCCACTTCCTCATTCACGCCGAGGGCGGTCGCTATGCTGGCATGCTGAGCCGGTTCCTGAAGGAGCTGTCCGAACAGGAGGATCAAGCGGAGGCGTTCCGCGTCAGCTTCGGCACGGACGTGCAGGGATTCGAGACGGCGTGGGCGCAGTACGTCATGTCCCTGAAGCCGAGCCCCAAGTTCCGCTGCCGGGATAACATGGAAGCGCTGATGCTGCTGGCCAGGCTGGTCTACGAGGACCCCCGCACGTTCGACAGCGTATCCGACCTGCGCCACCGCCTGCTCCACAGCCGCCGCTACGGCTGGCAGATCACCAGGGCCACCGGAGAGACACTGAAGTGGGACCAGACCGAGGAGGTGGCGAAGCTCTTCCGCTGCCCCTACCATGAGGAAGAGGGCATCAGCTACGTGATCGTGCGGCACACGCCCACGCAGATGCCGATGCTGATCTGCAACCATCACCCGGGCGTCATCATCAAGGCCTATTACAGGCCCACCTCCTACGGTGGGCTGGCCGTTGCAGTGGAGGAGCAGGTCCGGGACACCGTCCCGGACGATCTGAAACAGGCCATCCTGGACGCGAGCGAGTGAGGGGGGACCCCAGGAAGAATGGGCCGACCATCCATCGCCGGCACGCGTTGGTTCTCACTGTCCGGCAGGGAGCTTTTGGTCCTGGCGGTCGGGATCGGACTGCTGCTGGCAGCCATCGGCCTGGCGCAGGTCCTCCAGGCCAGCCGCCCAAGTGCCTCGGTGGCCGTTACGCAAGGGGGTGATAGCTTGCCCATGCCGACCAGGCTGAACGTCAATACGGCGGCGGGCTACGAGCTGGAGATGCTGCCGGGCATCGGGCCCAAGACGGCCGAAGCCATCGTCCAGTATCGGGAGGAGCACGGGCCGTTCCCTTCCCTCGAAGCCCTGGCCCACGTGCACGGCATAGGCGAGAAGACAATCGAGGCGATCCGGCCGCACGCCATGTGCGCGCCGCCACCGGTCGACTCAGAAGGCACCAACTGACATGGCGCAGTTTCAACTCGAAGCCAGCTTCGAACCGGCGGGCGATCAGCCCGAGGCGATCGCCGAGCTGCTGGCGTGCTTCCGGGGCGGCAGCGGGTGCGAGACGCTCCTGGGCGCCACCGGCACCGGCAAGACGTTCACCATGGCGAACCTAATCGCCGGGCTCGGCCTGCCCACGCTCGTCATCAGCCACAACAAGACCCTGGCCGCCCAGCTCTACAGCGAGTTCAAGGAGTTCTTCCCCGAAAACGCCGTCGGCTACTTCGTCAGCTACTACGACTACTACCAGCCGGAAGCCTACATTCCCTCGCGCGACCTCTACATCGCCAAGGACGCCAGCATCAACCAGGACATCGACCGGCTGCGCCTGGCGGCGACCACGCGCCTGATGCAGCGGGACGACGTCGTCATCGTGGCCAGCGTCTCCTGCATCTACGGCATCGGGGCGCCCGAAGACTACCAGGCCATGTTCGTCAACATCGAGGTCGGGCAGGAAGTCGAACGGGACGAGTTGCTCAGCCAGCTCGTGGAGATCCAGTACAGGCGCAGCGACAGCGACCTGCGTCGCGGCACGTTCCGCGCGCGCGGGGACGTGTTGGAGATCTACCCCGCCTACGAGGAGATTGCCTACCGCGTGGACCTGTTCGGCGACTTCGTGGACCGCATCGTCGTCATCGACCCCTTGAGCGGGCACAAGCTCGAGGAGGCCGAGTCCATCGCCATCTACCCCGCCAAGCACTTCGTCACGCCCGAGGAACGGCTCGACAACATCCTGCTGAGCATCGAGATGGAGCTGGAGGACAGGCTCCGGGAGCTGCGGGCCGGGGGCAAGGCCCTGGAGGCCCAGCGGCTGGAGGCCCGCACCCGCTACGACATGGAGTTGCTGGCCGAGGTCGGCTTCTGCCCCGGCATCGAGAACTACGCCCGCCACATCAGCGGACGCCAGCCCGGCGAGAGGCCCACCTGCCTGCTGGACTACTTCCCCGACGAGTTCCTCTGCATCGTGGACGAGAGCCACGAGACCGTCCCTCAACTCCACGCCATGTACCACGGCGACCGCTCGCGCAAGCAGACGCTGGTGAACTACGGCTTCCGCCTGCCGTCGGCGCTCGATAACCGGCCGCTCACGTTCGACGAGTGGGAGCAGCTCGTGAACCGCGTCCTTTTCGTGTCTGCGACGCCCGCCGAATACGAAGTGGATAGGTGCGACGGACGCGTCGTGGAGCAGATCATCCGCCCGACGGGCCTTGTCGACCCGAAGATCGAGGTGCGGCCCGCCCGAGGCCCGGTGCAAGACGTCATCCTCGAGGTCCGCAAGCGCGCCGAGCGGGGCGAGCGCGTGCTGGTCACCACCCTGACCAAGCGCCTGGCCGAAGACCTGGCCGACTACCTGCGCGAGGAAGGCATCGACGGCTGCTACCTGCACAGCGAGGTCAAGACCATCGAGCGCGTCGAGATCCTGAACGACCTGCGGCGGGGCAAGTACGACGTGATCGTCGGCGTGAACCTGCTCAGGGAAGGGCTTGACCTGCCGGAGGTCTCGCTGGTGGCCATACTGGACGCCGACCGGGAGGGGTTCCTGCGCTCCGACACGTCTCTGATCCAGACGATGGGGCGCTGCGCGCGGAACGTCAACGCGGAGGTGATCCTCTACGCCGACGAGGTAACGGAGTCCATGGCCCGGGCCATCGAGGAGACCGAGCGCAGGCGCCAGACGCAGCTCGCCTTCAACGAAGAGCACGGCATCAAGCCGCAGACCATCCGCAAGAAGATACAGGCGGGAATCGCCTACGAGGTCCAGGCGTGGAAGCGCCGCGTCGAGACGCCCGTCATCGCCGAGGCGGAGGAGGACTACGTGACGGCCAATCGGCTGGACGAGTTGGAGAAGGAGATGAAGGACGCCGCCGCAAACCTCGACTTCGAACGCGCCGCCCTGCTGCGCGACAGGATTCGCGAGCTGACACTCAGCACCAGAGCCCGCCCGCAGGAATGACGGGCACCCCACCGTCAGAACAGGGCCTTCAGGAACCTGCCGCTGCCCTGACGAACCGGGCGCTCAGAGAATCGCTGTCGAACTCCTCGGGCGTGAACATCAGTATGTCGAAAGGAAGGTCGAACTCCCTGATGGCCCGCACATGTACGTCGCGGATCATCCGCGCGCGTTCAAACAGGTCTTTGCCCTGGAACGAAGACGAGACTATGGCGACGTCCACGTCGCTCTCGTCGGTTGCACCCCCCAGGGCGCGGGACCCGAACAGTATCACCCGCAAGTCGCGGAGCCCCGCTTCCTTGAGGCAGTCCTCCAGGAACTTCACGGCTTGTCGAGCTGTGTCCTGAGCCATCTCAATGTCCCCTCGGTCTGGTCGAGGATGTCCCGGGGCCTCGGCTCCGGGAACTCCGCCTGCATCGCAGCAAGATCTTCTGGATAACGGGTCCTGACGCTCGTTGTATTCAGAGCGGCCACAAAATCGAATCTGTCCTCCGGCAACTCAAGCCCAATGCGTTCGACCAGGAACAGGAGGTCGTGCGTCCTCGGTGGGAGCTGACCGAACTTCGCTGCATAGAGCCCCTTCAGGGCCTTCTCCAGCGACAGGTGGCAGAAGAACACGGCGTAGAAGCGCCGCCCCGCGGCTTGCATGGCCCGGGCTGTCTCGAAGTCATACTCGGCCTGTCTGAACCACTCTTGAGAGGCTTCGGCCATGGCGCCAGCTCGCGAGTCTAGAGGCAAGGCGTGCACTGCGTAGAGTATAACCCCACCGAGTTGCCCAATCCAGAACGTCCTGAGCGAGTCCTTGACCGACAACAGCGGTATACGGCGGCGAAGCTGGACTTCGAACGCGCCGCCCTGCTGCGCAACATGATCCGGGAAACGAGGGCCCAGCCCTGGTGCGCCCAACGGGTGCCTGTCCCCATGGGGCTGGACACGTAGTCTATTTCAGTGTATAGTCACAGGCGTGACGATGAATGGGTTCGCATGGCACAGCTGATTATTCGCGTCTTGGCAATGCAAAGCAATAATCGCAAGGCATTGGCGATAGGCTCTGAGAGCCTGGTGGTCCGCGCCAGTGGTCTGGCAGATCGCTACTCACAGGCCGTCGGAAGGCAGACAAGGAAGAGCCAAGGGCAGTTCTTCACGCCAGCGCCCGTGGCTCGTTTCATCGCTGGTATGGTTGATCTGCCTAGGAGGCGGTCTATTCGTCTTCTAGACCCAGGGGCGGGAACCGGCATTTTGTCCGCCGCCGTATGTGAACGTCTGGCAACCGACACATACTGCAGAACGGTGGAGATACAGGCTTACGAGACCTGCCCTGCTCTGATTGCTCTTCTGCGGCGGACTTTGGAGGATTGTCGAAGGACACTGGCGCGTCACGGCAAGACACTGCACTACACGATAGGTGAGAAG
>CAZSET010000154.1:0-4015 GCA_964605915.1 uncultured candidatus Brocadiaceae bacterium | reverse complement strand
GTGACCGCCTGCGCCTACAGGCTAGGCGGGGGCCTCCTGCACAAGAGAGGCAAGGATGCTTGGCGCGAGTACGACGTCGCCATATCGAACCCGCCATACGGCAAGATACGGAAGTCCGATCCACGGTCCGCACTGGCAGCCCGAGTAGTCAATGGACAGCCGAACATCTATGCCCTTTTCATGGCTGTAGCCGCCCAGATGCTACGACCGAATGGGATTCTGGCCTTCATCGTCCCGCGGAGTTTCGCTTCCGGCGAGTACTTCAAGCGCTTTCGTGCTGTATTCTTCTCGAAGGTCCTGCCGCGGAGGATCCATGTCTTTGGGTCCCGTCGCGCGGCCTTTGGGCACCAGGGAGTCCTCCAGGAGAACTTGGTCATAGTTGCGCAACGGAATGGAGTTGGCGGCCGGGAAGAGAAGCAACCGTCAGTATGGATATCCTCCAGCGAGGGCATCACGGACCTCGACTCAGCAGTGGGGCAGCCGTTCCCACTGGGAAGAGTGCTCAATGTCAACTGCCTGGGCGGCAGGCTATGTCTGCCAACGTCGGCCAGGGACGTGGAAACACTCCGCCTTATCGAAGCATGGCCGGAGACGTTCGAGACTCTGGGGCTTCAAGTTTCCACGGGCCCGGTGGTCGCGTTTCGGGCGAAGGAGTTCCAGCGAACCCAACATGGGGAAGACACCGTGCCCTTCCTTTGGATGCACCATGTTCGGCGGATGCAGACTGTCTGGCCTATCGCTGGTCTCCACAAACCTCAGTACTTCGAGGCCAGCGATCAGTCAGAGAAGCTGCTCTTACCCTCGACGAACTACGTCCTCTTGCGTCGTTTCAGTGCCAAGGAGGAGAGGCGTCGCATAACCGCGGCGCCCTTGCGTGCAACGGGCCTCGAATCCGACCGCGTAGCTCTGGAGAACCATCTGAACTACGTAGCGCGCGCGGGTGAGCCGCTTTCGGCAGAAGAGGCCGCGGGCATTGCTGCGGTGTTGAATCTGTCGGTGCTTGACCGGTACTTCCGGACAATCAACGGCAACACTCAAGTCGGGGCAGCGGACATAAGCTGCCTTCCGCTTCCAGACATCCAACGGCTACGCAAGATCGGGGAGAAAACCGTAGGTAGCCGCGATCCATCGGTTGTGGAGACCGTTGCCAACAACATGCTGGACATACCTGGCCACTTGGCTGCTGACATAGCATCAGACCGCGAGGAATAGCATGTCCAAGCTAGACGATGCGCAGGCCATACTCCGAGGATTTGGCTTGCCACCAGAGCAGTGCAATGAGATCTCCGGCTATGCACTGCTTGCCCTATCAGGGGTCAAGAAGCACTCTCGTTGGAGATCTGCCAAGCGCGAGAGCATGAGAATCCACGACATCCTTCTGCGCATGAGGGAACGCTACGGCAAGGAGTACGCCGAAAACACAAGGGAGACTGTCCGTCGCCGTGTCCTGCATCAATTGGAGCAAGCGCGAATCGCAGACAAGAATCCGGACGCACCGGGCCTTCCCACCAACAGCCCGCGGACGCATTACGCACTCACCGAAGAAGCCCTGGAAGTGATCCACAACTACGGCACCAGCGAATACGAGGCTCAGCTTCAGGCGTTCCGGGAGGAGCAGGGCTCCCTCTTGGATCTATACCGCCGTAGACGGAAGCAGCGCATGGTGCCTGTGAAGTTGCCATCGGGGGAGTCCTTGGCGCTGTCACCCGGCAGGCATAACGTCCTCCAGGCAGCGGTTCTCGAGGAGTTTGCGCCCAGGTTTGTCCCAGGAGCCACGGTTCTGTACTTCGGCGATACAGCCAAGAAAGACATACACGTCGCCGCTGACATGCTTCGGAAGCTCGGCTTCCCCGTGTCCAAACATGACAAGCTGCCAGACATCGTTCTCTTCACTCCTGGAAGCAAGTCCCTGTTCCTCATCGAAGCTGTCACTTCACACGGTCCCGTGACACCCAAGAGGTACACCGAGCTCGAGGGCTTGCTCGAGGGATCACCAGCAAGACGGGTCTACGTTAGTGCGTTTCCTGATTTCGCGGAGTTCAAACGGCACATCGAGTCGATCGCTTGGGAGACCGAAGTCTGGATCGCTGAGATCCCTGACCATCTGATCCACTTCAACGGCGACAAGTTCTTGACCTGAGGGCCAGCTTCAGGCAAGTCGCCACTTCTTACGACCGCAGATTGACAAGATGCGAGCCGCGAGGTGACCAGGTGGCAGGCCTGGCCTGACTGCGCGACCTTACCTCTCAGACGCAACCGCCCGTCGGCTCACGAGCCGAAAGGAGAGGACGGCGGCCAGGAGGTAGAGGACGATCACGAGCCAGAGGACCGCGCTGTAGCCCGCGCTGATGGCGATCATCACCGCCAGCGGCGAAGCCGCCACGGACGCGAAGCCGTTCGTTCCCCACGCCCACGGCGTCAGGCGCGGATGAGCCCGCGAGACCAGCGCCAGCCCGTTCGGGAAGGGCCAGCCCATCAGAAACGCCAGCGGTGCCGTCAGCGCCACCGACGCCGCCACGCGCCCGGGCAGAGGCCAGCCGATCAGCGCCCGGAACACGGCGTCCAGCCCCAGCGCATACAGGGCCACCAGCGCCGCAATCCCCAACGCCGCCACGCAGATCGCCCGCCCCGGCGACGGGCAGAGCCGCCGGCTCGCCGCGCTGCCCAGCCCGCTGAAGACCAGGAACGAACCGATGATCCCCGCCGCCGCGTAAATCGGATCGCCCAGGAAGTAGGTGAACTTGAGCAGGCAGGTCATCTCGAGCATCATGAACGCGAGGCCGAGCAGGAGGAAGTAGCCGCCGGTCGCCAGCCGCCCGCCCGGGGCGGCCCGGCGCCGCAGCCACAACAGCGGCAGCAGTATCAGCACCCCGCCCACCACGACGACCTGCGCAAGCGCGAAGACCAGCACCACGTATCCCAGCTCCGTCCGCCTGAGCCACTGGTCGCCGTAGGCCTCGATGAAGCGCGGCAGCGACCGCCAGCGGAAGAAGTTGTAGAAGTAAGGGCTGTCGTCGGTCGCCGGGCGAACGTTGTAGGCCCACTCGTCGAAGAAACGCTCCCGTTCGCCAGAGAGCACTTGCTGTGCCGCGTGATGGAAGTACGAGTAGGGCTTCCCCTCGGGGCCTTCCACCTGGTGCGTCTGCTCGTCGTAGCGGACCTGGGGACAGGCGGCCCACTCGACGTCGAACGCCAGGTCCGACGCGGCCGCAAGAAGGCCCGCGCAGTGCTGGGCGGTGGTCGGAGACCGGAAGGCAAGGGTCGTCACGGCCTGGTGATCGCGCAACTGCACCATGTGGCGTCCCGGTTCCCCAAGCCCGAGTTCCTCCAGCGCAGCCGCCATCGTCGCCATCAGTCTCACGCTGTCGCGCGGCGGCAGTTGGCGACCTCGCGTGGCCGCGACCACCCCTCTCTCCGTGAGATGGCCGAGGCACTGCCCGAGACCCTCGCGCGTCAGCAGGAAGTCCTCGTGAAGCGAAAGCAGCCCGCTCGCGCCCGCCGCCATCCCCTCGGCGGTCACGAGCTGAATGAAATCGAAGCGGTCGCGGTTGCGCTCCAGGAAAGTGCGGGGCTCCGTCGTCACGACCTCCACGTCAGGGCTGGACAGCACCTCGCCGGCCATCGGCGCCAGGGGGCCCCGCATCAAGCGCACGATCTCGGGGTCGGGCTGGACCACGGTGATGTGCTCGGCCCCCATGCGGCGCGCCAGCCAGACGTTGACGCCGCCCGCCTCACCCAGCAGTAAGACGCGCGGCTTCGGGACGAGCCGGTAAGGAACCGACATCAACGTGTAGTCGAGGATTGTCGCCTCGGCGCTCGAACGTATCTCGAACACGGTGCCGGCCGGGTCGCCGTCGGCCAGTATCGAAAGCTGAGGCGGCGGCAGCGCGTCCGCCATGAGGCTGACGAAGAGCGCCTGATGCTGGAGCGGGGACTCATAGACGTCCAGCCGCGCGCGCGGGCTGAAGCGCGTGAACAGGCGCACGGCATCGCCCTGCGCTTCAAGCCGTCGCAT
>CAZSET010000153.1:0-9729 GCA_964605915.1 uncultured candidatus Brocadiaceae bacterium | reverse complement strand
GACCTGTCGCTGGCGGACGGCAGCCGGATACCCATCGAGCAGCGCGGCCCGGAGGAGATCACGCGGTGGGGTAACCGCGTGATCGCCCCCGACGAGATCGAGGTCTACAATCCGGCGTTCGACGTCACGCCGGCCGCCAACATCACGGCCATCATCACGGAGCTGGGCGTGATTCGTGAGCCGGACGCGGGCAAGATCGCGGCACTGCTCGGCCAAGAGCGCTGAGGTCAGGGCGGCAGCGCGGCCAGGCGTTTCGCTTGAGAAGACGCGCGCTTTGGCATATCTAACGGGCCGGAAGGAGCAAGCGACGATGGAAGGAAGGGGCGAGCGGCCAAGCTGGGACGAATACTTCATGCGCATCGCGCACGAGGTCGCCAAGCGCGCCACGTGCCTGAGGCGCAGCGTCGGCGCCGTCGTCGTGCTGGACAAGCGTATCCTCTCGACCGGTTACAACGGCGCTCCCACCGGCCTGCCCCACTGCTCCGAGACGGGCTGCCTCCGGGATAGACTCCACGTGCCCAGCGGCGAGAGGGTTGAGCTGTGTCGAGGACTGCACGCCGAGATGAACGCGCTGCTCCAGGGCGCCCGGTATGGCATCCGCATGGATGGTGCCACGCTCTATAGCACGCACGTACCGTGCAGTCTCTGCTCGAAGATGATTATTAACACCGGCATCGTCCGCGTCGTAGCGGCGGTTGAGTATCCCGACTCATTTGGATACGACATGCTGCTTCAGGCCGGCGTGGAGCTCGACATGCTGCCCATGCCCGAAGACGTCGACGCCGCGTCCCCCGCCAGGCTGGAGGAGATCGCGGGCTAGGCGTACCGAAACCTTCCCCCCAGGCGGGCGCCACGCAAACACACGGAGGGCCGACGCATGGGAGAATCTCTGCGGCTCAACTTTCCGGGAGTCTCGCACGTCGGCCGCGGCACGGTCACCGCACTTGAGCCGGAGGCGGCCGCACGCGGCTCGCGGGCCCTGCTGGTGACCGGCCGGAAAGCGTTGCGGGAGGCCGGGATTACCGAACGGTTGATCTCCCTGCTCCAGGCCGGCAGCCTGGAAGTCGAGCTCTTCGAGGAGGTGCCGCCGGAACCGGACCTGGCCACCGTGGATGCCGCCCGCGAGCGCGCGCGGGAGGGCGGCTGCGACATCCTGGTGGAGGCCGGCGGCGGCAGCGCCATCGACGTGGGCAAGGTGGCCGCTGCGCTGGCCTACGAGGAAGGTCCCGCCGCCGAGTTCCATCGGGGGCGCGAGATAGCGCGGCGCGGGTTGCCCCACATTGCGATCGCCACCACCTCCGGCACCGGCGCCGAGGTCACGCGCAACGGCGTCATCACCGATCCCGAGACGCACGTCAAGAAGAGCATCCGCCACGACGGCGTCATGCCCACGGTCTCCATTACGGACCCGGAGCTGACGCTGACCTGCCCGCCGAGCGTGACGGCGGCCTCGGGCATGGACGCACTGGTGCAGGCGATCGAGTCCTTCTTCTCCGTGCACGCCATTGCGACCACCGAGGCGCTGTCGCTCGGCGCCGTGCGGCTCGCCGTCAGGAACCTGCCGGCGGCCTTCCATGACGGGCAGGACATTGCGGCGCGCTCCGCCATGTCGGAAGCCAGCTACATGGCCGGTCTGGCGCTGGGCAGCGCCCGGCTCGGCGCGGTGCACGGCCTGGCCCATCCGGTCGGGCTCGGTTACGGCCTGCCCCACGGCGTCGTGTGCGCCGTGCTGATGCCGCCCGTGCTGGAGACGAACGCGCGGACGGTGCCCGAGAAGCACGAGAGGCTGCGCGAGGCGATGGGCGGAGACCCGCTCGACGTGCTTCGCGGCCTGCTTGACGAGCTGGACCTGCCGCGTTCGCTCGGCCCTTATCCGGACGCGGACTGGGAGGGGCGCATCATCGACTACGCGGTCAGCAGCGGCTCCGGAAAAGCGAATCCCACGCCCGTCAGCGAGGACTACGTAAGGGACGTCTTGCGTGCGGTATGCGATGCATCGTGAGTCCGGCGGCGGCCGTCTGCGGGGCGCCGTTTGCTTTCCCGGCAGGCGCGTTTCTGCTAACCTATAGTGTTCCGTGGGGCATCCATCGTGGGTCCGGTTGGAGGAGACCGGGTTGGAGCTTAAGTACTACCCCGACCGAGTTCTGAGGCGCAGTTGTCGCGCCGTCCGCGAGGTGGACGACGAATTCGTCAGGCGGGCGGCGGAGATGCTCGACTTCATGTACGTGGCCGAGGGTCTGGGCCTGGCCGCGCCCCAGGTCGGTTGGACCAGCAGGATAGTCACGGTCGACGCCGAGGGCACCAGGGAAGGCAAACGCATCTTCATCAATCCGCGTATCATCCATCGCGAAGGCTACATGGAGGAGGAAGAGGGCTGCTTGAGCCTGCCGGGCATACGCTTGAAGGTCCCCCGGTCTGCAAAGGTCGCCGTTGTTGCGTACACGCTGACGGGGGAGCGCGTGGAAGTGGAGGCGGAGGATCTGGCCAGTTGTGCCTGGCAACACGAACTGGATCACCTGAACGGCGTGCTCATTATCGACAAGGTTCCGCCGACGAGCCTCATGCCCCTGCGGGCGCGCCTGAAGGAACTGGAGCGCGAGGCGTCGGCCACAGGGCAAGGCTGAGGCGCGCGAGAGCCGGCCGCCCTCGATCGGGACGATTCGTCATGGAACTGATCTTCTTCGGAACCCCGCCCTTCGCCGTGCCGACCCTCGACGCGCTGCACGCTGCCGGGCATTCGATCAAGGCGGTCATAACGCGCCCCGATAAGCGCAGGGGACGGAGCGGCAAGCCCGCGCCCACGGCCGTCAAGGAAGCAGCCCTCGGGCTCGGCCTGGACGTTCGCCAGCCACCGAGCGTCAACGCCCCCGAGGCCGTGACGGAGCTTGAAGCGCGGCAAGCCGAACTGGCGGTGGTCGTCGCCTACGGGGAGATACTCCGGCCCGACGCCCTGGCGAGCACCAAGCGCGGGTTCATCAACCTGCATGCGTCGCTCCTGCCCCGGTACCGGGGCGCGGCGCCCATCAACTGGGCCATCATCAACGGCGAGGAGACGACGGGCGTCAGCGTCATACGGATGGCGCCCAGGATGGACGCCGGGCCGATACTGGATCAACGGGAAGTCACGATCGGAGAGTACGAAACGGCCGGCGAACTGGCCGACCGGCTGGCCGAGGTCGGGGCGGAGGCCGTGGCGGACGTCGTCGGCCGCCTCGACGCCGGGGAGGACATCCCGGGCCAGCCGCAGCCTGGCGAGCCGGCCCCCCTCGCCCCGAAGCTGAGCAAGAAGGAGGGCCGGGTGGACTGGTCGCTTCCCGCCGACCGGATACGGAACCTGGTGCGCGGGCTGACGCCGTGGCCCGGCGCCTATTGTGATCTCCGCACGCAGGACCGGACGCAACGCCTCACGTTAGTCGAAGTGCGAACCGGTCCCGACGCAACCGAAGAGATCGACCGGTGGGACCCGGGAACCGTCGTCCGCGTCGACGACGGGGAAGGCATAGCGGTGCGCGCCGGCCAGGGCACGGTCATCATAGGGCGGCTGAAGCCCGCCGGCAGCCGTGCCATGGACGCAGGCGATTTCATCCACGGGCACGACATCCGGCCCGGCGATCGCTTCTGTTGAGCGGCCGCCGGAACTCGTGCCGAGAGAGACGATGGGCAGAACCATAGTCAAGTTCTTCAATTCGATAACGCGCCTGCGCCGGGCGCGCTGCAAGCCGGAGGAGCTGCTCATTCTGGTGCCCTCCTGCCTCCAGAGCAGCCAGTGCACGCAGAAGATCACCCGGGACATCAACGAGTGCCGCCGCTGCGGCAACTGCAAGGTCAAGGACGTGATAGAGTTGAGCGAGAAGTACGGAACTCGCTGCGCCGTGGCGACGGGCGGCCGGCTGGCACTGGAACTGGCCAAGCAAGACAGCGTCAAATGCCTGGTCGCCATCGCGTGCGAAAAGGAGCTCCAGGAAGGGCTCGCAGCTATCTTCCCCAAGCCCGGCCTGGGCGTCATCAACGTCCGCCCGCACGGGCCCTGCACGGACACAGACGTGGACCTGGCCCAAGTCGAGGAGGCCCTCGCGTGGATGCTGCGCGAGTGAAAGCCTCCGGACCGCGGCGCCAGCAGCGTTCGCCATGACTGCCCAACAGAACAACGTGAAGATCGTCGCCCGCAACCGCAAGGCCTGGCACGACTTCATGATCGAGGACACCTGCGAGGCAGGGATGGTGCTCCAGGGCACCGAGGTCAAGAGCCTGCGCAACGGCGCCTGCAGCCTGGAGCAAGCCTACGCCCGCCCGAAGGGCCAGGAGATCTACCTGTTCGACATGCACATCCCTCCCTACGAGCAGGCCAACATCCGGAACCACGAGCCGATGCGGCCGCGGAAGCTCCTGCTCCATCGCCGGGAGATCGGCCGCCTGATCTCTCAGTGCACTCAACGCGGCTACACGCTGGTGCCGCTGTCGGTCTACTTCAAGGAGGGCTACGCGAAGGTGGAGATCGGCCTGGCGCGGCGCAAGCAAAGGTGGGACAAGCGCCGCAAGAAGGAGGCGGAACAGCGCCGCGAAGAAGCCCGCAACGCCTTGCGCCGCCGGGCCAAGCGCTAAGGCGGCCGTTGCGGCAATGCCCCCCTGCGTCACCGCAGCCCGGCGCGCGCCAGCATCGTAATGAGACCGTCCGGCCGATTCGTGCTCACCAGGTCCACGCCGAGGGCGATCACGTCCTGCCACTCGGGCTCCGAATCCGGGTTCCACCCGCCGATCCTCAATCCCGCCCCGTGTGCTTCGTCAACGAGCCCCCGAGTGAGCTCCTCATAGTAAACGTAGATGCTCTTCGCGCCGACCCGGAGCGCCCCCGTGCAGCAGTCCTCGGACGCCTTGCCGAAGATCGCCCCCACTTCCAGCAAGGGATCGATCCGCCTGACCCGCCCGAGCCTGCGCAGGTCGAAGGAAGTGAAGATGACCGCGCCCTCCATCCCCATCTCCTTCACTGCCTGTATGGCAGCCCGTTCGGTGCCCGGCGCCTTCAGCTCAACGTGGAGCGGGGCCTTGCCGCTGACCGTCTCCAGCACCTCCCGCAGCGTGGGAACGCCCTCCCCCAACCCCGCGTCGAGCGCCCGCACCTGCGCAAACGTCATGGAACGGACCTCCCCGGTGCCGTCGGTCGTCCGATCAACCGTGTCATCGTGAATGACGACGAGCCGACCGTCCCGGCTCAGATGGACGTCGCACTCCGTCGAGTCGACGCCCAGCTCAAGCGCACGGCGGAAGCCGCGAAGGGTGTTCTCGGGCTCGATGGCAGCAGCGCCGCGGTGCCCGACGACCTCGATCACTGATTCCCTCCTCACTGCGGCCCGCGCGAGGACGTTTGCCTCGCTCTTCACGCAATCTGCTTCCCCTGCTCCTCTATGAGCGCCAGCAAGTCCGCCTCCTCCTCGACATCAAAGCCGCAAATGACGGACAGGACTTCATCGAAACTCAATTCGGTCTCGCCGATTCGCCGGGCCACGACGGCCGCAGCGGCCAGGCCCGTCGCGAATGCCCGCGGCTCGATCCCTTGCTCCGCCACGGTGCGCACGCTGTAGACCAGCCGTTCCGTCGGCGCCAGCTTGCGCATGATGCCGCGGACGCCCCGGGCGATCGAGTCCCGGAACACCGGGCACGTCACGCGCCTGATGATCGAGTCGCAGTAGTTGAGCAACTGGTTGCGGTCGATGGCGCTCCCGTGCTTCCTGAGCAGCGCCGGCACGGCCTCCTGCGTGAGGAGTCCACGCCCGAACTCCAGCGCTTCGGCGTCCTGCTGCAACTCGCAGAACAGCTCCCGCCCCTTCAGATGACCCAGGCACGCCAGAACGATGTGCAGGCCGTTGTGTGCCAGCATCTTGACGTCCTCGGCGGCGTGGAACCTGTCCGGGGGATCGGCGCGGACGGCGGCCGGCACGTGCCTCAACCCGGCCACGACGTGTGCCTCGACCGGAATGCCAAAGAACGCCTCGGCCACCACGCCCCAGTCCAGGCCGGGAGCGACGGGATGAATGACCGGAGCTCCGCGGGACAGCTCCGTCTCCACTCGGCACATGCGCGCCATGACCGTATCGCCGACCAGGAGACGATCCCCAAGCTCGGCGCCCGTCTCCGACTCAATCGACTTCCGGAGATTGCGGGCGATCTCGACCCCGTTCTCCGCACACAGCACGCGCAGCGGCCGCTCAGGCGAGCGCTCGGCCGCAGCCGCCGCGAGAAGGGGCGCCAACTTCGGCAGGTTCGCCGCGCCAACGGCCGTGAACACGAGGTCGGCCCCGCCCAGGGCGTCGCGGACGGCCCCCTCGTCCGCCCCGATGCAGAGCCCGTCCACGTCTCGCACGCACACGGGCCGCATGGACAGGCCGCTCTCGTTGAAAACGTACTGCCCTGCCCCACTCAGGCGGACCATCAGATCCGCCTTTGCGGGAACATCCAGATAGATCACGTGGCAATCGACGGTGAGCTCCGGCCCAAGGAACCCAAGGCCGAGCGCCCCGGCGCCGATCACGACGCAATTCGTCTGAGGTTCGGAACTCATGATCCGTCCTGCCCCACCTCCGGAGCGAAGTCGGCGCGGCCTGCTACTCGACGGGGTTGACGAGGGTGCCGACCTTATCGACGGTGCACTCCACCACGTCCCCGGCCGTCAGGAACCTGGGCGGCGTCCGGGCGAATCCCACGCCCGGCGGCGTCCCCGTCCCCACCACGTCGCCAGGCTCGAGCGTCAGGGCCGCGCTCAGGTACTCGATGATCTGCGGGATGCTGAAGATCATCTGCTCGGTGCTGGACGACTGCATGGTCTCGCCGCTGACAATGCATTCCAGATGCAGCCGGTGCGGATCCTCGACCTCGTCCGTCGTCACGATCCACGGGCCGATCGGGCAGAAGGTGTCGAACGACTTGGCCAGCGTCCACTGCCCGCCTCCCTTGAGGCGCTGGTAGTCCCGGGCGGTCACGTCGTTCAGCACCGTGTAGCCGGCCACGTGCGTCATGGCCTGGGCCGCGGCGACGCCTTTCGCGGGGCGCCCGGCGACGAAGGCCAGCTCCACCTCGTAGTCAACCTGGTCGGAGACCCCTGGCAGGCGGATGGCCGCGCCCGGGCCTATGACGCTGCTGGAAGCCTTGGAGAACACCACCGGTTCGTCCGGCACGCGGTGCCCGCTTTCGGCGGCGTGATCACGGTAGTTCAGCCCCAGGCAGAGCACCTTCCCCGGCCGCGGGATAGGCGCGAGCAATTCTTCCGTCCGAAACGGCACGCAGCACCGCGCCGCAAACGCCTCATCGCGGAGGGCCGCCGCCGCCAGTTCGCGCAGGGCGGACATCCTCTCGGCATCCCCCAGGATGCCCCTCAGAGGCCCGCTGATCCGCCCTTCCGAGGCGGCTTCGATCAGCAGCACGCGGTCCCAGAGCAGGATGCCGGGGGCCGGCAGGCCATCATGAGCGATGGTCAGGAGCTTCATGATCCGTCATGTCCGAGCAAGGAGGGGCGCCGCCCGCGCCGCACCGGCTCAGCCGGAGGGGCGGCCTATTCGTACTTCCTCACGTCCGGCTCGGGGATCTCGTCCAGCAGCAGGCCGACGACCCTGACGCTGTCCACGCCCTCGGCCTGCGCCTGGAAGTTGCAGGCGATGCGATGCCTGAGGACCGGCACGGCCACGTCCCTGACGTCATCCACCGAGACATTGAAGCGGCCGTCCATGGCCGCCATCACCTTGGCGCCGAGAATCAGATGCTGGCCGGCGCGCGGGCCCGCGCCCCAGTCCACCATCTTGCGCACGAACTCCGGCGCAGTCGCCGACGTCGGCCGCGAGGAGCGGATCAGCGTCGTCGCATACCGAACGACGTAGGGCGAGGCGACGATCTCCTCCACCAGGCGCTGCATGTCGAGGATATCCTGCCCGTCGATGACGCTTTCCAGCGTGGGGCGCTCTCCCCGCGTGGTCTCGCCCAGTATCTTCTCTTCGACCTGCTCGCCCGGGTAGTCGATGTAGATGTTGAACATAAAGCGGTCGAGCTGGGCCTCCGGCAGCGGATAGGTGCCTTCCTGCTCGATGGGGTTCTGCGTGGCGATAACGAAGAAGGGCTGCGGCAGGTCATACGTCGTCTGACCGGCGGTGACCTGTCGCTCCTGCATCGCCTCCAGCAGGGCGGCCTGCGTCTTGGGCGGCGTGCGGTTGATCTCGTCGGCCAGCACCACGTGGCGGAACAGCGGGCCGCGCAGGAACTTGAACTGCCGCTCCCCGGTGGCCAGGTCGTCCTGGATCACCTCCGTGCCGGTGATGTCCGCGGGCATCAGGTCCGGGGTGAACTGGATGCGGGCGAACGACAGCGACAGGCTGCGGGCCAGCGAGCTGACCAGCAGCGTCTTGGCCAGCCCCGGCACCCCGACCAGCAGCGAGTGCCCCCGGGCGAAGATGCTGATCAGCACCTGCTCGACGACCTCGTCCTGCCCGACCACGACCCGGCGGATCTCCCGCTGGAGCGTCTCGTAGGCCTGCTGAAGCGCCTCCACCTGCCCAACGTCCGACATCACCGCCTCCTGCCGCGCATAAGGACCAACGATGGGCGCGCGGCCGCCCATGGGCGTATCCAGTTTACAACCACCATTCCGCCCCCAAGTTTCGCCGCCGCCATTCTCCCTCTCCCTCTGGGACAGGGTTGGGGTGAGGGCGCCTTGCTTGCGGGCTGAGGTCGGTTACACTGCACGCTCGACGGCACCCCGGCGCCCGCTCAGCCGGGCGACCGCGACATCATCCGCCGGGGCCGCCCCCGGGCGGGGGGAGGAACACGGTGGCCAAGAGAAACACGGAAACGAGAATCGAAAAGGTTTCGCTGGAATCGGCCGACATCCTCGCGGACCGGCTGGGCGCCCTGCGACTGCTCATCCCCGAGGCGTTCACGGGCGACGGGCAAATCGACTTCGACAGGCTCAAGGCGGCGCTGGGCGAGGCGGTGGACGATTCGCCCGAGCGCTACCGGTTCACCTGGGCGGGCAAGCAGGACGCCCTGCGGCTGCTTCAGACGACCAGCCGGGCGGCGCTGGTCCCCTGCCCCGGCGAGTCGGTCAACTTCGACTCGACCCGCAACGTCTTCATCGAGGGCGAGAACCTGGAAGTCCTCAAGCTGCTCTACCGGTCCTACTTTGGCCGGGTCAAGATGATCTACATCGACCCGCCCTACAACACCGGCAACGACTTCATTTACCCGGACGACTTCGCCGACCCGCTGGCCAACTACCTGCGCCTGACCGGCCAGGTGGACGCCGAGGGCAACGCCCTGACCAGCAACCGCGAGGCGTCCGGCCGGTTCCATTCCCGTTGGCTGTCGATGATGTATCCCCGGCTGTTCATCGCCCGCCAGTTGCTCCGCGACGACGGCCTGATCTTCATCAGCACAGACGACGTGGAGTCCGGTAATCTGCGGCTACTCATGAACGAGTTGTTCGGAGAGGAGAATTTCCTGGCAAACATCGCTTGGGAGAAGCGATACACCCGTAGCAACAATGCGAGACTCTTCTACTCCTTGAAAGACTCGATTCTGGTCTATCGCAAGTCTGAGGCGGTCGAGGTACTGCGAGAGGCGAGAACCGAGAAGTCTGACGCTATTTATGGCAACCCCGATAACGACCCGCGCGGGCCGTGGACAAGTTCCTCTTATGTGAATCCCGCGACGAAATTGCAGCGTCCGAACCTGGTATACGCGATCAAGAAC
>CAZSET010000152.1:0-9732 GCA_964605915.1 uncultured candidatus Brocadiaceae bacterium | reverse complement strand
CCGCAACGTGAAGACCGAGGAAGAGTCGCGGATGGACTGCGACGGTGTCTTCGTCTTCATAGGGCACGAGCCCAACACCCGGTATCTGGCGAACCTGCTGCCGGAGTGCGCCGGCGACGTCATCCCCGTGGACTACAATATGGAAACCGACGTGAAGGGCGTATACGCAGTGGGCGACGTTCGCAAAGGTTCCTACCGGCAAGTGGGCACGGCCATCGGCGAAGCGATCACGGCCGCCATGCACGCCGAGATCAGAATCAAAGAGCTGACCGCGCATTCCTGAAGGGCAAGAGACCGGCTGAAAGGGGCATCCGCATTGGCTGGCGAGGCAGATGCAGCGGACCGTCGGGACGAGAGGGCTCTGGCACGGCGCGTCATGCTGGCCCTGTCGACCTTCCGGCAATCTGACAAGGCCGTGGACCAGGCCATCGACCAGGCCGGGGAGGGCCGAGACCTCGTCGTCCTGTACGTCGCGGACGTCAATCTGGCGCGGTACTTCATCGGCACGAACATCGGGCTCTACCCGGAGTTGCAAGAGAAAGGCGAGGCAGAGCTTCTCAAAGAGCATGAGCAGGCCGGCAAGAAGAAAGCGGAATCGATTGCCGCCAGAGCCCGAGAGGCAGGCATCCAGGTCAGGACGCGCGTGGTCGTGGGACGCTTCGCGGTCGAGTGCCTGAAAGTTGTCGGGGCAGAGAAGCCGGATCTGATCATCACGACGCGATCCAGAAGGCCGCAGTGGGTCAGGCGTTTCTTCGGGTCGCCAGTGGATCAGCTCATCAGCGAGGCGGGTTGTCCCGTCGTCGAGGCGTAGGCGACCCGGGGGCAGATCGACCGGTGGGGGAGGGCGCCTAGCTCAGCAGAAGCGAGCGGTTCTCGGGACGATTCCACAGATCCGTGCGCCGCTGTTCCAGGAAGCCCGCCTTGACGAGGGAGCGGTCCAGATCGGCGAAGATCATGGCTTCCTCGTTCTCGGGAGCGCTCGCCAGTTCCTTGCCGTCGGGGTCGTAGACCGCGCTCACCATCATCTGCGGGGCCCGTGCGTCGTTAGCGCTGGCCACGAACATGCCGTTCTCCGCCGCGCGGCTCCGCACGGCGCCGGCCAGCACCGGCACCTTCCACGGAGCCGACCGGGAAGCGTTCGACAGGTGGATAACCAGTTCGGCCCCCTTGCGGCGAAGGATGCGCCAGTTCTCCGGGAAGCGCATGTCGAAGCAGACCTGGATGCCCACGGTCCACGCTCCGGCCTGGAAAACGGGAAGCGAGGCGCCCGGCGCAAAGGTCTCGCGGTCGCCGCCGATCAGATGCGTCTTGTCGTAAGCAGCCACAATGGCGCCGGTGGGGGAGTAGAGCCGGACTGCGTTGAACCAGTCGACGCCCTTACTGCGCGTGGTGCCCAGCGCCAGCCACACGCCGGCCTCGGCGCTGTGAGCAGCCAGCTCCGCTTCGGCCTGCTCGAGAGCGCCGAAATCCAGGTCAGGCTCCGGTATGTAGCCGCTCAGCGCGCACTCGGGCACCACCAGCAGCCCGGCCTGTTCGTCGCCGGCACGGTCCAGTGCGGCATGTATCTTCCGGGCGTTCTGGCTGACGTCGAACGCTGTTTCCATCTGGAAGACGGCAACCCTGAGCGGATCTTTCACGATCCCTCCTCGCTGCTGGCGGTTGCTTCCCCGGCGGCGGCGGGGCTCTCCACGTTGACGACCACCTCGCCGTCCTCCGCGCTCACGATCGCGCTGGATCCGGGGAGTAACTTCCCCTCGAGCATCCTCTCCGCCAGGGAGTTCTCCACCTCCCGTTGGATGGTTCGTTTCAGCGGCCTGGCGCCGTAGATGGGATCGTAGCCCTCGGCGGCAAGCAGTTGCCGGGCTGCGGGATCGACCTGAAGCGAAATGCCGTGCTCCTTCAGGCGCTCCCGCACCCTCTCGAGCTGGATGTCCGTTATCTGTCTGACCAGTTCGGGCGAGAGCGAGTTGAACACGATGATCTCGTCGATCCGGTTGAGGAACTCGGGCCGGAAGTTCTCCCTCAGGGCGAGCATGATGCGGTCCTTCAGCCGCTCGCGGTCACCGGCAGCCGCTTCGTCCGCAATCCACTGGCTGCCGATGTTCGACGTCATCGCGATGATGGCGTTCTTGAAGTCCACGGTCCGGCCTTTGCCGTCGGTCATCCGGCCGTCGTCCAGCACCTGGAGCAGGGCGTTGAACACGTCGCGGTGCGCCTTCTCGATCTCATCGAACAGCACCACGCTGTAGGGACGTCTGCGGACGGACTCGGTCAGGCGGCCGCCCTCCTCGTAGCCCACGTAGCCCGGTGGCGCTCCGATCAGCCGGGCCACCGAGTGCTGCTCCATGAACTCGCTCATGTCAAAGCGGATCAAGGCGTCCTCATCGTCGAATAGGAACGCGGCCAGCGCCTTGCACAGCTCCGTCTTGCCGACGCCCGTCGGACCGAGGAATATGAAGGAGCCCAGCGGCCGGTTGGGGTCCTGGAGCCCGGCGCGCGCCCGCCGGACCGTCTGCGAGACGGCGCTGATGGCCTCGTCCTGGCCCACGACGCGCTCGCGCAGTTCGTCCTCCATGTGCAACAGCTTCTGCCTCTCGGTCTCCAACATGCGCTGGACGGGGATGCCGGTCCAGTGCGAGACGATCTCGGCGATGTCCTCGCTGTCCACCTCCTCTTTGAGAAGCTGCTGCTCGGACTGGACCTCAGAGAGCCGTTCCTGCTGTTCCTGAATCTCGTCGCGGAGCTCCAGCAACGTGCCGTAGCGGATCTCGCCGACGCGCTGGAGGTCGCCTGCCCGCTGAGCGGCTTCCTCTTCGGTGTGCGCCTCCTCGATCTGCTGATTGAGTTCGCGGATGCGAGCGATGATGCGCTTCTCGTTCTCCCATTGCGCACGCAACGCCCGCTCATCCGCCTGCAGGTCCGCCAGTTGCTTCTCGACCCGACGCATCTGGCCCCTGGCGGCTTCGCTGTCCTCCTTCTTGAGGCCTTCCGCCTCCACCTGGAGCTGGGTGATCCGACGCCTGACCTGGTCCAACTCGGCGGGGACGCTGTCTATCTCCATGCGCAGCCTGGACGCGGCCTCGTCCATCAGGTCGATGGCTTTGTCCGGCAGGAACCTGTCGGTGATGTAGCGATGGCTCAACTTGGCAGCGGCGACCAGGGCGTTGTCGGTGATGCGCACGCCGTGGTGGACCTGGTACTTCTCCTTCAGGCCGCGCAGGATGGCGATCGTGTCTTCGACCGTGGGCTCATCGACGCGCACGGGTTGGAAGCGGCGTTCCAGCGCCGCGTCCGCTTCAACGTATTTCCTGTACTCGTCCAGCGTCGTGGCGCCCACGCAGTGCAGCTCCCCGCGCGCCAGCGCCGGCTTCAGCAGGTTGGAGGCGTCGACGGCTCCTTCGGCCGCCCCCGCGCCGACGACGGTGTGGAGCTCGTCAATGAAGAGTATCACGTCGCCGCCGGACTCGATCTCGCGCAGGACGGCTTTCAGCCGGTCTTCGAACTCGCCCCGGTACTTGGCACCGGCCACCAGGGCACCCATGTCGAGGGCCAGCACGCGCTTGTTCTTCAGGCTCTGGGGCACGTCCCCGTTGACGATGCGCTGCGCCAGTCCCTCCACAATGGCCGTCTTGCCGACGCCGGGATCGCCCACCAGGACGGGGTTGTTCTTTGTGCGGCGACCGAGGACCTGCATGACCTTCCGGATCTCGCGGTCCCGGCCGATCACGGGGTCCAGCTTGCTCCGCCGCGCCATCTCCACCAGGTCGCGCGCATATCGTTCCAGGGCCTGGTACTTGTCCTCGGGGCTCTCGTCGGTCACGCGTTGCGTGCCGCGCACCTCCTTCAGCGCCGCGAGCAAACCCTCCTGTGTGATCCCGTGTTTCTGAAGCGTAGTTCCGGCAGGGGAGTCAGGCTGCGCCACGAAGGCCAGCAGAAGATGCTCCGCGCTGACGTAGTCGTCTCGCAGTTGCCGGGCCTGACGCTCCGCCTCGTCCAGGGCCTGCGCAAGATACGGCGCCATGTAGACCTGTGCGGCCCCGCGGACCTGCGCAAGCTTGCCGAGCTCCGCCTCCAGGTCGCCACCGATGGCTTCCACGTTCGCGCCCAACCGCTGCAGTACAGGCCGCACCACGCCGCCTGACTGGGAGAGCAACGCCTGGAGCAGGTGGGCGCTCGTGATTTGCTGGTGGCTCTTGCTCCGGGCGGCGGCCTGCGCCGTCTCCAGGGCTTCCCGTACCTTTATGGTGAAGCGCTCAGCGCGCATTTCGGTCTCTTTGCGGACCATGGGAAAGGGGGATCAGCAGACGGCATGTGACCCCCGCCATATGCCTTGCGTGCACGTCAACGGGGCGATGGGGCGGCTATTCCTTGACCTCGAAGTCCGCGTCCACGACGTTCTCGTCTTCACCGCCCTCTGCCGCCCCCTGCTCGGGGCCGCCCCCGGCGGCGCCTTCAGCCTGGGTCTGCTGCTGTGCCCGGGACTGCTGGTAGATCACCTCGGCCAGCCTGTGAGAAGCCGTCTGGAGGGCCTCGATTCTCTGCTCGATCTCTTCCTTGCTGCCGCTGTCCTTCACCTCGCGCAGTTGCTCGAGGGCGTCTTCGACGCTCTGGCGCTCGTCAGCGCCCAGCTTGTCTCCGTGCTCCTTCAGCGTCTTCGCGGTACTATAGACGGCTTGGTCGGCCATGTTCCGTGTCTCGGCGAGTTCGCGGCGCTGTCTATCCTCACCGGCGTGCTCTTCGGCCTCCTCGCGCATCTTATCGACTTCCGACTCCGTGAGGCCGGAGCTGCTTTTGATCTCAATCTGCTGCTCCTTGCCCGTGCCGAGATCCTGCGCCTTAACGTTAAGGATGCCGTCCGCGTCGAGATCAAAACTCACTTCGATCTGAGGCATGTTACGCGGGGCAGGGGGGATGCCCGCGAGCTGGAACCGTCCGAGGGTGCGATTGTCCGCCGCCATCTGGCGCTCCCCCTGCAAGACGTGGATCTCCACGCTGGTCTGGTTGTCCGCTGCCGTGCTGAAGACCTCTTTCTTGCTGGTGGGGATCGACGTGTTCCGCGGGATGAGCACCGTCGTCACCGCGCCCAGCGTCTCGATGCCCAGCGAGAGCGGAGTCACGTCGACCAGAACAACGTCCTCGATCTCGCCCCCCAGGACACCGCCCTGAATGGCCGCGCCGACGGCAACCACCTCGTCGGGATTCACGCCCTTGTGCGGGTCGCGGTGGAAGATGTCCTTCACGATCTCCTGCACCTTCGGGATCCGGATCGAGCCGCCGACCAGGATCACCTCATCGATGTCCGCCGGGCTCAGCTTCGCGTCTTCCAGACACTGCTTGCAGGGGCCCTTCAGCTTCTCGAAGACCGGCTCGCAAAGCTCTTCGAACTTTGCCCTGTTCAGGTTCATGTGCAGGTGCTTGGGTCCGCTGCTGTCGGCCGTAATGAAGGGCAGGTTGAGCTCCGTCTCGGCGGACGTCGACAGGTCGCACTTGGCCGCTTCGGCGGCTTCCTTGAGCCGCTGCAAGGCCATCTCGTCCTGTCGCAGGTCGATGCCCTGCTGCTTCTTGAACTCGTCGGCGATGTAGTTCATCAGGTACTCGTCCAGGTCATCGCCGCCCAGGTGCGTGTTGCCGTTTGTGGCCTTCACCTCGAAGACACCTTCGCCGACCTCCAGGATCGAGATGTCGAACGTTCCGCCTCCGAAGTCAAAGACCGCTATCTTCTCGTCCTCCTGCCTCTCGAGCCCGTAGGCGAGCGAGGCCGCCGTCGGCTCGTTGATGATGCGCTCGACCTTGAGCCCGGCGATGGTGCCCGCGTCCTTCGTCGCCTGGCGCTGGCTGTCGTTGAAGTAGGCGGGGACGGTTATGACGGCCTTCTCCACCTTCTCGCCCAGGTAGTCCTCCGCCGCCCGCCTGAGGGCCTGAAGTATCATGGCCGAGAGCTCCGGCGGGGTGTACTCCTTGCCTCCGGCCTTGACCTTGACCAGCTCCTCCGGTCCGCCGACGATCTGGTACGGAACCATCTTCTCCTCGGCCGATACCTCGTTATGCCGACGCCCCATGAAGCGTTTGATGCTGAACACGGTGTTCCGCGGGTTGGTCACGGCCTGTCGCTTCGCCTTCACGCCGACCAGGCGCTCTCCGTCCTGCGTGAACGCCACGACCGAAGGCGTAAGGCGCGCGCCGTCTTCATTATGGATCACGACGGGTTTGCCGCCTTCCATGACGGCCACTACGGAATTGGTCGTTCCGAGGTCTATCCCTATGATGCGTTCCCTGGCCATTGCCTTCGACCTTCCTTTCGCCTGCAGTCTCTGTCAATTGGGTAAACCGTCAGTTTAGTCCATACAGTGCGCAAATGCAATACCAACCACGGGCCGCTCGCCGGCTCTGGGGCCTTTCTTCGCCACGTATGAGGGCTTCTGACGACGTGAGGCGCTTCGAGCGCTCTCCGAAGGCTTCCCACCAAGCCAGTTACATCTGCCATACTGGCAGAACAGAGGCCATTCGCGCCCACAGACTGCCGCCCCGCGCCATGCGCAGGCAGCCGCCGACGTGTTGACCGGCTCGCGTGGCGACCCTATAATCGGTGGCCACAATGGGCGCCGGGTAGTTGCCTGGCTGCGTTCAACAGAGGACCTGGGCCATGTCACTTTGTGGAAAGATGTTCCGAGTCGAGGAGCGCGGCAGCACGGTGGGGCAGGAGGTGCTGGGCGGCGTTACTACGTTCATGGCGCTGTCCTACATCATCTTCGTCCAGCCCGCCATGATGCACGAGGCCGGCATCCCGCTGGCTGGCGCGTTCGTCGCCACGTGCGTCGCCAGCGCGATCGCCTGCGTCCTGATGGGCCTCCTGGCCAACTACCCGATCGCCCTGGCGCCCGCAATGGGCCATAACGCGTACTTCACCTTCGTCGTGGTGGGCGTCCTGGGCTTCTCCTGGCAACAGGGACTCACAGCGGTCTTCATCGGCGGGTGCGCCTTCGTCCTGCTTTCCTTCGTCGGGTTCCGGGCGAAGCTGATGGAATTCATCCCGGACAGCCTGAAGCGCGGCATCGCCGGGGGGATAGGGCTCCTCATAACCTTCATCGGGCTCCAGTACGGCGGCATTGTCGTGGGGTCGCCGGCCACAGGCATCACATTCGGCCACGTGCACGAACCGGTTGCACTCCTGGCCATGTTCGGACTCGGCCTGTCGCTCATCCTCATAGCGCTCCGCGTCCGCGGGGCGGTGCTGTGGGGCATCCTGGGCACGGCAGCGGTCGGCCTGGCGGCAACCTTGCTCGGAGCGGACCTGCTGGACCTGAAGCTCAAGAGCTACGAGAGCCTCGACCCGAGCGGCTCCCTGTTCAAGCTGGACTTCGCGGGGCTCTTCAGCACTCACGGAGCACTCGCCGTAATTCTGACCTTCCTGTTTCTGGACGTGTTCGACACCCTGGGCACACTGATCGGGGTCAGCGAGAGGGCAGGGCTGCTTGACGAACAGGGCAGGCTGCCCCGGGCCAGGTGGGCGCTGTTCAGCGATGCGTGCGGAACAGTCGTCGGCTCGCTCATGGGCACCAGCACCGTCACGAGCTACATCGAGAGCGCCGCCGGCGTTCAGGCCGGCGCAAGGACGGGCCTGGCCAATCTGGTGACCGCCGGCATGTTCCTGCTGTCCATCCTCGCCTACCCGTTGCTCGCAGTCGTGGCCACGCGCCACACTTATTCAAGCTTCGGCTTCTCGATTAGCCAGTATCCCGTCCTTGCACCTGCGCTGATCGTGGTCGGCGCCATGATGCTCAAGAGCCTGGCCCGCCTCGACTGGGACGACGCGACGGAGTTCTTGCCCGCCTTCCTTACCGCCATCCTCATGCCCCTGGCTTTGAGCATCACCGAGGGAATCGCCTTCGGTTTCATCTCCTACAGCGCGCTGAAGCTCGTCACGGGGCGCAGCCGGGAGGTGCACTGGGGCTTCCATCTCATCTCTCTGGCCCTCGTCCTGCGCTACGTCTTCATCCCGCCCGGCGGCTAGGCCATGCTTCGTCGCCCTCCAGACCTCTCATCATCCCCGAAGCACGGCGCCCGCAACACCATTGGACCCCCGGGTCAAAATGACTTCTCAACTACCGGGACATCGTATATGATCTTGGTGAGTTGACTGGTCTACCAGAAACGGGGGAGGGCGGCAATGAACATACCGAAAGGGAGTCGCGCGGCGGTAGTCTTCCTGGTGATCGGTGCCTTTGCCGGGAGTGGGTTGACGATACTCGCCCATAGTACGGGGCGCGATGCCGCCAACGCACGCTGGCAAGCGGCAGCGGAAGCCTACGTCACCACGCGGAGGCTGTCCACATCAGTAAGCGAGTACTGCCCTGAGCTCGACCCCAAAGCCAGAGAATGGATAGAATTGCAGGGGACTGCTTGTGAACTCGCACTTGTGGGGTGGCGCCACGCTCTTTCGTGTGGTGAGAACCCGAGCGAGCACATACGGGATTACAGGAATGCCATGTATGCACTGACGGCACGTGCCTGTGAACCGCACGAGGACTAGCACATGACGGGCACCACAGACAAGGAACGTTGGCCATTCAGCGAGTGCGCCAGAGCTGTGGGGACAGCCAGGAACAGGCCGCCCGCGAAATCGGCGTGAGCCCGCGCACGGTCTGGCGCCGGGAATACGGCCAGCACGCGCGCCATCGTCTCCAGTGCGAGGCCCTCATGCAATACATCAACAAGCTCGGTTAGAGCGGACACACACTCCATACTTGGGAGCAATCCATGAATGACTTCGCGCACCGCTTCAGGGACGCCCGGGCCCGGCGCGGGCAGAGTCAACGGGAAGCCGCCGGGGAGATGCCTGTGCCGAAATGACCATCTGCCATTGGGAGCACGGCGTGAAGCCGGGACCTATCGCCTTACGTGAAGCGTCGGCCCAACACATCGCTAGCACAGATGCGGGCCCCGACAGGGAAGTCAAGCCTGCCGCTGCACCGAGGCGCCTCAAGGACCAGTTAGAATGGGCGCGCAACCACAAGAGGGATTGCTTACGATACGAACCACGTCCGATAACATATATTATGTTCGATTCGCGCCCAAAAAAGAGAGAAGGGCCGTCGGCCGTATACTACTAGGCTCAGCGGCCCCTTTGGAGCTCAGCGTGCTTCCGCATGACCTCCTGGTCCTCTTGATACTCGCGCCAACCGGCAGCAAAACCAGGCCCCAGCATTGTCCAAATCATCAGCGCAAGCAAGGCCGCCGCAACGAAAACAATCAACTGCTTCAGCTCCCTTGCAAACATCCTCAGGTCCTCCCTCCTCACGTGGTGGGACTCTTCAGTACGACCGTGCAGTCGCAGAGCGAACGGGTCGGAGGAACCTGTCCGCTTTCGTCCTTTGGGCCGCCGAGCGGCCCCTGAAATAGTCCCTGATGAGTAGCAGCGTCCTTGACACCAGCCACCTGCACCCTAGTCGGCTCACCCAGCCCTAATGCTTTCGCTTCCGGGCCGGAACACGCCTACCATACGGGGCGCCGCAGCGTCCGTCAAGAACCTGCCTTCAGTCGACATCGGCAGTATAGGCCCCGCCTGTACGTAGTCTGGAGCACGCACCTACGCACCGCTCAGGCTTGCTACCGCGTCGTTTGTCAAGGATCATCGCTAGCTGCCTATACGGCCCTTAGGTCCCGCAACTCCCATCGTTCTCCATTGCGTGCTCGCCGCGCCATTTGCCTGAACACGCGGGCATCGGCCTCGCC
>CAZSET010000151.1:0-9825 GCA_964605915.1 uncultured candidatus Brocadiaceae bacterium | reverse complement strand
CTCCTTTGGGCGCTCGACAAACCCGAACTTGCGGAACAGCTCCGGGACGTAGGTCAGGACGAAGACCCGCTCCATGCCGAACTCCCGGGCTTCTTGCAGGCAGGTCTCGATCAGGCGCCTGCCGATGCCCTTGCCCTGTGCTGGCTCAGCGACGGCCAGGCTGCGGATCTCGCCCAAACTACCCCAACTGATGTGGAGCGCAGCACAACCGACCACCTCTCCGCCCTCGCGGCAGACGAAGAAGTCGCGCAATTTCTCATAGATGTCGTTGAGCGAGCGCGGCAGCATGATCTGCCGGTCGGCGTAGTAGTTGACCAGCTCGCGGATGGCAGGCGGATCGCTGATCCGTGCCTTCTCGATCATTTCAGGACCGTTGCAGTTCAACATGGGCAAGCTTCACAAGCCCTCGCAGGGCGGCCTCCAGGGCCTGGATGCGGATGATGTTGCTGCCGGGCTGCTCTCGGAAGCCACCGCGGCCGTCCTCAGGGTCAGGGAGGTAGTAGCTGTTCTCTTCCAGGTATTGAAGCCCCATGAGGTAACCGGCGGCGCGGCGGGCCGCCTCCAGGGCCTCAGGCGTGCAGTCCATGGTACACGCTGAGGCGAAAACCACAAGGTCGTTCGCCGTGGCACCGGCCTTCGGCGGGAAGGCGGAGCCTGTGCCCCCCACCAGATCCTCTGCCGGCGCGTCGGCCGGGCCGAGCTGGGCCTTGCGCCGTTGGGCCGCTATACGCGCGGCCAGGGCACGCCCGCCCCAGGCCTGCCATTCGTCGGCCGGCAGGCATTGCCCGTACGCATCCACGGCGGCCACCAGCCAACGTGCGTCGCCTGGCTCGTAGGACCGGTCCTGTCGCGTCAGGGCTTCAATTGCCCTCTGTGCGCCGGCCAGATAGCGCGCCACGCTGAGTTCGCGATACGCCAGCGACAGGGCCAGCGCCGCCTTCGCGTGCGACGCGACCTGCGCGGCGTGCTTACTCGGCGTGCTGCGCGTGCCGCTTTCGGCGTCGTAGCGAAGCTCGAAGAGGCCGTCCTCCCGTTGCATGAAGAGGAGGAACTCGGCGAGGGCAGCGATCCACGCGTCCGCCTCCGTCCAGCCGCTGGCCCGCCGGTAATGGCAGAGCGCCTCCAGAACGTGCGCCGACGCCTCCAGCTCCAGCACCTCCTTGCATATCTCCTGCCGCTCGGTGAAGGCCATCCGCGGGTTGCGCTCATCCACGTTCGTGTAGTGCATCAAGTAGGAAAGCGACTCGTAGCAGGCGTTGAGGTACTCCTCCCGCGGACGCAGATCGCAGAGCAACGCCAGGGCCGCGCACGCGGCCGCCTGCTCGGGCACGCTGTCGCACCCCCCCTGAAGGTCGGCGGCGGGGTCCCAGTAGGGAGCGAAAGTGGCGTCCTCCCCCTGCATCTTGACGAGGTACTGCCCGGCCAATCGGGCCGACCTGAGCACCCCGGCCAGGGAAACCTCGCCGACCGGCGTCAGCCCCCGCGGTATGGCCAGAACGTCGCGGCTATTGTCCCCAATGTTGACGAACGCAGCGGCGACCAGGCGCCAGATTCGCAGGTCGGGTCGGCGCCATCCGGCAGCGTCGCCGCCCGCCGCCCGGCACACCGAACGCAGCATGTCCAGATTGGTGCCGGCCCGGAAGTCCGCAACGTCCGCCGGTAGGAAGAACTCGGCCTCTCCGCCGAACTCCATCGCCAGGCCGGCGGGGGCCCCGAGGACCTGCTCCGCGAAGGCTTCGCGCTCCGGCACCCGGAGCAAGTCCGCACGCCGCAGCACGTCGATGCGCACGCGCTCCGCCTTCGGCGGGTCCGGAGCCACGGATTGCCCCCGTAGCTCGAAGAACTGGCAGGCGGCGTCCTTCACGCCGTCGGCAAGCGTGGAACGCCGCGCCTGCAGCCTTGCCGGCAACTGGCTCGGGGAGTAGACAGTGACGAAAACGGGGGCCGCCACGGGCTCGAGGCACGCGGGTGGGGCACGCCCCACGTCGGGGGGCGAAGCACCGGCAGCCAGGGCATCCAACGAATCGTAGAACAGCCCCACCAGGTACCCGCCGTCCGCCTCGGAAAGCTCAAGCTCCCAGGACGCGCCCGCTGACGGAAGCGGCCCGCCCGGCGTCCCGACCGCTGGGGTCACGGTCCGGACATTCTCCTGCGGATCGGCCGGACCTGCCGGTCTACCGGCCTGGGCCCGGGGTCGGCCGCTCCCCAGCACTAAGAGCGCAACTACGGCCACAACCACCGCCAGCAACGCGGCAAGCACCTTTCGGACGGTTCGTCCGGTAGCCCTGGCCATCTGCCACCCGTCAACGATCTACAAGGAAGAATGTCGTGGACTCCGTGCTTCGGAACCACTGGACGGTGCGCCTCAGGCCCTCTTCAAACGAGACCTGCGGCTCGTAGCCCAGGTCTGCGCGCGCCCGCGCGATGTCCGCCTGGGAATGCTTCACGTCGCCGGCCCGTTCCGCGCCGTACTCGACCCTGGCCGCTCTCCCGATAAGCTGCTGGAGCAGTTCGATCAACTCGTTGAGCGTATGCCTCTCTCCGGTGCCGACGTTGTAGGCTTTGCCGGCAGCGCCCTTCGCCTGAGCGGCGCGCAGATTCGCCTCCACCACGTTGTCCACGTAAGTGAAATCCCGCGACTGCTCGCCGTCCCCGAAGACCTGTATCTCACGCCCGGCCATGATGCCACTGATGAAGATCGGGATGACGGCGGCGTACTGGCTCTTGGGGTCCTGTCGCGGGCCAAATACGTTGAAGTAACGCAGCGAGACGGTTTCCACGCCGTAGATCGCGGGGAACACCGCACAGTAGTGCTCGCCGGCCAGCTTGCTGACCGCGTAGGGACTCTTCGGCGCAGGCGTCATGGCCTCGTGCTTCGGCAGCTCGGCCACGTCGCCGTAGACGGAGCTGCTGGACGCGTAGACGACGCGCTTGACGCCCGCGTCCCGGGCGGCGACCAGCACCCGGAGGGTCCCGTGCACGTTCGCCCGGTCGGTCGCAACGGGATCCCCGACGGACCTCTGCACGCTGGCCAGGGCGGCCTGGTGCAGGACGTAGTCGGCCCCGGCGAACGCGCTGCGCAGCAGGTCAGCGTCGGACACGTTGCCTTCGAAAACGCCTATCTTCGTCGAGAATTCCGCCAGGTTCTCCCTGTGTCCCGTGGCGAAGTTGTCCAAGACGCGGACCTCCTGGCCTTCCGCCACAAGGCGCGCGACGATGTTCGAACCGATGAAACCGGCCCCGCCCGTCACCACGTAGACAGCCAATGGATGTCTCCCGCCAATCGATACAATCGCTTTTCCCGGAGGCCGACGCATGAGCGCGGCCGCCGCAGACGAGGGAGTGTATCGCACGAGCCTGACGCTGGCAACCAAAAGCGCCCCCACCGGTCCCGCCCGGGCGTTTCGAGCGGGTTGAGCGGCGCTTCCTTGACAAGCGGGCCGCCAATGCCTAGATTCCTGCCCATGCCCTCATCGCTGCCGCCGGCTCCGTCGGCAGCAGGCACCGGGGCACAACGTGGTTACCGTTAGGGAGCGACACATCCATGGCACAGCGGATCATAGACGCGCACAACCACCCAAACTGGGTGGGCGTGGACACAGACGGCCTGGTCAGGAACATGGACGAGCACGGCATCGAGAAGGCCTGGCTCCTGTCGTGGGAGATCCCGCAGGTCGAATACGACGTGGAGCCCTACTACTACAAGGTGATGGACCCGCGGGACGTGGCCGTGCCGCTGTGGATGATCGTTGACGGCTTGAAGAAGTACCCCGACCGCTTCATCGGCGGGTGGGCGCCGGACCCGCGCGAGCAGCGCGCCCGCGCGAGGCTCTACCAGGCCGTCCAGATGCACGGCATCCGGGTCTACGGCGAGCTGAAGTGCCGCATGCGATACGACGAGCCCGACGCCATAGCGATGTTTCGCTACTGCGGCGAGCTGGGCCTGCCGGTCGTGTTCCACCTGGAGTGCCCGGAGTACACGCTGAAGGAGGAGTCCGAGTCGCCCGAGTCGTGGCCCTTCTGGTACGGGGGCGACATATCTGTGGTGGAGAACATGTGCCGGCTCTGTCCCGACACGCAGTTCCTCGGGCACGCGCCGGGCTTCTGGCGGGAGATAAGCGGCGACGCCGCCGAAGACCCGGAGCGCTACTCCACCGGTCCGGTCACGCCCGGCGGGCGCTTGCTCGACCTGCTGCGCAAGTACGACAACCTGAACTGCGACCTCTCGGCCGGCAGCGCCATGACGGCCCTGAACCGCGACCTGGACTTCACCCGCGAGTTCCTGATTGAGTTCCAGGACCGCGCGGCGCTGGGCCGGGACGCTTTCGGCCGGGCGCAGATGGACCTTCTGGAGAAGCTCGATCTGAACGAGGAGGTCATGGGCAAGATCATGCACGGCAACGCCGAACGGCTCGTCGCCGATGCGGGCAAGGTCGTCTGAAACGCACACACGGAAGGAGGCGCCGAATGAGCACCGAAGCAAAGCTGGCAGTCGACGGAGGTAAGCCGGTCCGAACCCAGCCAATCCCCCCCCGGGGGCTGATGACCGAGCAGGAGAAGGAGGCCGTCGTCAAGGTCTTCGACGAAGCCATCGCGGAGGGGACGGCGTTCGGCTACAGCGGCCCTTACGAGCGCCAGTACGAGAAGGACTTCGTGGACTTCATGGGCGGCGGCTTCGCCGACGGCGTCAACTCCGGCAGCAACGCCGTCTACTGTGCGCTGGGGGCTCTTCAGCTCGATGCGCTCTCGGAGGTCATCTGCCCGGCCTGCACCGACCCCGGCGGCATCATGCCCGTGGCGCTTCTCGGGTGCGTTCCCGTCGTGGCCGACTGCGATCCCAGGAGCTACAACACGTCCGCCGAGCAGATCGAGCCGCTCATTACGGAGCGGACGCGCGCGATCATCGTTGCCCACATCGTCGGCGAGCCGGTCGACATGGATCCCGTCCTGGAGCTGGCCCGGAAGCACGACCTCTACGTGGTCGAGGACTGCGCCCAGTCCCACGGAGCGAAGTACAAGGGGCGCGGCGTGGGCACGATGGGGGACATCGCCGCCTTCTCCACGATGTTCGGCAAGCACTTCTCGACCGGCGGTCAGGGCGGCGTCGTCTACACCCGGAACGAGGACCTGCACTGGCGGGGCCGGCGGTTCGCCGACCGCGGCAAGCCTTTCAACCTGGACGCTCCGGGCAACGTCGTTGCGGGCCTGAACTGCAACCTCAACGAGCTCAGCTCCGCCATCGGAAGCGTCCAGATCAAGAGGCTGCCACAGATGATCGGCAACCGGCACAGGGCCGGCGAAGCAGTGAAGGAGGGCCTGAAGGACAGCCCTGCCGTCTCGGTCGGATGGCAGGTGCCAGGAAGCGAGTGCAGCTACTGGTACCTGCGCGTCACGCTGGATCTGGATGCGCTCCGCGTGGACACGGTGACGTTCCAGCGAGCCCTGGCCGCCGAAGGGATTTCGAACCTCAGCGGCTATCCGACCCTCCCGTGCACGTTCCCCTGGTTCAGGAACAAGGCCGTCTTCGGCAACAGCGGCTTCCCGTGGGACTCCCCCGATTACGCCGGCCCGCGCGAGCCCCAGAGCCACACCGAGAACGCCATGGATATCCTGGGCCACAGCTTCTGCATCAACTTCCATGAGAACTACGGGCCGCAGGAGGTCGACGACATCGTGGCGGCGCTGAAGAAGGTGGAGGCCGCCTACCTGCGATGAGCGACCGGTCCCGGCCCGGGCCGCAGGGCGACCGCACATGAGCCACGCATGCAAGGTAACGGTGCGAACGGCGGACGTCGTGCAGCCCCGGTTCGCAGGCGTCGGGTTCCACGTCTCCCATCATCTGCACGAGGTCGGCAGGGAGCACTTCGAGCAGGTCATCGCCAAGCGCTGGCGCGAACTGAGCCCGTCGTTCGCCCGGCTGACGCACGTGCAGCACGCCGGCCGGGAGGGGCTGGACACGCTGGCCGAGCACCTGCTGAGGATGAAGCGGACCGGAACGGAGGTTTACCTGGCCACGTGGGACCCGGAGGATGTCCCGAAGGGTCCCGCGCGTGTCGCGTACGCGAAGCGCATCGTCGACCAGCTCGAATACCTGGTTCGAGAGCGCGGCGCCACCAACGTCAGGCATTACTGCATGACGAACGAGCTGTCCCTGCACGGGTGGGCCGACATGCTGGACGACATGCCGAAGTTCCGGGACTACCACCGATGCCTGTTCGATGAGCTCGAGGCACGGAAGCTGGACGTCCAGCTTCTGGCCTCCGACGCCTCGCCCATCGAGCACTGGGACACCATCGAGTGGGCCGCCCAACACATGGACGACGTCACCGGCATCTACGGGGGGCACCACTATGTCAACAGCTTCGCCCTGGAGGATACGGAGTTCTACCCGTGGTTCCTGTCGAAGCTGAAGTGGGGCTCCGGAATCGCCCGAAGCCGGGGCAAGGACTTCATCCTCGGCGAGTTCGGCTGCAAGCAGGACGGAAGCGTCAGGGACGGCGTGAAGATGGACGTATGCATCTACTTCGGCACGCCGCAGGAACCCATGGTCGGCATTCAAATGGCGGAGGCCGTCATCGCCGCCCTCAACGCGGGCATCTACGCCCTCGGTAACTGGACGTTCACGGACTACCCCGACGAGTATCGCCCCGACTACGTCAACAAGTGGGGCACGTTCAGGTGGATCGGCAACGACTACTCAACGCGCGCGCATTACTACGCGTACGGCCTGCTGACCCGGTTCTTCCGCGGCCCGGCCACCGTCTTCGGCGTGGATACGGGCGATCCGCTTGTCCGCGCAGCAGCGGTTCGGCACCACGAGGGCGGCACATGGTCGATTGCCGCGCTCAGCAGGCGACAAGAGGACGTCGGTATCGATCTCGTCATCAACGACGGCGCCCCGGAGGCGCCATTCCGCAAGTACGTCTACGATCCGCAGGCCGTGCCCTTCCATCGATTCGGCGACCTTCAGCAGCCTGAAGCCAGGCTGTCGCTCGAAGACGGCCGGCTCCGCGACGAGCTGCCTGCGGGGACGCTCGCCGTCTACACCACCGCCTATCACGAGCAGGCGCCCTCCCGCGTCCGAGCGCTGAAGGTCGCGGCAGACGCTGAGGGCGGCAACCTGCTCACGTGGCGGGCGAACCCCGAGCCGGACCTCTGCTACTACAGGATCCACCGTTCGGCGGAGCCGGCCTTCACGCCGAACGCTGCCAACCAGATCGGCACGACGGTCGCCATGGACTTCGCCGACCGGCAGCCGCCGGGGGAGTGCCAGTACAAGGTGGTCGCCGTGGACAGCTCCGGCAACGCCAGCCAGCCATAGACGCACCGCCGGCACAAGACCGGCCGCAGAGCCCATGAGCATCTTTAAGGCGTGTGACATACGCGGCGTCTATCCGGACGAGTTGGACCAATCCACGGCCGAGGCCATCGGGCGCGCGATCGGTTCCGAACTGGCCGGCGGCAACTGCGTGCTCGGAGGCGATGTCAGGCCAAGCACGCCTTGCCTCAGAGACGCCGTTAGCCGTGGCCTTCTCGCAACGGGAGCAGACGTCCTGGACGTCGGGATCGTGCCGACCCCCGTTGCCTACTGGGCCGGCAAGGAGCTGGGCACGCGGGGAGTGGCCATCGTCACAGCGTCGCACAATCCGCCCCGGTACAACGGCATCAAGTTCGCGCTCGGGCAGGAGCCGACCATGCCCGAAGACGTCGAGCGAGTGCGCCGCCGCGTGGAGGAAACCGACTTCCGAGCCGGCAGCGGCCGGCGCACGGAGCCCCCCGTCAAGGCGGGCTATCTGGACTGGCTCGGCCGGCGCTTTGAGGGGACGGGCCACGGAATGCGCGTCCTGCTCGACGCGGGGAACGGCTCGGCATCGGAGTGGGCTCCTGAAGCGTTCCGCGCGGCAGGCTGCGAAGTTCACGAGCTCTTCTGCGAGCCGGACGGCCGCTTCCCCAACCGGTCGCCCAATCCGACCGAGCCGGGCGCGCTGGTCGCCGCCGGGGAAGCGGTCCGCCGGGCAGGGGCGGGGCTCGGCGTCTGCTTCGACGGTGACGCGGACCGTACCGTGTTCCTGGACGAACGCGGCGATTACGTTCCCGCCGAAGAAGCGCTGATCCTGCTCGCGCGAGAGACCCTCACGCGCGAACCCAAAGCGGCCGTCGTCTACGACCTGAAGAGCACCAGGATCCTGCCGCAGGAGATACGGCGCGCGGGCGGCCGGCCCGTCATGGAGCGATCCGGCTACTCCTTCATCAAGCGACGTCTGATGCAGGAGGACGCGGCGCTGGGGGCCGAGGCCAGCGGGCATTTCTTCTTCCGGGAGCTGGGAGGCGACGACGGCATCTACGCCGGGCTGCGCATTGCCGGACTGCTCGCGGCGTCGGGCAAGCGCCTCTCGGAGCTGCGGGCGACCATACCCCCCTACTTCATCAGCGAGGACATCCGCATTCCCTGCCCGGCGGGCGACGCGGAGGCAGTGGTGGAGAAGGCGCGCCGGGCGTTCGCCGATCATCCCCAGGACCACACGGACGGGGTGCGGGTGGAGTTCGAGGGCGGATGGGCGCTGTGCCGCGCGAGCGTCACCGAGCCGGCCGTCACCGTTCGGGTGGAAGGTGACAGCCCGGAGCGGCTGGCCGAGATACGCAGGACCTTCCTGGACTCCATACCTGACTGACCGGGTGTCCGGCCGGCGGGCCGCCCGATTCTCGTGCTCTCGACGTCCCGGGCACGGCCCGCCGTGCCCCTACCGGTCCTGCTCCTACTCGTCATCGTCCCCCCAACTCGGGCGCACCGAAACTCGTGCCCAGTCTATCCGAGGACGACGACGAGGACGGAGAGTGGCGCAAGGACACCTACTTCAAGATGATGTCTGCGCCGCTCATGACTCGCTCGCAGTACTGGCACCGGAGCGTGGGAGGATCGGTCGCGATGACGTCGAAGCTGGTGCTGATCGCTTGCTGGTTGGTTACGCACTGGGGATTGAAGCAGCGGACGATGCCGTCCACCCTTTTCGGCAACTCGACCTTGCGCTTCTCGACGACGCGGTAGTCCTCGATGATGTTCAGCGTTGCCTGTGGGGCGATGAGGGCGATCTTGTTGACTTCCTGCGGGGTGAGCTCGCGGCTCTCGATCTTGATGATACCCTTCTTGCCGACCTTGCCGCTGGGCAGGTTCATGCCGACCAGCACCATCTCTTCGCCCTGCTCGAGGCGCAGGATCTCGGCCACCTTGAACGTTGCGTCGTTCTCGATGTGATCGATGACGGTCCCGTCACGTATGGCGGTGACCTTCATCTCCTCGCGCTTGGCTCCTTCAGCGGCCATGCTCATGCCTTTCCCAGCACCATGGCCAGCAGCGCCTGCCGAACGGGCACGCCGTTCCTGGCCTGTTCGAAGTAGACGGCGTAGGGCGTTTCGTCCACGTCCGGGGAAAGCTCGTCCACGCGCGGCAGCGGATGCATGATGCGCAGCTCGTCTTTCACCCCGCATCGCTCCAGCAGCGCACGGCCGATCCGATACGCCCCCTTCACGCGTTGGTACTCCATGCTGTCCGCGAAGCGCTCCTGCTGAATGCGCGTGCAGTAAAGGATGTCGAGCGCAGGCAGGAGGGCGGGAAGGTCTTCGGACTGCTCGTACTGCACGCCGGCTACATCGAGCTCCGCCAGAAGATCGGCAGGGACGGCCAGCGCCGGCGGCGAGACGAAGACCTGTCGACACTCGAACCTGCTCAGCGCGGTAGCCAGGGAATGGACCGTTCGGCCGTACTTCAAGTCTCCCACGAAGCCGACCGTCAGCCCGTCTATCTGCCCCCGCACCTTCTGAATGGTG
>CAZSET010000150.1:0-9864 GCA_964605915.1 uncultured candidatus Brocadiaceae bacterium | reverse complement strand
TCGGCTTCGCTCAGGGCAAGCACGGAGCACACGCAGGACAACGGAATTCAACCACCACGACACGACGATCACAACGTTGATCAGCCTCTGTTTCTTCGTCGTGTCGTAGTGGTTAATCGCGGTCTTGCCGTTCTCCGTGCCTCCGTGGTGATCTGTGGTGTTTGCTGCCCGATTCACTTGCAACGCGCCGGCCTTGGGGTACAACAAGGGGAATCGGCTTTGCGTTAGACAGGAGGCAAGAGATGGCCAAGCTGGCGATCAACGGTGGAGAGAAGTGCGTGAGCGATCCGGTCAAGATCAAATGGCCGGTCACGGATGATCGCGACGTCGAGCACGTGGGCGAAGTGGTCCGCGCCGGGCGGGGGGGCTGGTGCCGCCTCTCGGTGCCCGACGGGGAGGTGGCCACCTTCGAGAAGGAGTGGGCCGACTTTCAGGACGCCAAGTACTGCCTGGCGGTCAACAACGGGACGGTCGCGATCGAGTGCGCCCTTCAGGGGCTGGGCCTGCGGCCGGGCGAAGAGGTAATCGTGCCGTCCATCACCTTCGTGGCGTCCGCATCGGGCGTGCTGATGGCGCGCGGGATACCGGTCTTCGCCGACTGCATCCCCGAGACGTGCCAGATCGATCCGGAGGACGTCGAGCGCAAGATCACCGAGCGCACGCGCGGCGTGGTCGTGGTGCACTACGGCGGCTACCCGGTCGACATGTCACGCATCAAGGAGGTGGCGGAGCGCCACGGCCTGTTCGTGCTGGAAGACTCTGCGCACGCACAGGGGAGCGAGTGGGAAGGGCGCAAGGTCGGCGCGATCGGCGACGTGGGCACTTTCAGCTTCCAGGGATCGAAGTCCCTGACGTGCGGCGAGGGCGGTGCCATCGTCACGGATCGTCAGGACGTGTACGAGGCCTGCTGGGCCTACCATCACATCGGCCGCGGCCTCTCGGCGGAGAAGTACGAGCACGAAACGGTCGGGCCGAACCTGCGGCTCTCGGAGGTGCAGGGCGCGCTGCTGCGCACGCAACTCGAGAAGCTGCCCGGCCAGGTCGAGCAGCGAATGGCGACCGCCGCCACGCTGTCCGAGGGGTTGAAGGACGTCCCCGGCATCGAGCCGCTCAAGCCCGATCCCCGGATCACGCAGCGCGGCTATTACTTCTACGTGCTGCGTCTCGACGAAGAGACCTGGGGCATCAAGAAGGCCAGGTTCATCGAGGCGTTCAATGCCGAGGGCGGCGTCAGAATGTTCAGCGGGTACGGGTGCACCGTCTATGAGCTGCCCGTCTTTGCCAAGAACCGCTATGACGCCACCGGCTATCCCGTCGTGGAGGGCGAGGGCTTCGGCCGCGTGGTGGACTACAAGGACGTGCACTGCCCGAACGCCGAACTGATCGCCCACCACCAGCACCTGACCTTCTCGACTCACAGCCTGCTCTATCCCGAATTCGCGGAGCAGACGCTGGCCGTCCTGCACAAGCTGTGGGAGAACCGGGCCGAGCTGCAGGAATAGGAACAGACGGCGGTTTCTGTCTCGCGAGTCGCGGCCTGCGAGAAGAACAGGGCCTGCCTCCCACGGGAAGCGGCGCCCAGCCTATGGCTGGTCAAGAGCCTGGCGCACTGCCTGAAGCAACGCGTCTGGGCTGAAGGGCTTTGCCAGAAACGGCACGCCGCTTTCCAGTGTGCGCCGTTGCGCAAGCCTATCGCCAGCATAGCCGGACATGTAGAGGGCCTTGAGCGCGGGCCGCTCCTCCGTCAGCTTCGCACGGAGTTCGGGGCCGCTGCGATCCGGCAGGACAACGTCCGTCAGCAGCAGCGCAATCTCGTCGCCATGCCGGGCCATCACGTGCTCAGCCTCATCGGCGGAGCCAACGGTCAGCACGGTGTAGCCATTGTCGCTGAGGACGCGGTGCACGAGGCGGCGCACGCTTTCCTCGTCTTCGACCGCCAGGATGACGCCGCTGCCGGCTTCCGGTGCCACGGCGGGGGTCTCGGCCTCCGGCGACTTCGCTTCTGCAGGGAGACGGGGCAGGTAGATCCGGAAGGTCGTGCCCTTCCCTGGCGCACTTTCCGCCCAGATGTAGCCGTCATGTTGCTTGACGATGCCGTAAGCGGTGGACAGACCGAGGCCGGTTCCCTCTCCGGGCGCTTTGGTGGTGAAGAACGGCTCGAACAGGTGCTCTTGCGTCTCCTGGTCCATGCCGCATCCGGTGTCCGTGACGGTCAGCATCACGTAGTGGCCCGGACGAGTCGGCGGGTGGGCCTCGGCGAAAGCATCGTCCAGTTCGACGTTGGCCGTCCCGATCTTGAGCGTTCCGCCCGTGGGCATGGCATCGCGGGCGTTGACGGCCAGGTTCAGGATGACCTGCTCGATTTGGGTTGGATCGGCGCGGGCCTGGCCCACGTCGGGGTCGAGCGCGGTCACTGGTTCGATATTCTCGCCGATCAGGCGCCCCAGCATCCTGACCGTACCGTTGACCACGGCGTTGAGGTCGAGCAGCCGGGGTTGGAGTATCTGTTTCCGGCTGAAGGCCAGAAGCTGCTGGGTGAGTGCGGCCGCGCGGCCGGCGGCGTTCTGTATCTCCTGCACGTCCTCTCGGTGGGGGTCGGCGGCGGACAGGTCGTCCAGGAGCAGCTTGCTGTACCCCATGATGCCTGTCATCAGGTTGTTGAAGTCGTGGGCGATGCCGCCGGCCAGCTTGCCGACGGACTCGAGCCTGGCCGCTCGCTGCAGCGCCTCTTCTTCCCGCCGCAGCTTCGCCTCTATGCGCCTGCGGTCGGTGATGTCCTCCCCGGAGCTGAGCGTACCGGTGATGTTGTCCTCTTCATCTCTTATGACGGTATTATGCCACAGCAAGAGCCTCTCCTCCCCGCTCTTGGTCAGCCAGGGGTTCTCATAGTATTCGGCGCGTTCAATCTCTCCTGCTATTAGCTTGTCGAAGACCGCCTTCACCTTTTGTCTCATTCTGTCCGGCACGAGGGTCTCGAACATGTTCCTGCCGATGATCTGCTCTTCCTCGTATCCCAGAAGCTCGCAGCCTTTCCTGTTGAGCAGAGAAACCGTCCCGTCGGCATCGAGGACGACGAACACCACCCCCGCGATATCAAGGTACCTTCGTAGCCTCTGCTTCTCCTTCTGGACGGCCTTCCGCGCGCGTCTGCGCTCTGTTATGTCAAGCGCGGCCTCGACGATGCCGACGATGTTCCCGTTCTCGTCACGCACCGGGTCGCCACGAATCTGCCAGGTCCTGCCCTCCGGCGTGGCCATCTCCGCCTCCTCCGGTCGACCCGTGTCCATGGCACGGGCAACGGGACACGCGGGACAACGGCTCTCGCGGCCGTGCCACACCTGGTAGCAGTGCCTTCCCACCAGGTCTTCAGGCGATAGGCCTGCCGACTCGGCGGCTGCCCGATTGGCCCAGAGGATCTTGCCGTCGCCGTCCTGGTAGAGGAGCAACTCCGACATGCTGTCAAGAATGGCCGCCTTCTCCCGTTCGGAATTTCTGAGCGCCACCTCGGCTTCCTTGCGCTCGGTGATGTCGATCGACACGCCAAGGATCTTGACCAGGTTGCCGTCGTCATCGAATATGGGGAACGTGGTGAGGATCGCAGGGAAGTGCTGTCCCGACTTGCGGACCAGTTCCAGCTCTACAGTCAGGCCTGTCTTGCCGCGGCGGATCGTATCAGTCACACTCGCGAAGTTCTCCACCTGCTCGGGGGTGTGCAGGATGGCGAGCGGTCGGCCGATCACCTCCTCGCGGCGGTAGCCGAAGATGGCCTCAGCTCCCGGACTGAAGTCCAGAATGCGCGCCTCTCCGCCGCCGAGGTCCGTTGTGACGAAGGCGACGTTTTTCGCCGCTGCGAAGACGGTTCGCAGGCGCTCCTCGCTCTGGCGCAGCCCCTCTTCCATCCGCTTGCGTTCGGTGACGTCCCTGACGAAGACGGAGAGCCCTTCTGCCGAGGGATAGGCGCTGACGTCGAAGACCAAGTCCCTGTCGCGCGCCCTGTAACGGTCTAGAAAGCTCTGCGGCTCCTGCGTCTCGATGGCCTTGCGATATGCCTGCTCGGCCGGTGTGCCTGCCATGTCGGGGAAGAGCTCGTAGAGGGATTTGCCGATAGCCTCTTCGGCGGGGATACCCGTCAACACCTCCGACGCCTTGTTCCAGTAGGTGCAGCACAGCTCGCGGTCCATGGCGAAGAAGACGTCCGCGATGCTGTCTGCCAGTTCCTTGTAGCGCTCAACGCTCCGCCGAAGGGCCCGTTCGGCCTGCACGCGCTCGGTGACGTCGCGGTCCACGCCCATGACGAGGTGCCTGTCGCCAACCGGCATGGGCACTGCGGAGAACTCGTAGTAGTTCTCCTTGCCGTCGGGTCGGACCCACGAGGCCAGCCCGCGACGGGGGAGCCCCTTTCTCTTGCGCTCCGCCTCTGCGGCCAACTGCTCCCTTGTCATGTGGGCCTTTCCGAGGCAGTTGAGGTCTTCGGCCTCTTCCAGTTTCTCCCTGGCGTAGCCCGACATCTCGACGAACCGGTCGTTGCAGAAGATCAAGCGGCACCGGTCGGTCGCGGGGTCGTACTCGCATACGCTGATTCCCTCCCAGGCGGTCTCCACCAGCACGCGGAACCGTTCCTCGCTCTGGCGCAGGGCCTCCTCGGCTTCCTTGCGCTCCGTCACGTCTGCGAATGTGACTACCACGCCTTCGGCCGTTCCCTCCTCGGTCATCAACGGCGCGGCGCTGACGTCGACCCAGCGGAGCGAGCCGTCAGGCCGCTTCGCCCCCATCACGACGTTCCTCACAGTGCGGCCCTCGCGGAAGGCGCGTGGGCCAGCCATCTCCTCGGGCGGCATAGGCGTTCCGTCCGGGCGCAGCATTTCAAAATCCGGCGACGTGTAGTGGCGCTGCTCTATTCCGCGCGGCGGCAGGCCCAGGATCTGCTGAGCCGCCGGGTTGGTCTGGACGATCATCCCGTTTCCATCGACCACCACAACTCCCTCGGCCATTGTCTCCACGGTCCTGCGCAGGCGCTCCTCGCTTCGGCGGAGGGCCTCTTCAGCCCGCCCACGCCTGCCGGCGTACACCGAAAGGACGAACCCGAAGGCAAGGAAGGAGACGAGTGTCACGGCGCGCGTGTACAGCTCCCCTGGCGGCACGGCGCTGTAAAGAATATCCCAGAACGTCCCTTCGTGGAAGACCAGGCAGTCCACGGTTGCGTCAGCCAGCCAGGTGAGCAGCCCGATGCCCAGGGCGGCGGCAACGAACACGGGTTCTCGTTTCATGGATTTCCCCTCTGGACTGGACGGGTGGCAACTTGCGCAACCGCTGTGCGGGAGCGGCTGCATTCGCCGGGCACAGGGAAGGCGGAGACCGGGAGCAATGAAGAACGTTGCGTTGCGGGACGAGTCAGCAGCCGACCCGGCCGGACGGCCCGCGAGCAAGCGATGGCGAACCTGGCGCACACGTACGCACCCCTTCTTCCGTCAGGCTGCGCCACGCAGGTTCCCCCCCACCGCTTGGCATCGCTTGTCGACGTACGGCCCGCATTCTACCGCATTCCCGCGCCGATTGGAATCCCTGGGATGGCGACGGCAGCCTTTCAGGATGGGAGGCCGCGACGCGTTCATTCGCCTCGACGTGCCGGCGGCCGGTAGGGGACGGTCTTGCCGGGGAAGGCCATCGGGCCGAGGACTCGCGCAGTCTCGTCGTCAATGCGCTTCAGGACGAACATCACGACGCCGTGCGCGCCCTGGCGGCGGCAGACCTCGACCTGTTCGCGGATCGCGCGGGCGCGCTCGGCGGGCGAGCCCTCCGGCTCAAGCTGCCAGGCGCCGACGGCCGGGATGACGCGCCTCAGTTCGGGATCGATGCTCTTCCACCAGGCGAACGCCCCGTCGAGGGCCTCCGGTGTCTTGACGTAGGACATGGGGATGACGTAGTCGCAGAGCCCCTCGCGGATCCAGCGGGGCCAGTCCTGGAGGACGTTGTCGGCGCCCCGTTCGTTGTAGAAAACGGCCGCCGTGACGAGCGCGTCCGGGCGGATCTTCCGCGCCCGGCGCCGGACTGACTCGACGAGCCTGGTCACCTGATCCCTGCGCCACCTGTCCCAAAGGGCGAGCTTCGCCTTCTCGCCGGCGACGGAGAAGGGGCGATCCGTGGCGGGCACGATCTGCGGCGCAACGCCGGTCGCGACCATCATGCGCTCGCCGTTGAAGTACTTCCCCATCCGCTTGAAGCCCAGCAGCGCCTGCGCCGGGGGGTACTTCATGGCGAAGACCGGCCCGTCGATGAAGGCGGCTCCGCCCCCGGCCCGAACGTGCCTCAGGAGCGCCGCCGCCATTTCGTCCGTCATCATGTAGAAGCCGGAGAGCACCACGGTCGCCCCCTGCGGCAGTTGCGCGAGGCCCTCGTCGGTCGTCCTCTCCACGCGGTAGCCGAACGACTCGACCCACGGCTTGACCTCCCAGAAGTCCCGCCTGTACCGCGTGGCGTTGACGTCCGAGTCCAGAAGGAAGACGCGGTCGCCCGCCTCAACTCCCATGCCGGCCAACGCCCTGCGCACGGCCGTGATGACGGCGTTGGGACACCAGCTTCGCACGTGCCAGTTCAACAGCAGCACGCTGCCCTTGCCGACGCGGTTGAGGGCGATGGCGGGGACGCCGTCGTCGAACTCGGCCAGCACCTGCGCCGTGGTCGGCTCGACGATCGGGTTTCCGCTCAGCCACGCGCAGGCGGGCAGGGCCGCATACGTGAGGGACGCAATGTCCAGTCCGACCTCGGCCATCGCGTTCTTCCGGCACTCGGGGCACGTGCACACGCTCTTGTCGTGAAAGCGAATGTAGTCGAAGTGGACGCCCGCCACGTCGTAACGTTCGAGCACTTCGCACATGAGCTGAGTCTGCCATTCACGCACTTCGGGCTGGCACAGGTCGTACCAGTCCGTGCGCTCCCCCCGCAGGTCCATCGCGCGCCATTCGGGCCGCTCGTCCAGTATGCCCTTGTGGCTGCCCCATCCGTAGGCGCCGTTGACGAACCACGTGTGGATCTGGATGCCGCGTCGGCGTCCTTCCTCAACGAGATGTTCGAGTGGGTCGAAGCCCTCCGCGACGCCCTCGAGCATGGGGGCGAGATCGCTGCGGAAGATGACCTGGCCGCGCCGGTAGAAGACGAGGACGTAAAGGCTGTTCAGGTTCAGCGTCTCGGCGCGGTCCAGCATGGCGTCGGCGGAGGCCTGGTCCTTGCATTCCTCGCCCGAGAGCCAGGCGCCGCGCAGCTCGACGGGCTGCCCGCTGCAGAACGAACAGAGCAGCATGGCAGCCGTGATCGCCAGCGGGACCCTCATGCCCATTCCCTCGCTCTAGTCTTTGCTGTGCTTCTCGAGGAACTCTGCGTATGCCTTGCTCCAGTTGGGCTTATTGCCGCTGTGCTCGGACAGCGGGTCGAGCGCCATCTGTTTCGGGCCGCTTAGGGCGTTGTAGGCGGCGTAGACGGACGAGGAGGGGCAGGTGAGGTCAGCGAATCCGGTCGCGAACAAGGCGGGCGCCGTGATCTTGCGGGCGAAGTTGACGGCGTCGTAGTAGCGCGCCGTCTCGACGTCCACGGGATCGAGCTTCCCGTCCCTCACGCTCACCATCCTGGGCCAGCCGGGCGCCCTGTCCGGCAGGGCCAGGGCGGTCTGGTCGCACATGGCCGGCACGCAGGGGGCCACGGCAGTCACGCGCGGATTGAGCCCGGCGGCGACGATGGCCTGTCCACCTCCCTGGCTGCTGCCGGTCACGATCAGGTGCCGGCCGTCCCAGTCCGGCCGGGACGCCAGGTAGTCGACCGCCCGGTGGCAGGCGAGGTACATCCTGAGGAAGTAGTAGCTTTCGCGGCTCTCCCGCCCCTCCAGGGTGTAGGCCCTCAGCGGGCCCTCGCTCAGCGCTCGGTAATACTCCCTCGGCTTCCCGTTCTCGACCGCGTGGGCGTTGATGTTCAGGGCCAGGAAGCCCTGCTGGGCCGGCCAGCGCACCCAGTTCGGGTCGAGCGAATACACGCCCGACCACTGGAACCGCACGGATCCCGGGAAGGGGCCATTCCCCACGGGCCTGCCCAGGTAGCCGTAGATCTTCGTGTCGTTGATGTTGTCCATGGTGACTGCGTAGATCTCGACCGAGTCGTCGTCGATCTCCACGCGTTCCAGCTTCGCGTTGACGGGTATGCGCGCCAGGCGGGCCTTCTGCTCCTCCCAGAACTCGTCGAAGTCGTCCGGCGGCGGCATGGAGGGCCCGATCCGCTCGGGGCTGAAAACGGCGCCGCTGACCGTCTTGATCGGCTCGTCCGCATCCCGACGGTAGGTGGCCCTGACCCAGAGCACGCAGGGCTTGTCGCGGCTTGCCTGGATCCGCGCTTCGCCGCCGACGATGGCCAACTGTCGCTTCTCGGAGCTCTGAAAAGCGGTGGTGGATACCTCGCAGTCCACCTTGGCGTTCGCCACCGGTTGGTCCTTCTCGGTGAGTTCGATGATGAAAGTCGCGGTCTCGCCCGCCTCGTAGACGGCGCTCGGCCTTTCCGTTCGCACGACCAGCTTGACGGACGGCGCCTCCGGCGCTGCGTTCGCGCTCGCCGCCAGGCCCGCCGCCAGACACACTGAAAGAATGACGCTGAGGAAAGCCAAAAACTGCCCGCGTTGCCTGCCCATGTCCGCGTCCTTTCTATTGGCTGTATCGACGTTCGTAGATCTGTCCGTGGACCTGACGCGCCGCCTCGACCATCTCGGCGTATGGCGTGTCGGTCACGCTGATGAGCCCGATGCTGTAATTCTCCCCGTCCAGGGGGCGTCCCGTCAATGACTCGTCGACGTACTTGAACCAGTGGCAGCCCACAAAGGCCGGGTGGTCGGCCACGCTGTTGACGTAGTCCGTGTACATCCGGCCGCGCCCAGCCTGATCATCCGCCCTGACGAGCCCCGGATGCAGCATGCCCCGATCAGTAGCGCCGAAGTGGAACTCACCGATAATGCAGGGCTTGCCCAGCTCCGAGGCGAATGCCCACTGCTCCGGATCGACGCGCGGCTTGTAGATGTTGAAGCTCACAACGTCGGCGGCCTCCGCGCAGGCCCGCACGCTGATTATGTTCCGCCAGGCGAACCGGCATCCGAGGTAAAGCTGGTTCGGGGCGTGCTTTCGCACGGCGGCGGCGACCGTCTTGAAGTACCTGAGCGAGAACTCGCGGATGAAAGCGTTCAGGTCGTCCTTGCAGCGTTCGGGTTTCTGCTGCGGCACGCGCAAGGCGTCCCAGTCGGCCGCCTCCGTGCCCCAGGCGGCGTTGACGGCGTCGAGCGTGCCGTACTCCTCCCTCAGCATCCGGACGAACTCCTGCCGGCAGGGCTGGTCGGGCGGGGAGGCCAGCGCGCCGACCGCAATGTCGAACCCCTCGTCGCCACCCCAGGCCAACTCGTTGTCCACAAAGTAGCCGATGCAGAGCGGATTGTCGGCGAACTGCTCGGCCGATAGAGCCATGCCGCGCTCGACGTTGCGCGCGAAGTCGGCGTCATAGGGATCGTGCATCTTTCCCCAGTAGCCGGTTCCGCCCTCGACGCGGCGGTGGTCGCCGGGCACCCAGACCGTCGCGGTGAACGGGACCGGCGACTGCTGGAGCACGTCGCGATCCGACCAGTTGGCGACGGTGTTAAAGCCCCAGGCCCGCATCCGCGCGAAGGTCATGTCCGTCCATGGCCCGCGCCAGTCTTCGCCGTACTTCCGCAGCAGGTTCGCCCGGTGGAAGTCGAACGTATCCGCCCCCGTGTCCGCCACCGGTTCGGCGTGGCTGTGAAAACTCCGCCTGAAGCCGAAGAAATCGCCGAACGGGCCGTCGCGCCCGGGCAGCCACTGGAAGTAA
>CAZSET010000149.1:0-9925 GCA_964605915.1 uncultured candidatus Brocadiaceae bacterium | reverse complement strand
GGACGACAAGGACGATCAGGAAGTTCTTCACGGCGGAGTCTCCATACTGGCTACCCAAACGCCAGTCGCAAAGCCCATGCCGACGGAATGAGACGGGGCGCTGCTCACGGCGTGGGAGAGCACAGAGCCGGCTGTGGGGGGGCGCTTCGCGAAGCGCCCCTACAGAGCCGAAGGATGGCCCAGGCCAGGCGGCCCCCCCCGCAGTCGTACGGCCGCCTCGTACGCCTCGGCCAGCCCAGGCACGGTGCGGAGGTCGGGGATGCGGCGGGGATCGGTCCACTGGAAGCGGACGTGCTCCCAATCCGGCCGGACGGCTTCGGACGTCTCGCACTGAAGCAGATAGGGGTGGACGACCCAGACGACCCCGAGCGCCCAGTCCGGGAACCTGACGGCCCGGCCTTCGGCGAGAAGGTGGACCTGCGAGCGCGCCAGGCCGGTTTCCTCTTCGATCTCGCGGTAGGCCTGCTCGGTCGGTCCAGCGTCCTCGACGGAGCCGCTGATGGCCGCCCAATGCCCCGGATAGGTGCTCACCCGATCGCTGCGCCGGCCCAGGAGGACCGTGCCATCGGCGGGATTACGCAGGAAGCACGTGACGACGTGGCGCAGTTGCATCTGCCGCCCCCCCCTCGGCGCCAGCGTGGTCGGAGCAGTCGGAGCCGGCCGGCTCAGAACTCCGGCGGCATGTCTATGGGCGTGCCCTCGTGGACCTCCGCGTCGGCGGCGCGGTAGGCGTCGTAGTATCTGGCGGCGATGACATCCCAACTGACCACGTCCATGAGGTAGCGGTAGAGCTTGAAGCCGAGGTCCCAGCGGAGCCCCTCGTCCTCGGCCAGCCGCAGGACGCAGTCACGCAGCATCTGCTTGTTGGTGAACAGCAGGCCGCCGCCGCTTTCGAGCGTCTGGGCGGTCAGGCCCTCCATGGGTGCGGTGGTCACGTAGGGTTTGTTGAGGGCGATGATGCGCGCCAGCGTGCCGGACTGGGTCTCGTCGATGCTGGGCAGGACGACGAAATCGCAGATGCCCATCACCTTGTAGTAGATGTCGCCGCGTGGGGTGAAGCGGTAGAAGTGTCCGATCCCCTTCTCTTCCAGCAGCTTCACGCCGTTGACGTAGCGCTCGAATTCGCTCCGGTCGTTCGGGTCCCGGATGTCGCCGGCACCGAGCAGGAGCCAATCCTGGCCGGTCTTCCGATAGATCTCGTCGTGCACGCCGTCCCACATGTCGGTCATGATGTCCCAGCGCTTGTTGGCCTGGATCCAGCCGACCAGCCCGATGACGTGTCTGCTCCGCAGCTCGCCGAGGCCGATTTCGGCCTTGACCTGTTCGACTTTGTCGATGGGGATCCGCCTGTCCGGCCGGGCCCCGTGGGGGATGATGACGATGTTGCGTGGCCTGTCCCATTTCCTGACGGAGAACGTCCAGTCCAGGCGCCACTTCTGGTAGTGGCACTTGAAGATGAGCACGTTGCAGAGGCCGGCGAGCCGGCGAATGAACTGCTCCTCATGCTCCTTCATCCGGCCGTGCACGGTATGGGCTTCGACGACGGTCGGCCAGCCCTTCAGGCGCTGCAGCAGCTTCAGGAATCTGGCGTTCATGTCCGAGCCGCCGCGTCCGTCCACGTGGTTATAGAGGCCGTACTCGTGCTGGAAGTGCACCGCGTAGGGGTCGAGTTCCTGGATCTTCTCGACCACGGGACGATACCAGTCCTTGCGGTTCACGTCGATGAGGGGGAAGACGTTCTCGCCCCGGCCATCGGTGTGCGAGATGACGTACGTGGGGCGATCGGGCTCTCGTTTCTGGATGAACTCCATGGCCTCTTCGGCAAAGGTGCCGATGCCGCACTTTCGCGGCGGCCAACTGCTCACCATCACAATGGGTCTTTTCGCTGACACAGGGCTTTCACCCTCGATGGCATTGCTGCAAGACCAGCGCCGGCGCGAGGTGCCGGGTCAGAGCCTCGGCACATAGAAGGCGGCGCGCCCCGCGGCCGTTCCCTTGGCCACGCGGTCCTGCTCGCTGAAGACCTCCGTAAGCGTCAGGAGCGCGAGCAGGAAGCAGAGCGTGCTTTCGGCGCCCTGGTTCTGGTTCACGCCTTCGGCGGTCAGCCCGTCCGAGCAGCCGCCGGTCTTGAAGTTGTAGAGGGATTCCCCCAGGTCATTGACCCCGAGGAACCAGTCGAAGGCCATGCGCATGTACTTCAGGTACTCGCGACGGCCCGTCAAGCGAAACGCCACCTTGCATGCCTCGCACAGGCCGCAGGCGTCGATGGACTGCTGATCGAAGGAGGACGGGGCCTCCTCGCCACGCGCGTGCCAGCCATCGTTGCCCACAAGCGAGAAGTGGTCCGCGCGATCGCACATGGTCAGGATGAAGTCCAGCGTCTGCTTGCCGAGCCGGCGGTACTCTTCCTTGCCCGTCACTTCGTAGCCCAGGAACAGCGACTGCGGTATGACGGCGCTGTCGTAGGTGACCACCTGCTCGAACCAGGGCCAGCCTTCGCCGGAAGCGGCCTTGAACTTGTCCACGTGGGCCGATGCCAGGCGGTCGATTTTGGCGACGATGTCCTCAGCCTCGGGGAAGCGCTGCAGGTAGTAGTAAAGGCCGAGGATGGCGTATGCGCGCCCGCGCAGGTTCAGGGCCGACAGGTTCCCCAGGGCGTTTTCGAAGACTTCCTGCGACAGATTCGCGTAGGGCGTCGGCCCGCGATAGGTCGTGTAGCCGAGCCCCCACAGAGCCCTGCCGTAGCAGTCGTCACTGCCTACCTCGTCGAGGAAACGCCGGTCGTATTTGATGAAGTTGTGGAACAGGCCGTCGCCGCGCTGAGCGTAGCTGACGAAGGCCAGGTAGATGCCGAGCAGGCGTTCGGACTGGGCCGAGCGGAACAGGTCGTAGTGCTTCGACGTCACGACCAGGGCACGTGTGTTATCGTCCGTGCAGTAGCCGTGGGACCGGTCGGGCACGGAGTAGCGGGCGTGCTGGAGCAATCCCGTGTCGTCGGTCAGGCGCTCCAGGTGATCCAGCCTCACCCGCGGCAACCCCGTGATGGGCAGCACGTGCCGCATGCTGACGTCCGGCATCGAGGCGCGGACGCGGCGTGTGGTTATCGCCTCACGGAAGGTCTCCAGGTAACGGCGCCCGACCTCGCCCCAGGTCATCCGGCGCGAGAACTCGTAGGCGTTGGCCCGCATCTCGCGCAGCTTGGCCGGATCGGACAGCAGGCTCAGGATGGCCTTGCCCATGCCCTCCGGGTCGCGGAAGTCAACGAGCGTGCCCCGGTCCTCCGCCAGCAGTTCCTCTGCATACCAGTAGCGCGTCGAGACGATCGGTTTGCCCGCGCCCAGGGCGTAGGCCAGCGTGCCGCTGGTGATCTGCTCGCGGTTCAGGTACGGCGTCAGGTAGATGTCGGTCGCCTTCAGGAACTCGCACAGCTCCTCCAGGGCCGCGAAGCGGTCCGCGAAGAGCACGTTCTTCTGCAGACCCAGGCTCCTGGCCAGCCTCTGCAAGCTGAGCCGGTAGCTCTCCCCCTGCTCCTTCAGGACGTTCGGATGCGTGGCGCCCAGCACGATGTAGCACAGGTCGGGGTACTCCTCCACGACGGGCGGCAGGGCCTGCAAGGCATACTCGATGCCCTTGCCCGGGTTGAGGAGCCCGAAGGTCAGGATCAGCTCGCGACCCGTCATCTCGAACTGCTCCTTGTAGAGCTGCGGCTCGACCAGCGGGATCTCCGGCACGCCGTGGTGGATGAGGCGGATCTTCTGCTCGGGCGCGTCGTACACCTCCTGCAGGAAACGGACTGCCCGCTCGCTCATGACGACCAGCAGGCTGCTCAAGACGATCATCTCCCGCATGACGGCGCGCTGGGACTCGGAGGGCTCCTTCAGAACCGTGTGGAAGGTCGAAATGATCGGGCAGCGCAGCTCCCGCAGCAGGTCCAGCACGTAGCTGCCGTCGTGGCCGCCAAAGATGCCGAATTCATGCTGAAGGGAAACCACGCGCACGTTGTTGTAGTTGAGGAACTCCGCGCCGCGGACGTACTCTGCATTGTCGTGCTGGCTGAGGGCGTCCTCGACCTCGTCGGGATAGGAGAGGTCCTCCTCGGGATCGTCTACGGCCATGACCACCGTGCGCAGCCGGCCCTCCGTGGCCCTGCGCACGGCCAGGACAAGGTCAGACGTGAACGTCGCAATCCCGCACCGCCGGGGCGGATACGTGGATATGAAGGCAATCGCGTCCTTCAAGTCGCTAATGCTCACCGGCGCTTCCTCGGCCATGATGTTATCTGCCGGCCCCTTTCGCCCTGGCCTGCCGGACCGGCCATGCTCCCCCGATATCATTATAATCAGCCGGCCGCCCGCCTTCAAAGAGTGCTTGCGCTCAGCATCGGCCGAAAGGCAAGCGTCAGTAGGGACGGTCGTAGCCTTCGCGGCCCATCAGGCCGTAAGTGTACACCTTGCCCAACTCGACCCCCGGCTGATCGAAGGGATTCACGCCGTAGAGCCCGCCGCTGTAAGTGACGGCGTATTCCAGCAGCATGAACAGCTCCCCCAGCACCCGGGCGGTTACGGCAGGGATGCGGAGCGTCAGGTTCGGACGGTGCTTGTCCCGCAGGGCAAAGCGCGTGGCCGCCAGCTCCGCCCCGAACAGCTCCCCGAAGGTGTGGTCCGCCAGGTAGGACAGCTCCTGCTCGCTCGCCCCGCGGCAGATCGGCAGGGCCTCTGACCCGCCGCCCGCCGCCCCGGCCAGAAGGTCCTCCACCTCAATTAGGGTGACGACCTTGTCGAACCGCCCATCCTGGTAGAGCTGCATGACCGAATGCTGGTCGGTGACGCCCACGGCGCCGACGGGCGTCGGACCCACAAAGACGTCCTTGCCGCTCAGACCGTGGCGCTTGCCCAGGCTCTCGGCCCAGAGCTGGCAATACCAATCGGCCAGGCGGCGGAGAGCGTTGCTGTAGGGCATCAGAACCGTGATCGGCTTGCCCCTTCCGTAGAAGAGATAGAGGATGGCGGCATAGAGCGCGGCGGGGTTGTCGTCCAGCGCCTCGGCCCGGCAACGCTCGTCCATGGCGGCCGCTCCGGACAGCAGCTCGTCCACGTCCACGCCGCCGACGGCCGCGCTGAGCAACCCGACGGCGCTCAACACGCTGAACCGCCCCCCTACGTTAGCAGGGATTGCCAGCGTGAAATAGCCGTCCGCCTCGGCCACGCGCCGCAGCAGGCTCTTCTCGGGGTCCGCGTCCGTGGTCGCAATGATCTGCTTCGCCGGATCGCCTCCTTCCCGCCGCAGCCAGTCGCGAACGAACAGGAACTGGCTCATCGTTTCGGCGGTCGAGCCGGACTTGGTGATGACGTTGAAGACCGTCGCCTCCAGCTCATCGCGGACCACGTCGCAGAAGCCCGACAGCAGGGCCGGGTCCACGTTGTCGAGGACGAACATGCGCGGCGCCCCCAGCCGTGCAGGATGCCCGGCGGGAAGCAGATTGTGGAAGGGGTGGTTGAGCGCGCCGTGGACGGCGATGTTGCCCAGCGCCGAGCCGCCGATCCCCAGCACCGCGAAGTTCCTGCACCAGCCATGCAGCTCTTCGGCCTTCTGTTTGACGCGGTCGACCAGATCAGCGTCGTAGGGAAGCTCCATGAAGCCGATGTCCTTGCCCCGGCGCCGCTCGACGTCGCGGCGGCAGTCGGCGATGCGGCCGGCCAGGCCATCCAGCTCGGCGCGGCTCAGGCCGTGCTCTTCGCCGATCGCTTCCTCAAAGACGTTCGTCGCGTCGACCTCGACAACGCTCTCTGAACTCATCGTTCCTTCCCCCTCTCGGGATCGAATTGGCCTTTGCTCGTGGGGGCCTGCTTGAACGGAAGGTGCCAGTCCACCATTATGTCCGGGCGGTCGCAGCATTCAACTGCACGGAGGGCAACGGGAACGTATCCGCGTTGAAACGGCCCCCTGCCCGTGCTATAAGGGCACTCATGGACTGGAAGAAACACATCCTCACCTTCGTCGTGATCTTTCTGCTGATGGGTCTGCTCCTCAGCGGCCGGGGCGCCTGCACGCAGCAGCAGGCGGGGGGCCCCATTCGCCCCCCCGACGCCACACTGGCGACCATCGACCTGGCCGACAGGCCCGGGCACGCGGCAGAGCGTTCCTACCAGATACAGTGCGAGGTGGCCGACACGAAGGAGAAGAAACGGCGCGGGTTGGCCGGCCGGCCGGGGCTGGAACCGGGCTACGGGATGCTGTACGTATACGATCCGCCGCAGAAGCCCGAGTTCTCCGAGGCCGAGACGGGCTTTGCGCTCTCGCTTGCCTTCCTCCGGGACGACGGCACGATAGCAAAGATCCAGAGGACGGCGAAGAACGACCGCCAAGTCATCACTCCCGACGACCCGGTCACGTACGTGCTGGAGGTCCGCTCGGGCTGGTTCGAAGACCGGAACGTCCGGATCGGCGATCGTTTCCTGCTGCCCCCCGAACTCACGGCGTCGCCGAGCGTGGAAGAGCCGCCGGCGCCCTCTCCCGAACCTGAGCCGGCAGCCGAGCCCGCCCCTTCAGGCTAGCGGGCTGGTGGGGCCGGGCAGGCGTATGCCATGCGCCATCGTACGGCGCCCAAGCTCTTGGGACTGACGACGGGGTGCCCGGGCGACGCACCTCCGTGTCGCCTGTAGCACCGGCAGGCCCGAGGCCCACAGTCTCCCCGCCGGTGAGAACTTGCCGCCATGGATGGCGGCGCCACAGCCTGCGGTGCGTTGCGCGGCTCCCTTGGAGTGCGGCGGGTTCCGGCCTTCGTAGCCGCAGCGGCTACTACGGCGGAGTAGGCTGCCGCCGCTTTGGGGTCGCAGCAGCCGTGGCGAAGGACGAGCACGAGGACGACCGGACGGCTGGCGGGGCATCCCCCGCCGCAATCGGTCTTCCCCGGTACCTCCACCGCCGCCCAAGCCGGCGGGCTCAAGCATCCTCGTCGGGGGGCGGTTCTTCCTCCTCGGCGCCCTCGCGGGCTTCCAGGCTCAGCCCGGCCGTATGGTGCGTCTTGACGGCCACGTAGATGCAGGCGATCAGCCCCCCGAACAGGATCGCGGCCGCCACGGCACCCAGGGCCGCCGGCGCGATCAGGTCGCTCACGCTCTCGAAGACCCCCGGCTCGGCCGTCTTGCGCAGATAGGCCAGCAGACCCAGGAACAGCACGACCGTGCAGCCGACGCCCAGCATGGCCACGTAATGCCGCGCAAGCACCAGCGAGAGGAGCAGTATGCCCAGGAACCAGCCCCAGCCGGCCAGCGTGACCGAGTGCTTCAGGATCTTGTCGTAGCCGCCGTAAGGCTGCGTGATGTCGCTGAAAAACTGAGTCGCCAGCAGGTAAATGAGTATGGCAGGCGTGACGACCTTCACGAACGCGTCGAACCAGTAGTGCACCTTGATCTCGCTGTGGCGGTTGATGTAGTCCTTCAGCTCGTCCAGGTGGAAGAAGTAGCCGACGGCGATGCATTCCAGCAGCCCCACCAGCGCCAGGCCGTAGTCGCTGGTCCAGCGCCCCACGATGTCCAGCCACATCAGCCCGCTGCGCGTGCAGAAGAACAGGCTGCCGACGAAGCCGAACGTGCAGAAGATGGCCGTCATCTTGGCGCGCGACGTGTGGGGGAACCGGTCCCGGAAGCCCGTCACCACGCCTTCCACGATGCTGAAGGCGCTGTCGATCCCCAGCGAGATCAAGCACACGAAGAAGAGGAACGACAATAGGGCCACGCCCCACCTGGCCAGGGGCATCTTGGCCAGGGCGATCGGATAGGTCTTGAAGACCAGGGCCGGGCCGCCCTCGACGACCTCGCTGACGGGCTCTCCGTGCAGGTAGGCCAGGTACCCCAGCACGCTGAACACGGCCAGCCCCGCCAGGAAGCTGGTGGCGCAGTTGCCGAAGCTGGTGATGAAGGCGCTATTGGTCACGTCGCTCTCGGGCGGCATGTAGCTGGCATAGGCGATCAGGATGCCGAAGCCGAGGCTGAGGCTGAAGAAGATCTGGCCGTAGGCGGCAATCCAGACCGCCGGATCCTTCAGCAGCTCCCAGTTCGGCTTCAAGTAGTAGATCAGCCCCGCCGTCGAGCCCGGCAGCGTCAGCCCCCTCACAAGGACGATGAGGAGGAGGATCACCGGCAGGGGCACGGTGATCATGACGACCCGCCCCACGTTCCGCACGCCCTTGAAGATAATCAGGAAGATGGCGATCCAGGTCACCAGCGAACCGACGGCCAGGTTGGGGCTGATGCGGAACATGCCCGAAACGTAGCGGACCTGCCGCTCGCGCGGGGGAGCGCGTTCAGGCGGGCCTGGGGCGTTGTACTCGTGGGCCGCCTGCCAGAAGCCGGGCCGGAACTCGCCCAGGCAGACCTCCCGGAAGTAGTTGTCCACGTTCTCGCTCAGGGCGACGTAGTGGATCCGCTCGGCTTCGGGCTTGCCCTGCTCCTGCGCTATCTGCTCGGCCACCTCTTCGGCGGTCCAGACCGGCAGGCGCTGCTCCGCCGGACGCGCCTCTTGGGCCCCTTCCAGCCGGCGTCTGGCCTCCGCGTCGCGCGCCGGCATGTATAGCCTGATCCGGGAGGGAGACGTCTCCTTGACGAACGGCACTCCCTGCGCGTCCCGCTCAACCGTGGACGCCGGGGCGGGGCGGGTCCAGGCGAGCGTCCACGACGCCGCCGCGTAGTGGCAGGCCCACGCCATCACCACCACGTAGTAGAGCGTGATCGAGATGCCGACCAGCAGCGCAAACCAGCCCACCCAGCGGAACTTGCCCGTCACGGCGGCCAGCGCCTGCGGTGCGCCGCCCTGATACTTCTGGCCGATCGCATACTCCACGATCATCAACGGTATGCCGGCCGTGATCAGCGCGACGAAGTACGGGATGAAGAACGCGCCGCCGCCGTTCTGGAAAGCGATGGCGGGGAAACGCCAGAGGTTGCCCAGCCCCACGGCGCTGCCGATCGCCGCCATGATGAACGCGGTGCGGCTCGTCCAGCGCTCTCTCTGCTCCGTCGCCATTGGCCACTCTCCTCCGTGGACGGGATTCGGCAGAACGCCGGGCGGTATTCTAACGGAGCGCGCGGCACCCCTTCAACATCGCCACGGCCCCCGGATCGCCCGCCGGTGCCAGTTCGGCAGCAGCCGGGAGCGAAGTGCCAGTTTGGCAGTCAACCAGGCCGCCAGCCTCAGCAGGAGGCGGCGCCAGCATGTTCTAACAAATTGACAGATAAGGACATAGGTGTGCCGCCAAGTTGCTGGCACGGCTGTTGCTTCTTACCTTCCATTGAACGAGTAACGTTAGGGTGTTCTCTACACGTTCGAAGGAGGTCTGACCATGGCCGACATAATCCGCAGAAGGCCGAGGGCTTTGACCAGAACGTATGGCTGGCCGTTCCGTCGGCTGTTCGAGGATCTGTTTGAGGGCTGGGAGGGCGAACGCGGCCTGCCCGAGCTGTGGGCCGAGGGCCGTGTCGTGCCTGCCATCGACGTGACCGAGGATGCCGACGGCCTGACGCTGACGGCCGAGATCCCCGGCATGACGAAGGAGGATCTGGAGGTCACCGTCGACAACGGCGTCCTGACCCTGAAGGGCGAAAAGAGGGAAGAAGAAACGACCGAAGGGGCGGACTACCACAGGGTCGAGCGGCGCTACGGCCACTTCGAGCGGCGCATCCGCCTGCCCGAGTACGTGGACACCGAGAAGATCCACGCCACGTACCAGGACGGCGTGCTGAAGCTGCACATGCCGAAGGGCGAAGCCGCCAAGGCCAGGTCGATACAGATCACCTAACGGCAACGGCCAGTTGGCAACAGATAGCAGGTAGCAGGTAGCGACGAGCGGCCCATGGGCCGCTCGTTTCTGCCTTAGCACTACAACGTGACACTTTCTTGGTCGCGGTAAGTGGCCTTCCAGTAAAGG
>CAZSET010000148.1:0-10018 GCA_964605915.1 uncultured candidatus Brocadiaceae bacterium | reverse complement strand
TGGTAGGAGTGGGCGCTGCACCGCACACAGACTGGCATGGGCAGTTAGGAGGGCCTTCGGCGTGGGCGGCCAGACGGACCTGCTAACCCTCCTGGCAAGCATGAAGCCAGAGCTGAGGGACGGGGAATTCGTCTTCTGCACCGTCCCCCCCGAGCAGTTCAGACGGCTTCGGGTTGAGCCCATCGGCTGGTTCCGCGAGGCAGAGGGAGTCAGCCTCATCATCGAGCGAAGCGTCGCCGCGAAAGAAGGGCTCTGCTGCGATTTCGTCTGCCGGCTCATCGTGCTGTCCGTGCACTCGAGCCTCCACGCCGTGGGGTTCTCTGCGGCCGTAACGGGCAAGCTGGCCGCCGCCGGCATAAGCGCGAACGTGGTCGCCGGGTACTACCATGACTACCTGTTCGTGCCCGCAGAGGACGCCGCCGCGGCAATGGCAGAATTGCACGAACTGGTGGATGAGGCCTGATGATCCGCACCGGCATCGCCGGACGGGAAGGTTGACGATGAATGGTTGGGCGTGGCTGGAGGCGCGATGATCTCCAAGGAGAGGGTCCTCACCGCACTGGCCCGGCGAGAGCCCGACCGCGTGCCCATTGACTACGCTGCGAACTCGCGAATCGACCGGCGGCTCAAGGAGCACCTCCGACTGGAGGCCGACGACAGCGAAGGGCTCCTGCGGGCGCTGGGTGCGGACTTCCGGACCGTCGGTGCGACCTACAAGGGCCCCAGACTCCATGCCGACGTCCCGGAACGCGGCGTCAAGGTGGATGCGTGGGGCATCCACCGGCGCTGGGTGGAGCACGAGACGGGAGGCTACTGGGACTTCTGCGACTGGCCGCTCCGGCAGGCCTCATTGGAAGAGGTGGAGGCCTGGCCGATGCCGGCCCCGGAGGACTTCGACTACTCGGGCATCAGGCAGGCCTGCGAACGATACCGGGACTGCTGCGTCGTCTGCGGCGGCGCCGGGTGGCCGGACGTCATCAATGCCTGCGGCATGCTCCGGACGATGGACCAGGTCCTGGTGGACCTCATAACCGACGACGAAGGGGGCCTGAGGCTCATTGAAAGGCGCAACGAGATACTGATCGAGGTTGCCCGGCGCACGCTGGAAGCGGCCAACGGAGGAGTCGACGTGATGTGCCTGGGCGAGGACCTCGGCACCCAGCGCGGCCCGACGGTCAGCCTGGCGCTGTTCCGCAAGCACATTAGGCCGCCCATACAGCAGTTCGTGGACGTGGCCGACGACTTCGGCATCCCCACGATGATCCACTCCTGTGGGTCCAGCAGTTGGGCGTTTGAGGACTTCATCGAGATGGGCGTCACCGCCGTGGACACGCTCCAGCCGGAAGCAAAGGACATGGCGCCGGCGTACCTCAAGAAGACGTTCGGCGACGGGCTGGCCTTCCACGGGTGCATATCGACGGCCGGGCCGCTTGCCACGGGCACGGTGGCGGAGGCCGTCGCCTGCTGCCGCGAGACCCTCGAGGTCATGATGCCGGGCGGCGGCTACTCCTTCGCGCCGACCCACCTGATCCAGGACAACACGCCCGTGGAGAACGTCCTCGCTGCCTACGAAGTCGCTCGAGAGGTGGGGCGCTACCGATGACGGACGGCGACGGGGGACTGACGGGGCTATGATGCCCTTGGTTTCCGTAGGCTACAGCCCAGATCACGCCCAGAGGATCGACATGTGCCAAAGACCGACCAGGGCCATAATAGATCTCGATGCCATAAGGCATAATGTTGGGGTCGTGCGCAGGCACGTGGGCCCCCGCTGCCGGATCGCCGCCGTGGTCAAGGCGGACGGCTACGGCCATGGAGCACTCGAAGTTGCGCGGGCCGTCCTTGATGCGGGCAGCACGATGCTGTGCGTGGCCTTACCGGAGGAGGGCGTTGCGCTTCGGCAGCGTTTCCCGGACGTGCCGATACTGGTTCTCGGGACTATCCTCCCGTCGCAGGCCGGAACCGTGGCGAACTCCGGCCTGACACAGACCGTGGACGACGACGCGATCCTGTCCCGCCTGGATAGTGCGGCAGCCCTCTGCGGACGCCCGGCCCGAGTGCACCTGAAGATCGACACCGGCATGAGCAGGCTGGGCGTAGAGCCAGAAGATGCGGTTCGGTTCATGCGGCGCGCCAGGGAGCATCGCCATATTGAAGTAGAGGGGGTGTACAGCCACTTCGCGACCAGCGAAGAACCGGATCAGACCTTTGCGCGACGTCAGCTTGAGCGGTTCGCCGCCACGGTGGCCGAGCTTGCGCAGCACGGTTTCACGTTCGAGCTGACGCACATGGCCAACAGCGCCGCCGTGCTATCCATTCCGGAATCGCATCTGGACATGGTCAGGACGGGGATCATCCTTTACGGCCTGAGGCCCGCGCCGCACTTGGGAGACGGCCTGCGGCCCGCGATGACCGTCGTCAGCCAGGTAACGAAACTCAGGACGCTGCCGGCCGGATCGGCGATCAGCTACGGCGCCACATACGTTACGGACCGGGCGCGCAGGATCGCCACCATCCCCATGGGCTACGCCGACGGCTATCGGCGGGGCCTCTCCAACCGTTTCCGCGTGCTTATTCGCGGACAGCAAGCCCCGGTGGTAGGCCGCGTGTGCATGGACATGTTCATGGTCGACGTGAGCGAAGTGTCGGGCGTGGAGAAGGGGGACGAGGCGCTCATCCTGGGCAAGCAGGGCACGGATCACCTGCCGGCGGAAGAGATGGCACAGACGTTGGACACAATCCCGTATGAGGTAGTGACGGGCATAACTCGCCGTGTGCCAAGGACGTACATAATCTGAACCCGAAGCCGCCTATGCCAACAAAGGTCGCGCGGTGGAAACCGGCTGAAGAACAAAGCACATCCCACCGTCGGCGTACCCCAATCGGGGACAGGGCTTGGACGGCCGCGAACGCGCGGAGGCGGCGGCCCTGCCGTGGGATTGTGTATAATGCTGTGATGGCAAACGCAACAACTCTCCAAAGGGGATCGGGATGCAGGGGCAAGGTGATGGGCACCGGCATCGTCGTAGGCTCAGGATGATCGTCCCCGTCTATCCAGCCTTCAACATCTACTCCGGTGTTGCGCGACGGATGACGGCCCTGGGGCCGATCTCCGTGGCCACCGCCGTGAACGACGTGGAGGGATGGGACGTCGAGGTGATCGACGAAAACAACTACCGCCGCGGGGCGCCGCGGGATGCCGACGGCCTGCCGGATCACAGCGTGCTGCAGCGGATACGGCCCGCCGACGCCGTGGGACTCTACGGGGGCCTGACAAGCACCATACCGCGGCTGCTGCGGGTTGCGTCCTATTACCAGGGCCTCGGCGTGCCCACCATCGCCGGAGGGCAGCATTTTGTTGACGAGAACGTCGCTGAAGCGTTGGGGAACGGCGTGGATTACGTGGTCGGGGGCGAAGGCGAAGAGGTCATCAAGGAACTGATCGAGGTCCTCGACGGGACCAGGCGAAGGGAGGACGTCTGCGGAGTTGCCTACCTGGACGGAGACGGCCGGATCAGACAGTCCACCCGCGATCCCGTGGCCGATCTGGACGGACTGCCGGTGCCCGATTTCTCGCTGCTCCGCTATGGCCAGGTCCGAGTATACCCGGTTGGCCGTGTCCGGGGCTGCGGCATGAACTGCGAGTTCTGCACCGTCAAAGGCAAGCCGCGCTACGCCTCTCCGGAACGCCTGATGGACCAGTTCACGTCCCTGTACGAGAAGCAGGGAGCCAAGACGTTCTTCATCGTCGACGATCTGTTCGGCCAGGATCGCCAAGAAACTCTGCGCCTCTGCCGGCTGCTGCGCGATTACCAGCGGGAAGTGAGGGCCAGGTTCAGCATTACGGTCCAGATCCGGCTGGACAAGGCGCACGATGCCGAGCTGCTGCACGCGATGCGCGAAGCCCGGATCGACACCGTGGCCGTCGGGTTCGAGTCGCCGATCGCCGAGGAGCTTCAGGCCATGAACAAGCACCTGAAGCCTGACGGGATGGTGGCCATGACGCGTTTGTACCACCATGCCGGCTTCTGGGTGCACGGAATGTTCATCTTCGGCTATCCGATGAGGCCCGGGGGCGAGTTCAGGATGAGCGCCCGGGAACGCGTGAAGCGCTTCCGCCGTTTCATCCGGAAGGCCCGCATCGATACCTTGCAGGTCCTCCTGCCCGTGCCCTTGCCCGGCACCGAGCTGAGGCGCCGGCTTCAGGAGCAGAACAGAATCTACTCCATCAAGCACGTGGGATGGGAGTACTACGACGGGAACTTCCCGCTGTTCGAGCCGGACGAGCCGCTGACGGCCGAGGAGGTACAGGCATCGATCCGGAAGATTATGGGCCGCTTCTACCGGGGCAGCCGCTTCCTGTCGGTGGGGCTCAACATCCTGTCATTCCCGGCCATTATGCTGCACCTGCACGACCTGAGGACCGGCTGGCGTCGCTGGTCCCATAGATGGTGGAACAGCCTGATGGGCGTGAGCGGCTGGCACATCATAAGGAAGTGGACGGCGCAGTTCCGCAAGGGGAGCTTTACGGGCAAACTCGCCGAGGCGAAGCGATACCTGAAGTCGGCCAACGTCCGGGAGTCCTCGCACTCGCCGGATGCGCCATAGCCTGCCAGAAAAAGAAAGGCGCCCCCGTGTCCCTCCGCACGGCGGCGCCTGACACTCATGCCTCAGCGATCAGCGCTACTTCAGAGCTTCACCACGTTGGCTGCTCTGGCGCCTTTCGGACCTTGCTCGACATCGTACTGAACGGCGTCGTTCTCGGCCAGCGTCCTGAATCCACCGCCCTGGATGGCGCTGTGGTGGACGAACACGTCCTTGCTGCCATCGTCCGGCGTGATGAACCCGAACCCTTTCTGGTCACTGAACCACTTTACTTTGCCCTCAGCCATCTACGTAACCTCACAAAAAACAATGCTCTGCCGCGAGCGAACGCGCACCGTTGCGCATACTGCGCTCACAGTCGGGAAAGCCGCCCCACCTTTGACGCTTGCTGATCGGTGAGCAGGCGGAGGCTTCGTTCGAGGCTGCGGAGAGCAGTAGAAACTCGGCATTCGCCGCCTGAGAGGAGGGAATCCCCGGGAGGGAAGGCAAAGCCTACAGATCTCACTCCGTCGGGACAGAACATCTATAAAGTCTCATGCCCGTCGGACCACAGAATCACAGAACGAAACTCAGACTGCTCCGCATGGCTCAATGCCATGCCGCCCACAGGGCGCTAGGGGAGCGCGTCCTTCAGGCCATATTCTACCATTGTCGGGCGCGGACCACAAGTGCAAAGCATCGCACCGCATGCGTGTCCGCCCGCCCCGGTGGGCCGCGGCACAGGGCGCGAGCGCCTCATCTTGACAGCGCCGCAAGGCGGGCTGCACCGGTCGTTGCCCGGCCGCGCCGCACGGGGTTGAGCTGGGGCAGGTCGCCGTTCGAGACAGCGGCCCGGGCAGTGCCTGCCGAGTGCTGAAGCGCCGGTCGTGGGAGGGAGCATGTGGGCACCGTGGAACGAGTGCGGCCGGAGGAGCCCCAGAACTCCCTCAAGCGACCGAAGCGGCCACGCCGCTGAAGGTGTCGCTGACGGTCGGCGTTACCTGCGAGACTTCCCCCCAGTCGATAGCAAGAGGCCAGTCCCAGCCAGACACAGTGTCAGCAAGCCGCTACAGCAACCACGTCCGCCTTCCGATGCCAGCCTTGTCTGGCCAGGGGGACGCCGATGTGCAAGGCTGCGCCTCGCTGGTCGCAGAAGTGGTCGGCTGCGGGCCGGAGCAGGTCTGGCTCGCTTCGACGCGCATCACCGGCCGCCCGCTTTCCATGGAGAGACTTGCGGAACGAATAGGGGCGGCGCTCAGAAGCCGGGCACGACCCCCTTGCTGAAGATTCGCAAGAGCGTGGATACCCCTCCCACGGTGGCCTCGACCAGGATGAGGGCAATGAAGAAGTAGCGCGCCGAGCGGAGCGTTTTGCCACCGGCGAACTTCATGATGCCCACCTTGGTCAGCCAGCCCAGCAGGAAAGGAAGCCAGAGCCGGTGGGCATTCCAACTGCTGCACGTCAGCAGGCCTATGCCGTGCATCGGCCACCAGTAGAACCGCGCACGCATGAATAGCATGAAGCCCATGCTTGTCGCGCCGATGACCAGGGGCACCCAGTGGCACTTGGAGTACTCCGCCGAGCCCCGGATGATGCTGTCCGCCGCCTTGAACCGCCAGATCGGCTCGCGCACTTGAGCCCAGGAGCCGGCCATGTTAAGCGCCCCCATCCCGTAGGCCGTCACCAGCTCCCAGTACGTGCAGCAGACGAGCGAGACCAGGACGGCAACCACGAGCACCGGCACCAGCAGGCGCCGCCTGCGCTTCGGGAATACCTCCGAGATGCGGAATGCGTCCATGGCCAGCGGTGCCAGGAAGGCCGAGCCGCCGCTCACGAGCAATGTGTCCTGCGTGGACGCGATCACGGCGCCGGGGCCGGTCAGCCCGTGCCCGCCGCTAAGCCCGTTGACCATATTCGGCAACGCCCACACCGTCCGGCCCGAGTAGAAGCCCGCCTGGGCCACCATCCGGGCATAGACCACGTACCAGCACATCACAAGCCCCAGCGCCAGGAAGCTTCCCACCATTCCCATGCCGTGCCAAAGGTACCACGCAATGCAGCCCCCCAGGGACAGCACCAGTCCCCACGCTGCGATCCGGTAGGGAACGGGCTCCGCCGAATCGTCGGCCGAACGCAGCCAGAGCGCCTTCAGGAACACGGTGGCCAGATGCCGTCGAGCCATGATGAGCATGCCGGCCGTGAAGGCGATGTAAGCCCCCGCCTGCTGCCATCCCATCAGGGAACCGTAGGTGCCACCGATGTTCCCCAGGCCGAGCCACGACGTGGCTAGCAGCTCCCAGCGGGCTACCCAATAGAAGAACCAGACGCTCAGCGACACGTCCGCGGGAACCAGGAACGCAAAGCCCACTGCCTGGGGCCAGAAATCAATGTCGTCGAAGCTCATGGCAGCCAAAGGCGTATCTGCGAAAATCTGCCTCATAGGGAGTACCATCTGTATGGTGCTCGCAGCGCCGAAGAACAACGGCAGCGCGCGGAACAGGCGGAAGGCCAACGCACAGATCAGGCCCGTCCGGAAGCCCTTCTCGCTGAACAGCCGAGGCAGGAACCCGCCCTCCGCGCTCCCCTCGCTGAACTCGAGGGGGACGCGGGCAAGGGGAAACATCAGACGCTCCGACTCCACCCATGGCCGCCTGGCAATGGCGACCATGCAAAAAACGGCCGCCGAAAGGAGCAAGAAGAACAGGAACCAGTTGCCCAGCGGCCTGACCCAATGCCCCCACGGCACGCGTCCGTCACTTCCCTCGAAGTACTGGCGGGCGGCCACGGACTTCGGGTCCTTGCTCAGCACAAGCCCTTCCGGGGCGTGGGTCAGCGAGCCGCCTTCCTCCCACGCCAGATCCGCCCGACGCGCCATGTACGGGCCACAGGCCACCTGAGCGTACACGTGCCGACCGTACACGGCAGGATACGCTGTCCCGACCGTGAGCATGCACCAGACCAGCATCAGCTCGGCCCGCTTGAACTCCCAGCCACGGCGCACGAGCCTAAGGATCGCATTGACGGCCAGGGAGAAGACGACGAGGACCAGCACCGCGTTGGCCGGGAAGGCCGAGCCGCCGAAGCCGCCCCAGCCATGGCCATACGCCGAGTAGGGCTCCAGCGAGCTGAAGCCGGCCACAAGCAAGACACCCATCAGGAACGCACGCAGCGTCACGCGGGGGCCTCCGACTCTACAGGCTCAGACCGCAACTGTTAACACGAAGCATGGCAGAGAGACATGGCGGGCCAACGGCCACAATCGAGCCACGCCTGGCCGTCCGAAGGGCAACCGAAGTATAGTGTGAAGCACGCATTCTGTCAAAACCCCAACGGGGGCCTCAGGGAGCAGACGGAAGCGGATACGAGACCCGGCTGCCCGCTTCACTTGCGTTCCGGGGAAGCGCCTGGCGCCGGAAGAGCGGCCACCGTTCGCAGAGCCGCTCATTCTTCTGCTCGAAGAGCCCCTGACGGGGCCGTGGCTAGTTGCGTCCGGGCACTGTGCGCGGTAGGGACCCCTCTCTCTTTATCTTCGCAAGTGCCGCGCCCGCCTCGGCCAGGTATCCGCACGTGGTTGCCAGCTTCTCGCGCTTCATGAACTCCTCTACCGGGAGGCTCGGGTCGGATGAGGTCACGATCCACATGAGTTCCTCCGGGTGCCAGTCCATGTGGATGCGGCCCTCATACTTCTCCAGGAGATCCTTGACGAAGTCAACGCGCCAGTTGCTGTACACGCGATAGTCCAGGTCGACCTTGACCACCAGCACCTGGTCGCGCTCGCGTGTGCGGGCCAGCTCCCGACCCACGGGGTCCACGATGACGGTCGGCACGTTCCAGGTGGACGCCAGCACGTAGTACTGATTCGTGTAGGCATGGGTCTTCAGGCCCATCACCGCCTGCATTGCACTGGAGAAGACGACCAGCTCGGCTCCGGCGCGCCCGAGTGCCCGCCAGGCGTCCTCGAAGTAGGCATCGAAGCATATCTGCGCGCCCACCCGGCCGATGTCGAGGTCGAAGACCGGCACCTCGCCCCCCGGCCTCACGCCACCCTCGCACAGCTCGTCCTCACCCGGAACCGGATTCACCTTTCTGTAGGTCCCCACGTGGTCGCCACGTCGGTCAAGGAACACCAGCGCGTTGAAGTAACCGCCGTCCTCCTTGAGCACCAGCGGCACTGCGGCGTTGGTGCCCAGCTTGCGGGTGCGTTCCGCCACGGCCGTGACCGTGCGTCCGTCAACGGTCTCGGCCTTCTCCGCGACGGGCAGCCGAGGGTCCTGCGCGAACTTCTCGGACCAAAGGACCAGGTCGAGCGACTCGCCCTGGTTCTCCGCCTCACGCGCCATGGCGTCCAGCACTTGCAGACCCTCGCGCAACAAGGCGTCCCGGTCGTCCAGGTCCCGGAGCGGATATGGGCTGAACGTACACGTGGCGAGCACTGCTGGACGCGGGCCGGTTCTTCGTTCACCCATCCTGCCACCCTCCAAGGAATCGCGGGGTGCGACTCAAGCATCCACTGTGAGGATACGGCCGGGCGCGTCGCTAGCGGCGCTCCAAGATCGAACTTCGGAGCTCCGGGACCGCTCAGGTTCGGTTATGTCGGCCGTCCCGCCCATGCGGGACGGGCTTAGGGCAGTGCTGACTGCCCTTTCCCTGGCCTCGCGGCCAAGGCTACGTGTATGTCGCCCCTGGCGGGGCTTGACAGCCACGGCCCGCGCCTGCCGCACGGCGTTGTAAGTCCCGACAGGGACGGAATATCCGTGGCCTGGGGCGCCAGCCCCCGGAACGTGGCTGCGCCCCCTTGTGCAGAGCCCGTCCCGCACGGGCGACATAGCCTTCCCGCCGGCCACACGCGTGCCACATAGCGTCAGGAGACACCGGGGGGTCTTCCCAGCAACGGCGGCCCATCGAGCCGTCGGTGCGTTCAGATCGGCAACTTCCAAGTGCAACCTCAAAGCTCCACTAGCCCGGTGCTTAGAGTCCCAAACGAAACGCCCTGCCGCGTGGGGTTCCGTTAAGGGCTCTGGGCGGGGGCATCGCTCTGCAGGCGCTGGTGCCACCAATCCGTGAATTCGCTCGGGCGCATCCACACGACGCGGTCAACCAGGTGCTCCTTTATGCGCTGCACCACCAGCCTGAAGGCCTCCCAGCCGCAGCCGTTCTCTGGGTTCAGGCCCTGCCAGTGCGCGTGGAAAAAGCAATAGGGCATCCCTTTCCTGACCGTGTCGACAATGCCTCCGCCCTGGCCGTCCGCGGTGATGTAGTAATCGGGGTTGACTCGCTCGGGACTGTTGTCCCAGCGGCCGAGCCAGTCCTCGCCGAGCACGGGCATGTCGTAGACTGCGTGGGGGCCGTCGGCGGCCATCTGACGCACTTCGTTGGGCCCGTGGACGAAGCATGGGACCGTGCGGTTGCGGAACTTGCCCTTCTTCGCCAGGTT
>CAZSET010000147.1:9355-10045 GCA_964605915.1 uncultured candidatus Brocadiaceae bacterium | reverse complement strand
CGGAGGCCGCTCTCCGCCCTGCGTGCCCTTCAGGGGGACTGAATGGCCGGCTCGGCGACAGAATTGGGCGGCAGCACGAAGAAGCCACTCGCCCGGGTATACCGCATCGTGCGGGAGCACGTTGGCGCCGGGACGAGCGCGTCATTGGCCGCCGAAGGGACAGCGGCCCGGCAGGACGCGCCGGAACTGGTACGATGGTGCCAGCGCCTGGGTGCAATACCTAGGAGCTGGACCGGCACGAAGGCGGCGGACGCCGCGCGCGCCGCCCTGCGCGACGTGGCAGCGGCGTCCGGTGACAGTCCCGAGCAGGTCTGCGCCGTCGTGCTGAGCTTCTGCTCAGACGAAGGCGACCGCTCGCCCTGCGGGCGGCTGCCGCAGTGCGCCGAATGCCCCATTGAGCAGTACTGCGACTATCCGCAGCGCAAGCCCACCATCAAGGACCTGCCGAAGACGGAACGCCCGAGGGAGCGTCTGCTTGCCGCCGGACAGGAGGCGCTGAGCGACGTGGAGCTGCTGGCCATCATCCTGCGCGGCGGTGCCGAGGGCGCCACGGCACTGGACCTGGCCGGGCGGCTGTTGAGCACGTTCGGCAGCTTCCGGCGGCTGGCCGACTGCACCGCAGGCGAACTGACGCGGGTGCGGGGCATCGGCCCGGCCAAGGCGGCGCAGGTCAAAGCCGCCCTCGCCATC
>CAZSET010000147.1:1332-9345 GCA_964605915.1 uncultured candidatus Brocadiaceae bacterium | reverse complement strand
GGCCGTCGAACTCCTGACCACGGCGGGGCCCGAGGCCGCCCTCGCCATCGCCCACCGCTACGCCGGCGAGAAGCTCTCGGCAGGCGACCTCGTCAGCGGCAGCGAACAGCTCTACGCCTACATGCGCGAGAAGCTGGCCGGCCTCCAGAAGGAGCATTTCTACACCCTCATGCTCGACACGAAACACCGCATCATCCGCGAGGAGCGCGTTGCCGTGGGCTCGTTGAGCGAGAGCGTCGTGCATCCGCGTGAGGTGTTCAAGAACGCCATCCGCGAGAGCGCGGCCGCAGTGATCTTCGTCCACAATCACCCGAGCGGGAATCCCGAGCCCAGTCCACAGGACCGAATGCTCACGACGCGGCTCTGCGAAGCGGGCAGGATCGTCGGCATACAGGTGCTGGACCACCTCATAGTGGGGCGGGACGGCTACTACAGCTTCGTCGAGCACGGACAACTGGGCACGGCGGGCACGCGCTCACCTTGAGGGCAGCACGCCGCCCGGTGCGCCAACTCGCCGCAGTCCACTTAAAGAGCAAGGCAACCGATGAGCAAGCTCGAGCTGCTCAAAGCCGTCTATGAGTCCATCGACTGGGGGAAGCTCTACCGATTGCTCCCCGAGGTAAGCCGCCAGCACGTGGACGAGCTCTTCCAGGACCTGCGCGAGAAGCTTCAGCTCGACGCGGAGCCGCCGGAAGAAGCCGCAGCGAAGATCCGCGGCGGCCACGCGCACCTCTACTGCGACGGTGCCTCGCGGGGCAATCCGGGGCCGGCCGCCATCGGAATAGTTCTGAAGGCGCCGGATGGGGCGGAAGTGCTCGCCTGGGGGCAGCCCATCGGCCGCGCCACGAACAACGTGGCCGAGTACCGCGCAGCGATCGAGGGACTCAAGAAGGCGCTCGAGCTTGAGGTGCGGCACATCCGCGTCCTGTGCGACAGCGAGCTGCTGGTGCGGCAGGTGCACGGCCAATACAAGGTCAAGAGCCCGGGCCTCAAGCCGCTCCACGCCGACGTGCTGGACCTGCTGGCCCGCTTCGAGCAGTGGCAAGTCGAACACATCCCCCGCACCGAGAACGCCCGCGCCGACGCCATTGCGACGCAGCACGCAAAGCCTCAGCGGCACGGGTCCGACGCCGGATGAGGGCAGCGTCTGCCGGGGCCTCACTCCCGCGTGAGTTCCTCCTCGGCCTGCGCGATCGGCGACCGACAGCGTTCGAAGGCGTCCACGATGATGGGATCGAACTTCCGGCCGGACTCCCGGGTGATCACCTCGGCCACTTTCTCGGCGGGGAGGATCTCCGGCCGGTAGGTCATCGGCGTCCGCCAGATGTCGTAGTAGTCGGCCAGCGCCACGATCCGCGCGCTGAGAGGTATATCCCGGCCCGCCAGTTTGTCGGGATAGCCTTCGCCGTCCCATCGCTCATGGTGGGAGCCGGTCACTTCGATCGCCATGTCGACGAAGCTGTCGGCCGGCGAGCTCAACTCGCGCCTGACCGCCGTGCAGATATCACGCCCGAGGGTGGTGTGGCTCTCCACCACCGCCTCCTCCTCCGCGGTGAGCTCGCCCGACTTGAAGATGACGCTGTCGGGCAGCGCCAGCTTGCCGATGTCGTGCAGGAGCGCCGCCTCGGAGATGTTCTGGAGGAACTGCTTGGTGATGAACGGCGCGTAGGGGGACCGGCGGGCAAGCTCCTCCGTCATGATCTGGGAGTAGCGGGCCACCCTCTCCGGGTGGACGTGCCCATGCGGGGTGCGGAACTCGGCGAGCCCGCACACCGCCCACAGAAGGGCGCTTCGGGTCTCCTCCAACATGCTGACGCGCTGCTCGACTTCCTCTTCGACCTCGAAGAAGCTGGCCAGCTCCTCCAGCTCGCGCTGGCGCCGCTTGAGGGCCATCGCCACGGACATCTGGATCCCGTCCGCACCGAGCGGCTTCAACACGTAGTCATAGGCCCCCTTCCTGAGGCAGTCGATGGCGGTCATCAGCCCCGCCTGGGCCGTCACCATGATGACGGCCGTCTCCGGAGCAAGCGGCGCCAGCTCCTGCAGCAGCGCCTGCCCGTGCTCGTCGGGCATCTGGACGCTCAGGATGACGAGCGCAAACGGCCCGGACTCCTGCGCCAGACGGCGGGCCAGCTCCACGCTGTCCGCGCGCATGATCTCCGTGTAGCCTGCGTCCAGAAGCGCACGCGCCATCTGCTCCTGCGCTTCCATGTCGTGATCGACGATCAGTATCCTGTGCATCGCATCTTGTCTCATGGCACTCCTGACCTCCTGCCCCTCTCGAGCATGAGCCAAACGGGCGAAAGTCCGCCGACATTGTACAGATTGCCGCACCCCTGCTGAAAGCTGAACCCGCAAATCCGCCGACCAGCGGCCGGGCGCCGAGCTTTGCACCGGACCCCGCGCTCTGGTAACATTGCCTGACCCACTGGAATCTCGGGTGCACCCCATGAGCAATGCGCCGCTGACCTTGCAGCAACTGATCCTGACGCTCCAGGACTACTGGGCCGACTACGGCTGCGCCATACTCCAGCCTTACGACGTCGAGACGGGAGCCGGCACCTTCAACCCGGCGACTTTCCTCCGCTCGCTCGGGCCGGAGCCGTGGAAGGCGGCCTACGTGGAGCCCTCCCGCCGCCCGACGGACGGCCGTTATGGCGACAACCCGAACCGCTTCCAGCGCTACTACCAGTTCCAGGTGCTCATCAAGCCCGCCCCGGAAGACTCCCAGAAGATATACCTGGACAGCCTGGCGCAGATGGGCATCGACCTGGTGGGGCATGACGTGCGGTTTGTCGAAGACGACTGGGAATCCCCCACGCTCGGCGCCACGGGCCTGGGCTGGGAAGTCTGGCTCGACGGCATGGAGGTCACGCAGTACACCTATTTCCAGCGCGTCGGCGGCATCGACCTCGATCCCATATCGCTGGAGCTGACCTACGGCGTCGAGCGGATCGGCATGTTCGTGCAGAAGATCGACAACTCCTTCAACCTGGAATGGGCGCCGGGCGTCACCTTCGGCGAGTTGAGCCGCCAGGATGAGGTGCAGTTCAGCCGCTACAACTTTGAGGAGGCCGACGTGCCGATGCAGTTCCGGCTCTTCGACATGTACGAGGCGGAGTGCCGCCGGTGCCTGGAGGTGGATCTGGTCCTGCCCGCCTACGACTACGTGCTCAAGTGCAGCCACGCCTTCAACCTGCTGGACGCGCGCGGCGCAATCGGCGTCGCCGAAAGGACCAGCTACATCACGCGCGTGCGGAACCTGGCCCGCGCCGTAGCCGAAGGCTACCTCGCCCTGCGCGAAAGCCTCGGCTTCCCCCTGCTCAAGTGAGCGCGTTTCGTCCGCAAGCTTGCCCGCCCAGGCGTGACCGACTCAAGCTGTCCAGACTTCAGCGGGATCCACGGGAGGTCGGCCAGAGGCCGGGATCCTGACCGAGTTGCAGGTTCCTGGTCGCTGAAGCGAGTAGCGTCGGCTGCGAGACTGCCCGGCTACATGCCAGCAGGTCGACAATGCGTTGGAACGCCCCATGAGGCCCCTGGCCCAACACGCACGGCGGCAACGCGACAGTGGTGAAGCCTACTTTGCCTCCTCCAGTACCTTTGCCACAGCCTCCCCTATCCCTTCTCGCCGCAGGTCCCTTGCGATGACGTTGCCGTCGGGATCGATGAGGAAGATCGCGGGAATGCCCCCGACGCCGTACTGGTCCGGAACACTTGTCAGGCCCCATGACCCGAGGAAGCCTTGTGTCCACGCCAATGCATTCTCCTGAACGTATTCCCGCGGGGCTTCCTTGGTGCCGTCCAGGCTCAGGCCGACCATCGCAAACCGTTTGTCGTTGCCAAAGGCTTCGTAGACGGACTTCAAGTACGGTGTCTCGCCGCAGCACGGGCCGCACCAGGTGGCCCAGAAGTCAAGCAGCACGTACTTACCGCTGAAGTCGGAGAGCCTGAGGGAATCACCGTCCAGCGTTTGCACCTCGAACGGCACCGCCACATCGCCGACGCGCATGATTGAGCCGAGTCTCTTCTGCTTGTCCAGCCGTTGCCTATCCCATTCGGCCTGGCGTTCCGCATCCGATGTGGTCATGTCGATCACCTGGGTTCCTGGCCACATCTCAAACAGCAGATGCTCGGGTTGAAGATCGGCGGTGTTAAGTTCGCCGGCGCTGAACTTGAGGTCCATACGCGCTACGTTGTGCGGAGAATCTATTCTGTAGATTCTTCGAGTTACCTCGGCGGGGAACCAGATGCCTGCCTGGACTTCGACTGGTTTGATGCTGACTTCTTCCATCAGCCGTTCGCCCTGGAAGCCTGGCACGGTGGCGAACACCTGATAGCCGACGATGAACATGTCCCGCTGAGTGTCCATCGTGACCACGACGCGCTGCCGCCCACCGGCTGGGAAGAGCAAGTCCGACCCGTACTCAAGCTCGATGACGCTGTCCGGTTTGTGTGTCTGCACGCGCCACGTGCCGCTCGTCTCTTTCCCGAACACGTCGCCGAGAGCCCTGCCCTTGAACGTTAGCCCGTAGTACAGGGGGTGGGCTTCGGCCCACGTATTGTCGCCAACTCTCTCGATCCGGGCGAATCGGAGCTCCGGCTCATACCGCAACAGGCGCTTCGTGTCCCAGTGCACCTGCGTGCGTTCCGTGACAAGCCCCGGCTGGTCCTTTCCGTCGATCTTGACTGGTTCTGCCACCCGGTCATAGCGCAATGGCCCCCCGGGTGGGCCGATGAACTCGATAAGATCATAGACAGCGTGCTCCTCGATGACCTTCGATGCCCCGGAGTTCTTCAGAGCTCCGAGGTCGGCCCACAGTCTGTATTCCCCGGTGCAGCTGCCGTTCCTGACGCGGGTGGTGTTGGCCGCTTGGCGCTCAAGCAGTGCCTTCACTTCCGGACCAGGCTCAGCCCCGGCGGCTTCCGGATTCACGCCGAGCGAACCCGCTACGAATGCTGCCAGTATGAGACTGGACGTCCACAAAGTCCGCTTGCCCATTCTCACTCGTCCTTATGTAGCGAAGCCTTCGTGTTGTTCTGCTGCTGTGTCAGTTGCTGCTTGAGCGCTTCAATTCCCTTCTCCAGCTCTACAAGCTTGGCCAGGACCTCTCGCCTGCTTACGGAACGGCTTCGCAGGAACCACGAGACGCTGCACACGATCGCGATATAGAGCAAGGCCAGCACCGCGAAGAATCCATACCCCGGCGTGTGCGTGCTGTCTTGGGGTGTGAGATGCTCTCTTAGCGCGAGGGCGGCGAAGCAGGCAGAGAAGAGGCTCCAGCTGATGATCGTGCCCACCTTCATCCTTTGCGCGCGTGCCCTCTCCCTTACGAGCATCTGGTGGAGCCTAGTCTGCTCTTCTTCGGTTGCAGTCCCCGCTGCAAGGCCATTCTGCTTCAACAATTCCTCAGCCAGTCTTTTCTCATCACTCATTGGTCATCGCCTCCATCTCGCGCCGAAGCGCCCGCTTCGCGTAGTGAATGCGCGACTTGACCGTGCCCAGGTTGCAGTGCACAACCTCTGCGATCTGTTCGTAGGAGAGCTCTTCCAGGAAGCAGAGCACCACCACCTCCCGGTGGGCCGGACTCAGCTTCCCTAGCGCGACGTGGACCGCGGCAGCATCTTCAGCGGAAAACGTGTCCTCATCGGGAGCCGATTGGGGCGCCGGGATGTCATCAGCTAGCTCGACTGTAGCGCCCCTTGCCCTGAGCGCGCTGTACGCGAGGTTCCGTGCGACGCGGTAGAGCCAGACGCGGAATGCCTCAGGCTTTCGGAGCGTCCGCACCTTCCGGACTACGGTCAGCCAGGTGTTCTGGACAATGTCGTCAGTCATATCTGCGTCACCAACCAGGCGATGCACAAAGTAGCGTACCGGACCATTGTAGCGCGCGAATATCCGATGGAAGGCAGCTTCCTCACCAAGCTGGCAGCGCAGGATCAGAGCTTCTTCGCCGATATGCTCGTAGATGTCCATGGTTAGCATCCACTATAACTGACGCTCCACGGGCAAAATGGTTCAAAACACGCGAAGCCTACCGAAACATACGAGGGGCTGGAGTTACCGCGCGAGTGCAAGGCTGGGGAGAGTGCACTCCACGGGACTCGATGTCCGCTGCAAGAATGACGGGGCGCTCACTGCCTCCTGCGAGGCGGCAGCCGACACAGCACTGGTCGGGTGGGATACGTTGGTGAGAAGTGACGAAACGTTTGGCGGCTGATCACCGCTGGGGTGGAGAGCCGACGAAACCGACCGGCCGTCTCGGGGCATGCACCCTCTGCGCGGCCCGTTCTCTTTGGCGGAAGGAACGGACATAGCGGACGAGCTGAAGGATGCCATCGAGAGGAACGCGCGGGGGCCGCAGAGCGCCAGGGGCGATCCCACTTCGCCAAGCTCCGAGGGACAGGCGTGGGCGACTTGCGGCAACACTCCTTGAGCGGCCAGATCGAGCCCGAGCGCGCACGCGCTCGCGTTGACAGGCGCTGCCGCCAGGGCTATGATGGGAGCAAGTGAAACTCGGGAGGTCCATGCACAGATGATCGACCGGCATTGCAACGGGCGCGAAGGGTGTGCGCGCCGGCGGGTAACCGTGGTCGTAGCTGTACGACCGGGCCGCCGTCCGCCCGCAGCGTCCGCGGTGCCTGCGATCTGAGGCTCAGACAAGCGGACACGACACCAGGCGCTGCAGGTGGGCGATGGCCCGCCGGCCGCGTCTTCTCTTTGTGCCGTGCCCGCGAATCTGAGCCAGGAGGAATGAGTCATGGACTTGCCCGAGCGATACGACCCCGCGCACCTCGAAGCCAGATGGCGCAAGAACTGGCAGGAGCGCGGCACCTACGCCTTCGACCCCGCGAGCCGCAAGGCGACCTTCTCCATCGACACTCCGCCCCCCACGGTCTCCGGCGAGCTTCACGTCGGCCACGCGTTCAGCTACACGCACACGGACCTGGTGGCGCGGTTCCAGCGGATGTGCGGCAAGAGCGTCTTCTATCCCATGGGCTGGGACGACAACGGGCTGCCCACCGAGCGGCGAGTCGAGGAGCTGCGCAACGTGCGGTGCGAGCCCGACCTTCCATACGACCCCGAGTTCGGCCCCAGCCCGGACGCGGACGCGCCCACGCCCGTCAGCCGGCGCAACTTCCTGGAGCTCTGCGCCCAGGTCGCCGAACGGGACGAGCGTAACTTCAGGGATCTGTGGGAACGCCTCGGCCTCTCAGTCGACTGGGGCCTGACCTATTCGACGTCCGACGCGCGCTCCCGCCGCATATCCCAGCTCGCCTTTCTGGACCTCGTCGAGAAGGGCGAGGCGTATTCGGCCGACGCGCCCACCGTTTGGGACGTCGACTTCCGCACGGCCGTCGCCCAGGCCGAGACGGAGGAGCGAGAAGTCGACGGCCTCGAGTTCCGCCTTCGCTTCGGCGTCGAAGGCGGCGGCACGCTGCCGGTCATGACGACGCGTCCGGAGCTGCTGGGCGCATGCGTTGCGGTCCTCGTTCATCCTGAGGACGCGCGGTACGCATCGCTCGTCGGCAGGGCCGCCCTGACGCCCGGCTACCGCGTCCGCGTCCCCATCCTCGCCCACCGCCTGGCCGAGCCGGACAAGGGCACGGGCGCCGTCATGGTCTGCACGTTCGGCGACGCGACCGACGTGACATGGTGGCGCCAGCTGGGCCTCGACACGCGCATCATCCTGGGACGGGACGGCCATCTGCTGCCCGTCGAGTGGGGCGAGGAAGGCTGGGAGTCGTCCGACCCGCCCGCCGCCCGGCGCCTTCACGGGCAGATCGCCGGCCTCACTGCAGGCAAGGCAAAGGCACGAATGGCCCGGCTGCTTGCCGACCCGGACACTGCGGCGGACGGCGCCGCCCGAGCCCCGCTGGAAGGCGAGCCGCAACCGGTCCGCCGGCAGGTCAAGTTCTACGAGAAGGGCGAGCGCCCGCTGGAGGTGCTGCTAACCCGCCAGTGGTTCATCCGGCTGCTCGACAAGAGGAATGCGCTGCTGGCCCAGGGGCGCA
>CAZSET010000147.1:0-1322 GCA_964605915.1 uncultured candidatus Brocadiaceae bacterium | reverse complement strand
CGCTGGCACCCCGAGCTCATGCGGGAGCGATATGAGCAATGGGGCGAGGGGCTGAACGCCGACTGGTGCGTCAGCCGGCAGCGTTACCTTGGCGTTCCCGTCCCGCTCTGGTACCGGCTGGACTCGCGGGGAGCGCCCGACTACGCGAGCCCCATACTCCCGTCGAAGGGGCAGCTTCCCGTCGATCCGATGGCGGAGGCGGCGCCCGGCTATGCCCAGGCGCAGCGCGGCCAACCCGGCGGGTTCGCGGGCGACGGCCAGGTCCTGGACACGTGGGCCACCTCGTCGCTCACGCCGCAGATCGCCACCGGCCGGTGGACCGACAGCGACGTGCACGGTCGCCTCTATCCCATGGATGTCCGGCCACAGGGCCACGAGATCATCCGCACCTGGGCGTTCTACACGATCGCACGCGCCCACATGCTCGACGGCCGCATTCCGTGGCGGAACGTGCTGATCTCCGGCTGGGTCGTCGACCCGCGCAGGCGCAAGATGTCCAAGTCACGCGGGAACGTCGTCACCCCCGCGGAGCTGCTGGATCGGTACGGCGCGGACGCCGTCCGCTACTGGGCGGCGCGGGCCCGACTCGGCGCGGACGCGGCCTACGACGAAGCGGAGATGAAGGTCGGCAAGCGGCTGGCAACCAAGCTCTTCAACGCGGGACGGCTCATCGTCGGACGCCTGCGGTCGGAGGGCCTCAGCGCGGACGGAGTGTCGGCGGCGGAGGTCACCACGCCCCTCGACCGGTCGCACCTGGCCCTGCTGGCGCTCACCGTCCGGGAAGCAACCGAACGGATGGAGGCGTTCGAGACCGCCGCTGCCATGGAGCAGATCGAGTCGTGGTTCTGGCACAGTCTGTGCGACAACTACCTGGAGTTGACCAAGGGCCGCGCTTACGCAGGCGACCGGTCCGCGCTGGCGGCGTGGTCGCTGTCGCTCTCGACGGCGCTCCGGCTGTTCGCGCCCTTCCTTCCCCACGTGACGGAGGAGGTCTGGTCGTGGCATCACGGCGCGGACGGCGGATCGGTTCACCTGGCACCCTGGCCCCAGGCTCGGGAGATGGACGGTGCGGCCGCGGACCCGTCGGTCTTCGAGGCGGCGGTCGAGGTGCTGACGCAGGTCCGTTGCCACAGGACGGAGTCGCACCTCTCGCTCCGGGCGCCGATCGAGGGCATCACGGTGACGGGACCTGCCGAGCAACTCGCGCACCTGGAGAGGGCGCTGGACGACGTCCTCAGCGCCGCCGCAGCGGGCGGCGCCCAGCTTCGTGCCGGGGCTTGCCCGAACCTGCGCGTGGAATGCTGACGCGGCGCGGAGCCGGC
>CAZSET010000146.1:4654-10172 GCA_964605915.1 uncultured candidatus Brocadiaceae bacterium | reverse complement strand
ATCTTCAGCTCGTCGGTGGCTATCGTGGCGGCGCTGACCCGGTCGCGCAGCTTGTTGCCCGCCGTCCCGGACGTGAACTTGATGGTCTCGACTTCGTAGAAGAGCTTCAGCAGGGCCTCATCGGTCCCGTAATCCTCGTCCATCGCGCGCAGGAGAAGGGTGGCCGGTATCTTCCCGCTCTGGTCCAGCTGGCAGGTGAGCGTCTCGCGCCGGTTGACCTCCATCTCTATCCAGCTGCCGCGCTGGGGGATGATGCGGCAGGAATGGAGCGTACGATCCCGGACGACTTCCCGGGAGAAGTCGCAGCCCGGCGAGCGGTGCAGCTGAGTCACGATGACGCGCTCGGCCCCGTTGATGATGAACTCGCCGCCGCCAAGCATGATGGGCATTTCGCCCAGGTAAACGTCCTCCTCGATGATTTCTTCCGCCTTGTGCAGCCGCACCCGGACGTAGAAGGGGCGCCCGTACGTCAGCCTGAGCTCGAGGCACTGCTCCGGCAGGTAACGCGGCTTGCCCAGTCTGTAGCAGATGAACTCCAGGCGGATGCCCTTGGCCTCGTTCTCGATGGGGAAGGTTTCTCTGACGATCTTCTGAAGGCCGACTTCCTCCCTTTTCATGGGCGGAACACCCGCTTGCAGGAACTCCCTGTAGGAGTCCTTCTGAATACTCGTGAGGTCGGGAACATCCATCACGCTGCCGACTTTTGAGAAGTTGCGGATATCCATTCTCTCCCCGCCGTGATTAGGAAAAGCAGCCGACCCGATACGTGGCGAACCCGCTACATCGGAAAAAGGCAAGGCACAAACCAGCCCCCGACGAAGATGCCGGCCTGAGGCATACCGTCAACTCACGCGACGGCCTGCCCTGGAACGGGCTTGTCGGCCGGCCTTCCCGCACTGGCTTCGTCTCTCCCGTTCTTCGGCTATTCCGGCTGGACTTCAGCTTCGGCCCCGGACTCCGTGAGTGTCTGAGCGCACTTCTCGGCTTCCTCTTTGGAGAGGCCCTCTTTGATGGTGGACGGCGCGCTCTCGACGACCTCTTTCGCTTCCTTCAGAGCCAGCGTCGTCTCTGCCCGCACGGCCTTGATGACCTGGATTTTCTTGTCCCCAAAGCTCTTGAGCACCACTTTGAAGGAAGTCGGCTCGACCTCCTCCTCCGCCTCGGCCGCGCCCGCGGCTCCCGCCGCCGCGAGCGGCGCCGCTGCGATAGCCTGGATGCCGAATCTCTCCTCGAACGCGCTGACCAGCTCGGACAGCTCGATCAACGTGAATTCACTGATCTTGTCGAGTACGTCATTGACCTTCTCGGAGTACTGCTCCGTGCCTTCGGTTACCATTGTCTCGGCCATTCTCCTGTGCCTCCTGAGATTGCGGCGCGTTTCGGGGCGCCGGTCGACTTCGGATCCTCGTTTGTCTGGTGCGCTATGCGGGGGGCTGTTCAGCCGTCCTCGCCCTCAACTGGTCAAGTCCGCACGCCAGAGCGCGGGGCCTGTCCAGCAGGCCATAGGCCAACCGGCGCAGGGGCGCCATCAGGGCCCCGGCAATCGTAGCCAGCAGCACTTCCCGGCTGGGGATCGCGGCCAGCTTCTTGACCCCTTCGGGTCCCAGGACGCGGCCGTCCGCGTAACCGCCTCGCACGCGGATAGCCGCGCACATCCCGGTTGCGGCATCGACGGCCTTGGCGGCTTCGATAGGACCCTCACCGTGTACGACGGCCATCGGGCCGCCGATCAGGCTCTTCAGGCCGCCCGCGCCGAGCCGGTCCATCGCGATGCCGAACAGGGAGTTCCTGACGATCACCATGCTCCCACCCCGCCTGCGCACCTCCTGGCGGACCTGACGGGCCGCATCGCCCGTCATGCCGTCGTAGTTGACCAGAACGCAGCCGGTCTCATCGATTCCCTGGAAGACTGCTTCCAGCTCTTTGACCATGAGTTCTTTGACTTCGCGGGCCATCTATTTCGTTGCTCCGGGCTTCGGGCCTATTCCGTGACGATCTGGATCGCCGGGCTCATTGTGGAACAGATGCAGGCTTTGCAGAGGTATCGTCCTCTGGCGGCAGGCGGCTTCATCCTGAGCAGTTGGCTGATGAGGGCGCGCACGTTCTCCGCCAGATCCTCGGTGCTGAACGACAGTTTGCCGACGGGCACGTGGACGTTGCCGCCGCTGTCATTCCTGAACTCGATCTTGCCGGCTTTGAATTCGTCCACTGCCTCCTCGATGTCCTCTCGGACGGTGCCGCTCTTGGGGGAGGGCATCAAGCCGCGGGGGCCTAAGTAGCGGCCCAGGCGGCCGATGCGCCCCATCATGTCGGGCGTGGCAAGTGCGACGTCGAAGCCCATGAAGCCTTCCTCAACCTTGCCTACCAGATCGTCTGCCCCGACTATGTCCGCGCCGGCCTGCCGCGCGGCCTCGGCCTTGGCTCCCTCGGCGAAGACGGCGACGGTGCGCTCCTGGCCCGTGCCGTTCGGCAGCGATATGCTGCCCCGGACCTGCTGGTCGCTCTGGCGTGCGTCCACTCCGAGTTGCACGGAACATTCGACCGTCTCGTCGAAGCGGGCCGGCGACATGGATTTGAGCGCCTCAATCGCTTCCTCCACGGGGAAAGCGCGTGTCCGTTCGACGAGCTGACGCGACTGCTGGTATCTGCGGCTTCTTCGTCCCATTTGCTGTCTTCCTCGGTGCGGCTGTCGCGGCGCGATGACGGGACCGGCCGATCAGCCTTCGGCGACCTGGACGCCGCAGCTTCTCGCCGTGCCCTCTATGATGCGCATGGCGGCGTCGATGTCATCCGCGTTGAGGTCATGTATCTTTTCCTCGGCGATCTGCCTTAGCTGGGAGCGGGTTATCTGGGCGACGGTCTCCCGCTTGGCCGCTCCCGACCCCTTGACGATGCCGGCAGCGCGCTTGACCAGGTAAGAGGCCGGAGGCGTCTTAACCTCGAAGTCGAACGAGCCGTCCCGGTAGACCTTCACGATCACCGGTAGGGGCACGCCCATCTGGTCCTTCGTCCTCTCGTTGAACTGGCTGATGAACTGGCCGATATCGACACGGTGCTGGCTGAGGGAGGGGCCGAGCGGGGGGGCCGGATTGGCCTGGCCGCCGGTCACCAGGACCTTCAGCGTTGCTTGCGGCACTCTTCTTCTTTTCGCCATGGGTCTGTCCCGGGGTGCTTCTCAGTGTGTCAAGACGGAGTCAGATCGGCTGGATCTGCCAGTACTCGAGTTCCACGGGTGTGGCGCGGCTGAAGATGTTGATGATGACCCTCACCTTGCCGCTGGCGGGGTTGACCTCTTCGATGTAGCCCTCGACGTTCTTGAAGGGCCCTTCCCTTATCTGAACCATCTCGCCTTCCTTGAGATCGATCTCAAGTTTGGGCCCTTCCTCCTCGATTTCCTGAGCCTGGCCGAGCATGCGGGCGACCTCTTCTCCGCGCATCGGCCACGGCTTCTCGCCGCCGATGAAGTCACCCACGCCGCTGGTCTCGCGGATGCGGTGCCAGAGGTCTTCGGGGATGTTCCTTTGCTCGTCCACCTCGACCTGTACGAACACGTAGCCGGGGTAGAGCTTGCGCTGCACGACCTGCCGCTTGCCTCCCCGCATCTCCGTCACGGACTCGGTCGGCACGAGGACCTCAGGAACTCGATCCGTCAGATTCTCCAATTCGAGCAGCTTTCTGAGGTTTTGCCGCACCCTTTCCTCGCGGTTGCTCTGCACGCGCAGGACGAACCACAGCGTGCTCCGTTCAGCAGTTTTCTGGTCGGTCCCGCTTTCTTCCATAGTTGTTCGCCCCGTGTAAAGCTGAGGGGAACGCTCCGATACTCGCTGCCCGGCCCGCCTGCGCGCACAGCGCGGCCGGATCGGTGACCGGCGCACACGGTCAGCTCGGCAGCACCTGCAGACTGCGCATCAGGGACGCGGCCAGCCAGTCCACACAGAACAGGAAAGCGCCCAGCAAGATGATCGAGATCAACACGGCCGTCGTGGAGGACGTCAACTCCTCCGAACTGGGCCAGGAGACCTTGGCCAGCTCCGACTCGGTGTCTATCAACAGGTCAATGAATCGTGTAGTCTTCGAGTCCAGTCCCTGGAGGCCTGTCTGCAGGCCGAACGTGACCAGGAACACGACCGTCGCAAGCACGATGAACAAGCCGCCTGCCCACAACGCGGCCTGCGGCACCGGCATGCCCAGAACCTTGAACGCCGTCTTCTCGAGGCGCGTCATCTGGAACAGACGCACGCTGGCGAACAGCGCCACCAGGAGCAGCGCCACGCCGGTGGCCGCACGCGCATAGATCCCCTGTCCCGGTCGATAAGGAGTTAGATCCACGGCTTGAGCCAAGAGCTTCCTCTTCTGAGCATGCCAGGGCTGCGGATCTGACCTGGCGGCCAGCGGATGACGATACTGGCAGGCCAGGAGGGACTCGAACCCCCAACCACCGGTTTTGGAAACCGGGGCTCTAGCCGATTGAGCTACTGGCCTACCTGGCCAAACGCCACCTCAGCCCGTCCGCTGCGACGCCCTGCCGGCGTCGGAGCGAACGCACCTATCTCCTCTTCTGCCTGTGCTCCGTATGCTTGCGGCAACGGGGGCAGTGTTTTTTCAGTTGCAGACGTTTGCCGCCTCGCGTCTCGGTAGCGGTGCGGTAGTTCTCCGAGCGGCATTCGGTGCATTACAGAGTCACGTACTCGCGCATGGTTCGGCCTACTCGATGATCTTGGTGACCACGCCGGCGCCGACGGTGTTGCCGCCCTCGCGGATGGCGAAGCGCAATTGCTCCTCCATGGCGATGGGCGTTATCAGCTTGACCTGCACATTAACGTTGTCGCCCGGCAGGACCATCTCCACGCCCTCCGACAGCGTCACGTCGCCGGTCACGTCCGTGGTGCGGAAGTAGAACTGGGGGCGGTATCCGGTGAAGAACGGCGTGTGGCGGCCTCCTTCATCGGCGTTCAGGACGTAAACCTCGGCCTCGAAAGTGGTGTGTGGCGTGATGGAGCCCGGAGCGGCCAGCACCTCGCCGCGGGAGAGCTCGTCCTTCTCGATGCCGCGCAGCAGCACGCCGATGTTATCGCCCGCCTGGCCCGTGTCCAGCGTCTTGCGGAACATCTCGACACCGGTCACGACCGTCTTGCGGACCTCGGGCTGCAGGCCAACGATCTCGATCTCGTCGCCGACGCGCACCGTGCCCCTCTCGACGCGGCCGGTGCCGACGGTGCCCCGCCCCTTGATGCTGAAGACGTCCTCGACCGGCATCAGGAACGGCTGATCAACGGCGCGCACGGGCTCCGGGATGTAGTTGTCGAGCGCCTCGAGCAGCTCGAAGATGCACTTGTTTGCCTCCTCGTCGTCCGGGTTTTCGAGTGCCTGGAGGGCCGAGCCGCTGACAAACGGGATATCATCGCCCGGGAAGTTGTACGCACTCAGGATGTCCCGCACTTCCAGCTCGACCAGCTCCAGCAGTTCGGGGTCGTCAAGCTGGTCCACTTTGTTCAGGAAGACGACGATGGCGGGCACG
>CAZSET010000146.1:0-4644 GCA_964605915.1 uncultured candidatus Brocadiaceae bacterium | reverse complement strand
TGGGGCATCGGCCCGTCGGCGGCACTGACCACCAGGACCGCGCCGTCCATCTGGGCGGCCCCGGTTATCATGTTCTTGATGTAGTCCCGATGTCCGGGGCAGTCGACGTGGGCGTAGTGCCGCTTATCGGTTTCGTATTCCACGTGCTGCGTCTGGATGGTAATGCCGCGTTCCTTCTCCTCAGGCGCGTTGTCAATGCTGTCGAAGGTGCGGTATTCGGCCATCCCTTTCTTGCTGAGCTGAAGCGTCATGGCCGACGTCAGGGTCGTCTTCCCGTGGTCTACGTGACCGATCGTGCCGACGTTGATGTGCGGCTTGGTCCGCTTGAAGTCCTGCTTAGCCATTGCCGGATGATTCCTCCGAAAGTGTTCGCACCGCCGAAAGGCAACTAGAGGAGTCAGCGCAACGCATCGCTGCGCTTCGAACCTGCGAATCTCGCACCCGCCTGCCTTGTCCCCATCAAACCCCTGTGGAAAGCCTGCCCGATCAGCCCGATGCCGTGGCCTGGTGTTCTTAGGTGGAGCTGCTGATGGGATTCGAACCCATGACCCCGTCCTTACCAAGGACGTGCTCTACCGCTGAGCTACAGCAGCCCGGGTACACGACAATCCGACGGGGCGATCGGTTTTCCGAGGTAGAGTGAAACGGCCGCTTCACTGCCCAGTGGATAGAGCCTAGCCCAAGCCGGAGGGTCGCAGAAACAAGGGTACCAGCGCCAGATTTTACCGATCCTAACACACCGGCCTCGTCAAGTCAAGCAAAAACCAAACCGTTCGTGACCATTGGAGCGGGCGATGGGGGTCGAACCCACAACATCTGGCTTGGAAGGCCAGTGCTCTGCCGGTTGAGCTACGCCCGCCTTGCTCGGTGGTGGGCAGGGGAGGATTCGAACCTCCGAAGGCATCGCCAGCAGATTTACAGTCTGCTCCCTTTGACCGCTCGGGAACCTGCCCACCGCCCCTCATTTGCCTGCCATCGCCGGATGCTCTGGTTGGAGCTAGCGAGGGGATTCGAACCCCTAACCTGCGGTTTACAAAACCGCTGAGCCCCAATGCCCAGGATGGCATGGAAAACACCTTTTCCGGCCCATCGCCAGGATTTCGCGCGTTCTCAGGCGAGCACAGAAATGCGAAAGTGCACGAGAAATGCGCCCGCTTGCTGTCAATCGCTGCTGTCACTGGGCGGCCTGAACTGCCGCTCGCGTGCGTGCGCGCCTGCGTCCCACGCGAGAGCCACGACCAGCAACCACAGGAGAATCCGCGCGATGGCTTGCATTACCTGCTCCGCGTACAAGCCCACGGTCCGCCCTGCGCAAGTCACGGCAAGCAGAACAAAGACTCCGCGGAGGGCAATCCGGCTGGGAAGGTTCCGTGCGCCCTCCACCTGCCGCCGCTCGTCGAACAGGAACGCAAGCGTGAGTAGCAGTATGACTCCCAACGCACTGAACAGGCGCGACACGATCTCAGGATTCATCACGGACCTCCTTGGCCGGCCACACAAGCGTAGCAGCCCGCACTTGCCCGTTACAATGCGGGCATCGAAACCGCATGATAGCCAGCGGCATACCATCGGCCTGCACGGCCTCAATCGCCGCCGCCCGCGGGCCATCAGGGCCAAGGTACCAGTACAGGCGCTTCCCCGTGCGTGGATCCTTTGCCGCACCGACCCACGCGCGCCGACTCTTGACCCAGTAGAACGAGGGCAACTGCTGTCTCCACCTGCTGTCAGAAAACCGCAGCTTGGAGTTGCGATTATCGTAAGTGGCTGTGCAGAAACAGGGAAGATGGAGCTAGCGAGGGGATTCGAACCCCTAACCTGCGGTTTACAAAACCGCTGCTCTGCCGTTGAGCTACACTAGCGCCCTTGGGCATCCTGTACTCTTATACGGCACGCTCCCCACCGTTTTCAAGTGCTGGCGCGCCTTCTTGCCACCTGCTCCGGCCGCGGCCTGCCGGCATTTGCGGAAGGCCCGTCTTTAGTGTAGTATATGAGCACTCGGGCGGCGCCATCGGGGGAGAACATGCCGGACACGGATGAAGAGCGGCTGTGCCTTGTCGGCCTTTGTGCCACGCCGGGCGTGGGGCCAGCCAGTGTGGCTCGCCTGCGCAGGGCGGCGAGGGAGCAACGGGTTCCGCTGCGCGAGGTGGTGGCCCTGCCGGCTGAGGTGCTGGAGGGCGAGCTCGGACTTGCACCCCCTGCGGCCCGTTCGGTTGCGGCGCTCAGGAATCCCTGCGAGGCAGGCCGGTCGGCGCTGGATCAGCTGGCGTGGGCCGGGCTGGGGATCGCAGCGGATGACGAGGCCTGCTACCCGGACCGGCTCGGGCGGTATCTGCGGGACCAGGCGCCATCGGTTCTGTTCGTGGGCGGCGACCTCGCCGTCCTGGACGGTCCGTGTGTGGCCATAGTCGGCTCTCGGCAGCCTTCCCGGCTGGCGAGCCGCGCGGCAGGAGCGCTGGCTGCGGACCTGGCGTCCGAGGGCAGCGCCGTGGTCAGCGGCGGCGCGCCGGGGATCGATAGCCGCGGCCACGAGGCCGCTGCCTCGGCCGGGGCGACGTGCGCCGTCCCCGCCGTGGGGGTGTGCCGTTTCCGGTGGCGCGGCGCGAGCTCAGCCGAGCTCGCCGAGAGGGGGTGGTGCGTGCTGGGCCAGTTCCCGCCGGACGCGGGCTGGCGGACGGCCCACGCGCTGATGCGCAACCGGACGATCGTTGCCCTGAGCGACGCCGTGGTCGCCTTCGACCCGCGGGATACCGGCGGGACCTGGCACACCTCCCTCTGGGCCCTCCGCATGCGCAAGCCGCTCTTCGTGGTCGGGACGTCACGTGAGGGGGCGAAGGGCAGGGGGCTCACGCATCTTGTGCGCTTCGGTGCCGTGGCGCTGGACCCGGACCGGATGCCGGACGCTGCGGATTTCGCCCGACTCGTGGCCGACTACCGTCCTGCGGCTTCCCCCGACCAACTCCCCCTGTTTGACACGCAGGGGTTGTGAGTGCGTGGCGCCAGGGCTCTCGCTTGAGCCTGCCGGGCGCTTTCCATAGACTGGAGCGCCGCGTGCGTCCGTTGCCGTCTTCCATGTTCCCGCAGGGCGGGTGGTGCCATGTCGCTCCTGGTGGTGGGTTCGGTTGCACTGGATGACGTAGAGACCCCGTACGGGGCGAGGCGGAGCGAACTGGGCGGTTCGGCCGTCTACTTCTCGTTCGCGGCTGCGTGTTTTGGCCCGGTGCGGCTTGTTGGGGTGGTGGGGTCGGACTTCCCGGCGGAGTACCTGGAGCGCCTGGCGCGTCGGCCCATCGACCTGGCAGGCCTGCAACGGGCGCAGGGCCGGACCTTCCGCTGGCACGGGTCCTACGAGGGACGGATGGAGCAGGCGCGCACGCTAGCGGTCAGTCTGAACGTCCTGGGGGGATTCACGCCGCGCGTCCCGCCCGCGTACGCGAACTCCTCGTACGTGTTCCTGGCCAACGCATCCTCGGGCACACACGTGCAGGTGCTGGACCAGGTGGAAGGCCCCCGGTTCGTGCTGGCCGACACGATGAACTACTACATCGAGAACGAACGGGACGCCGTGCTGGGATTGCTGCCGCGGCTGGACGGGCTGATTCTGAACGACGTCGAGGCGCTCCAGCTCACGGAGCAGCCGAACCTGCTGGCCGCTGCCCGCTGGGTGTGCGAGCGGGGGCCGTCCTGCTGCATCATTAAGAAGGGGGAACACGGGTCCTTGCTGAGGGGCCCGGATGGCGTCTTCGTTCTGCCGGGTTTCCCGCACGAGGCCGTGGTGGACCCGACGGGCGCGGGAGACGCGTTCGCGGGGGGGATGATGGGATACATGGCCAGCCGGGACGAGGTCACGCCGGACACGCTGAAGCGCGGATTGGCCTACGGCACGATTACGGCCTCGTTCGCCATAGAGCAGTTCGGGCCCGCCGGGCTGGAGTCGTTGACGGGCGAAGGCATCGAGCAGCGGCTGGCAGACTTCCTGAGGTTAACTCACCTGTCGGCGCCGTGAACTCCCGGCTGGGATCGGGCCCCTTCTATGACACCTTGGCCTGCGTCTCGTTGAGGCGTTTCTGGAACTGGGCCTGCTTGCGCGCGACCTTGTTGGGATGGAGGATCCGCTTCGAGGCGGCCTGCTGGTAGAGCTTCGTCAGCATACTGAGCTGGTGCTGGGCCTGTTGAGTCTCGCCCCGCTCGAGCATGTGTTCCAGTTTGTTCTGTTCGGTGCGCAGGCGGCTCTTGACGCGCTTGTTGCGCAGGTTCCTCTTTCTGTTCTGTCTGAGGCTCTTGAGGGCTGCCGGACGTTGTGGCATTGCTGCTTTCCTTCTGCTCTTGAGTTGATGCTGCGCGGGGCAGGGGGCTTCACGCGCCCAGCGATTCCACCTTCTGGGCGACGTCCCTGAAACCGATGTCCTGGCTGTATATCTTCTTGTAGAGCGCCAGCGCTTCCGCCGCGTTATCCATCTGTTCGTAAGTCGCCGCCTTCAGGTAGTAGAGGTCCTTGCCCTCGTCGTCCATCTCGGGGTGGCGTTGGATCGCCCGCTCGAACTGCTCGAGGGCCAGATCAGTCTGCCCCTTGCGGGAGAAGCAGATGCCGAGCATCTTGCTGCTCTCTTGCTCGTAGCGGGCGTCCTGAACCGAGTTCTGAAAGGC
>CAZSET010000145.1:0-10200 GCA_964605915.1 uncultured candidatus Brocadiaceae bacterium | reverse complement strand
TGACCGACGGGCAGGGGTCTCTGGCCACTGCTTCGGCCAGATCGAGGTAATCGACACTGCGTCGCGGCTCTGAGTCCAGAAGAACCTTCGCGAGCGTCCAAAGGCAACTGCCTCTGTCCGTATTCATTCCGTCCGTAACGAGATCATCCCTGAAGCTGGGCTCGTACTCCTCGCCATTACGCACGACCGGCTTGGGCGCACTGTGTACCCATTCTTCCAGCAGGTCTTCCATTTCCTGCGGTATGTCCTTGCCAGCGTACTGGCCCAGTGCGTGGCTGACGGCTTGCATGTTCGTTGGTTCCAAGACGGCGCGGAACCTGACAATGAGATCCCTGATCATGTCCACGGGAGCGTGTCCTTCGGCCACGCCGCGTAGCAGCGCCGCAATGTAGTCCGGGTGGTGCGAAGCGTCCATACGCTGCATCGCCAGATGGTAGAACCGTTCTGGCTCCTCTTTGGCTCTTGCTGTCAGGGCCTGGCACAGCTGGTCCCGCCCGCCGCTCAGTTCCACAGGACGCTTGAGAGAGTCGCGGCTCCGAGGCGCCACACGGTGCTCCATTGCTTCCAGCCAGCCCTTGTCGTCCATCTTCCGAAGCGCTTCATCCGGGATCGGCGGGCCCACGGATCCACCGCGCCTGCGCCCGGGTACCGGTGGCATGAACTTCGGGAACTTACGCATCAGTTGGCGCAGGCGCTTCCTGCCGTGGTATGTAAGCTTTTCGTTGGCTAAGGCCAGGTGTTGCTCCAGTTTCTCCAGCCCGCGCCAACGAAGATCGCTAACGGTCGTTACTGGCCACTCCGGCAGGCCCATCACGGCATGCTCGACTGCCTGCGCCTGTTGCTCGGACCAATAGGGCGAACATGCCTCGATGAGCCGAGCCGTGTACCAGAGCCGACTGTCATCAGGGCCAAGCCGAAGTCTTCTCTCGTCCTCCAACAGGAAGTCAGCGGCATCGCTTGCCAGCTCTGAGGGCGCCTGGCGGAGCGCGTCCGCCACGATACACTGCATCGGCTTCAAGTTATTATGCGACAGCTCTGGCAACATACTCTGGAGGACATCGGGATCGCCAACGGCCAGGCTGAAGGCCGCCTTTGCGACGAGCATGGCCATCCTGTTGGCCCTGTCGTTGGGGTTGGTCCCTGAGTGGTCCCAGACGTCTGCTCCCCGGAAGCGCCCGTTCGCTGTTGGTGAGCAGGAGGCATCCATGGCGGCAAGGACGGACGGTAACGTCGCACGAAGGAACAACGCCGGCACGTCAGAGGCCACTGCCTCCAGTGCTTGCCACCAGCCGTGCTCGTCGGGCAGGCGGCGCTCCACCTCATCGCGGCGCGCTGTCGAGTCCCGTTCGCTGTTATCCGTTGGGCTGGCCGAGGCGCTGGCGTAACGAGAGAGCGCGTTTCCAATGATGGTGCACGCCGCACGTGTACTGTCTCGTGCCAGGTTCTGCAAGGCACGGCCCCACCAGCCTGGCCATCTTCCTCCCGACCGTGTTTGGCGATCCCCAACCACTTTCGACAAGAGCCCGACGGCCTCAGCCGACCAGCTGTTCTTGATGTCCGCAAGGCACCTGGCGGCTCGGCTGTTCCAGTCGGCACTACGCCCAACGAACCGTGACAGTATCGAGACGACAGTCTGTTGCCGTTCGCCTGCGATGGACGCTAGGTACCGGACGACCGCGTCGACTTGCCTATCGGGGAGGCGTTCCAGCCATTCGGTAACCTGCTGTGCGGTTAGTAGGTCAAGCCAGACCGCGTTCCCTCGCATGTAGACCAGGGCCCTCGGCATCAGCTCAGGGTCCGAGAGCTGCGGCTCCAGCAAAGCCAAGTCCCGTGTGTCAGCGTCCGGCAACTGGCCGAGCCACTGGCATGTAAGGTTCCTGAGATGGCGCCTGATGTGCTCATCGGTCAACAGCCGAACCGCCTGGTCATGGAAAGCTGTTCTGTCTACGTCTCTCATGTACTGCAGGACTTGCTTCAGCAGAGAACGGTAGAAGAGCCCTTGGCGGGTGGAGAGAAGGTAGTCCGGCAGCGATGTGGCCTCTCTCACGAAGGTGCGCGCGACCACGAAGTCGAAGAAGGTCTGATGGAAGAACCGCAGCGTCCGTCCTTCACGCACCAGAATGTCCTCGCTGATCAGCCAGTCCAGCGGGGCCTGAGGAGGGGACAGGCGCACTTCGGGCACCGCCAAACGCTGCTGGCGCCGCATTTCCGCAGCGGCCTGCTCAACCACCCGCTGAACCGCTCCGCCGTCAGGACCGTGCCGCTCAGCCTTCCTGAGCAAGGCCTTCCACAGCTCATCGTACAGATACTGCAGTGTGAAGAGGTGGGACTCGGAAGGCGACCACTCAGGATCTTCCTCCCGATGCAGGTCGACTAGCTGGATGAAGACGGATAGCTTCTGTGGGTTCCGCAGCACACCGAACGTTCCTGCAGACACGTCTCCCCGACGCACATTCCTCGCGGCGAGGATGCGTTCAACGTCCCCTTCAGTGAAGGATGCTAGTGGAAACTCGCGGGCAGTTCTTTCTCCAAGCTTCCTCACCTTGGGGTCGAAACGCCAGTCAAAGGACCTGCACGACAGGACCACCTGGACCCCGGGAATCTGAGCCAACTGTGCCACCAGACTCAGCATCGTATTCACAGCGGCCGTGTCGTGCGTGCCGGCGGCTGAGAGGGCGTCGACTTGGTCTATCAAGACTGCGACACGACCGACTTGGTCACTCAGGAACGAGGCTGCGGCGGGGATAGGCCCTGGGAGGCCCAGGGAATCTGACAGCTGATCCAGCGAGCCCAGCGGGCCAAGGGCGTCGGCCGTGAGGCCGAGGGCCGTCCATCCCTTCGCCTCCACGGCCGTCAACAGGCTGGCCATGGCTGCGGTCTTGCCCGTACCTGCCTCATCCAGTAACACAGCTACACGCTTCTCGGCGCACTCATCGCTCTCAAGCCATCCCAGAATGTCGCTTACAGCCTTCTGTTGGATGTGGATGCCGGCGATCGTGGTGGGAGCTGTACGCAACACGGCGCTGGCAGACCTAAAAGAGTCCGCGAGCTCCTCACACGTCTTGGCGGGAGCCTTGTAGATCCCTGCGTCAGACAGCCGCTCCCCCAAGAGTTCAGCATCCAGCTGCAGACCCGTCGCCATGCCCTCTTGAGCCAGAACACGAAGCACTGCCAGACCATTCACTGGTTGGCTGAGGCAGACCTGTGCCAGCTCGCGGACGTGCCTGTTCAGGGTGTCTTTAGACACCTGCTCGACATGGCACGCTAGAAGCAACTCGTAGGCGAGACGGGCTTCCAGACTGAGCGCCGTGCGCATCTGGTTGAAGCTGTCGAGTTCGCCGCCTGTGAGGCCCGCCTCAAACTCATGGAAACTCGCAGCGTTCCTGGCATTCTCAGCGGTTCTGGCAAGAAGAGGGCAGGGGTTCGGCGTTATCAGAACGCAGTCGGTATTCGGCGTGCTGGCCACTTGGTCGCGGAACGCGGTAAGGATCCCTTCTCTATGCAGTCCCCTAACGGTCCACTTGCCGTCGTCTGGCGCGTATGACTTGGCTTCGTAGAACGTCAGATGATCATCCCGGCAGACAACGAAATCCTCAACCCGGACGGCCGTGAGGCCTGTTTGCAGGCCAGTGCCTGCCCGCGGCAGCTCCGCCCTTGGGGGCGCGTGGGACCGAACAAACTCGGCCTCCCCGCGCAGCACACCGAACAACTCCCGGACAATCGCCAGAGTTTGATAGCGAATCCCCTCTGTCGTTGCCGCGCCGCCCCGCAGTGCCATGCCTACCTCCTGTCCGCGGCTAAGAGTGCCGCAACCCTGCACCACAGGGCTACCATAGGACCCCGGCACTCGCGAGCGGAAGCCAACAACTTGCCCCCAAATGCCTGCGGCGCCAGAGGGCGTGCCCCCCGCGCCGCAGGTCTTCTTTAATATTGGTAGCGGGGGTGGGATTCGAACCCACGACCTTCAGGTTATGAGCCTGACGAGCTACCTGACTGCTCCACCCCGCGTCTGTTCCCGTCTATTATAGGCGCTCTCGCCGATTGCCGTCAACCGAAACGAGTTCATCCTACCAACGCGCGACCGGCCACGGGCCGCGTCAGCCAAAGCCAGCCGCCCGCCGTCACCGCCCGCCGGCCACTGAGCACCGGCCACCACCGGCAGGCGCGGGCCGCCGCGCCAGCGATTGAAATGCCTCCCTCCCCGCTTATAATGAAGGTCCGCTCTGACCCCCTTACCGGCAGGGACCGCCCATGCCCGAACTGGTGCTCGTGCTGGATTGCGGCTCGACCAACATCACCGCCGCGGCGGTCGACCCGGAGGGCAGCATCGTCGCTTCGGCCAGCCAGCCCAACGCGCCCGTGCGCCAGCCGGACGGGGAAGAGGCGTGGCTGATCTGGGACATGGACGCCCTCTGGGACACCATCTGCGCCGCGGTCCGGCAGCTTGCGAGGGAGGTGGGCCGCGAGGCGATCCGGGCCGTCACCGTCGCCACCTGGGGGGCAGACGGGGCGCCCGTCACGGGCGACGGCGAGCTGACCTACCCCGTCATCTGCTGGCAGTGCCCGCGCACCGGGCCGGCCATGCGCCGCCTCGTCGAGCGGTTCGGCGAGCGCGGCCTGTTCAACATCACCGGCTACCAGGCGATCAGCTTCAATACGCTGTTCAAGCTGGCGTGGCTGCGCGGTAACGCGCCGGATGCACTGGACAGTGCAGACAAGTGGCTCATGATGGCCGGCCTGCTCAGCCATCGCTTCTGCGGCGAGTTCAGCCTGGACGTGACGGGCGCGTCCACGATGATGATGCTCGACCTGGCGAAGATGCGCTGGTCGAGGGATCTGCTCGGAGCGGTGGGCGTGGACGAGTCGTTCTTCCCGGAGCTGATCTATCCCGGCCACGTGATCGGCGGGCTGACTGATGAGGCCGCCGGCCAGACGGGCCTCCAGGCGGGCATCCCGGTGGTGGCGGCGGGCCACGACACGCAGTTCGCCCCAATCGGCAGCGGCGCCACGCGGCAGGAGGCCGTCCTGAGCACGGGCACGTGGGAGATCGCGATGCTGCGCACCGAGAGCCCCGTCACGAGCGATTTCGCCTTCGAGGAGGGCCTGCTGACTGAGGCGGACGCCGTCCGGGGGCTCTACGATCCGCAGCTCCTTATGATGGGTTCGGGCGTGCTGGAGTGGGTCCGGGAGAACCTTTACGGCGGCATCGAAGACCGATCCGAAGCGTACGCCACGATGATCGGCGAGGCGCGCAAGGTGAAGCCCGGTGCGGGCGGCGTGTTCCTGGTGCCGAGCTTCGTGGCGGGCACCGGACCGACGCGCAAGTACCGCACGCGCGGCACGCTGGTGGGCCTGGGCCTGATGAGCACGCGGGCGCACGTCTACCGCGCGGCGCTGGAGGGACTTTGCTTTCAGCTCAAGGACGCGCTGCGTATACTGACGGAGGCGACGGGCTTCGCGCCCGAGCGCGTGCGAGTGGTCGGCGGAGGATCGAAGAACGAGTTGTGGAATCAATTGCGGGCCGACATCTGCGGCCTGCCCGTCGTCGTGGCGGAGCGCAGGGACGCCACCGTGATCGGCGCAGCCGTCGCCGCCTGGGTGGGGACGGGCCGCTTCGCGTCGCTGACGGAGGGGGAGCGGGCCCTCCCGATCGAGGCCGAGGTGGTCGAGCCCTCCGCACAGGCGCCCGTCTACGAGGGGCTGTACGATCGCTACCGCGCGATCCCGCCCAGCTTGCAGGACTTCTATTCCCGTTGACGTCGAGGAGCCCGATGAAGATCAGCGTGGTCGGTGCGACTGCATACACGAGCCGGGAGTTGCTCAAGCTGCTGGCTCGGCATCCGCAGGCGGAGATAGTGCACCTGGGCGGGCGGCGGGAGGGGAACCCGCCCATATCGGACGTGTTCCCGTCCCTGCGTGGCATCTGCGAAATGCCCGTGGTCGGGATGCGGCTGGATGACGCACCGGAGAAGCCGGACGTGGCGTTCTTTGCGCTGCCGCACGGGCTGAGCCACCAGTACGTGCCGGAGTACCTGAGCGCCGGCGTGCGGTGCATCGACTTCAGCGCGGACTACCGACTGAGCGACCTGGGGACGTACGTGAAGTGGTACGGCGAGCACGGCGATCCGAAGAACCTGGCCCGTGCCGTGTACGGTGTGCCGGAGCTCTTCCGCGAGCAGATAGCGGCCGCCGACCTGGTCGCCAATCCGGGGTGCTATCCGACCGGCGTCGTTCTGGGCCTGGCTCCCCTGATCCGGGCCGACATCATTGAGGCGGAGGACATTATCGTCGACGCCAAGAGCGGCGTGAGCGGGCGCGGGAACAAGCCGACCGAGGGCTCCATGTATTGCGAGTGCAACGAGGACGTGCGGGCCTACAGCGTCTCCGGCCACCGCCACGAGCCGGAGATGGAGCACGCGCTGGCCCTGGCCGGCGCGGCGGCCCCCGGAGTCACGTTCGTGCCGCACCTGGTGCCGATGGACCGCGGGATCCTCTCGACGATCTACGTCCGTCTGAAGCAGGCGGCTGACGATGAGGGCCTGACGAACATGCTGCGGGAGTTCTATGTGGACGAGCCGTTCGTACGGGTCTTGCCGGCGGGCGAGCAGCCGCGCACGAAGGACGTGGCGTTCACCAACTACTGCGATCTTGCGGCAACGGTGCGCAAGGGCGAGCGGGCGATCGTGACGGCCGCCATCGACAACCTGATGAAGGGCGCCTCGTCGCAGGCCGTGCAGAACATGAACGTCATGTTCGGGCTGGACGAGGCCATGGGACTGCTCTGAGTTTAGAGCCGGGCCACCGTGCCGGTTCAGCTCTCCCCGTCCTGGCGGTGCTTCTTCCAGTAGACGTCGGCGAAGCGGGAACTGCGGGCGGCTTCGTCCTCTTCTGAGATTGGCTCGACGAGCTTGCCGTAGAGCTCCGGCCGTCGCGCACGGATGTAGCGCCGCCCGCCCGACAGCTCGATCTTGTCCGGCGTCAGCAGCCCGACCACCACGTCGTCCCCCAGGGCGTGCGATTCGACCAGCACCGCGCCGAACGGATCGATGATCATGGCGTTGCCCGGCTTGATCGTGTCCGCGTCGACGCCCACCGGGTTGCTGAAGACGGCGTAGACGCCGTTTTCATAGGCGCGCGTGGGCAGCCAGTGCATCAGCCATCCCCGGCCCTTGGGTCCCATGAACTCCATCCGGCAGCGGACGGGGTCGCGGTGCCGGTTCTCCCAGAGTTCGCGCGGTATCTTGCCGCGCCCCGGCATGGGGGAGGGCAGCCCGCCCGTCACGTGCGGCATGAGGATGACGTCCGCGCCGAGCAGCGTGGTGATGCGCACGTTCTCGACCAGGTTGTTGTCGTAGCAGATCAGGATGCCGAACGTGCAGCCGAGCAGGTCGAAGACGGTGTAGCAATCCCCGGCGGCCAGGTGCTCGCTGATGAACGGGTGCAGCTTGCTGTGTTTGGCAACGAAGCCGTCGGGGGAGACGACGACGTAGGTGTTGTAGAGCCGGCCTCCGTCGCGCACTTCCAGCAGCCCGGCGCCGAGCGCGACGCCGAGCTGGCGGGCGATGGCCGCGAGGGCCTGGCAGGACGGACCGTCCGGGACGGGCTCGGCCAGCCGCTCCAGTTCGGCGCGGTCCAGATTCTCCATGAAGGTGTAGCCGCAGATGCAGCATTCGTGGAAGGAGACCAATTCGGCGCCCTCTGCGGCGGCACGTTCGGCAAGGTCGCGCACGCGCGAGAGGTTGTAGTCCTTGTCGGCGTCTCTGGCCTCGAACTGCGCGGCACCGATTCGGATGTCTCTCATCTGTCGTGCTCCGAGAGGACGGGCGGGGAACGGCCCATTATAGCAAGCCGAGAAGGAAGGGAAGGGGTCAGGCGGGGGGGATGCGCCGTCAGGCAGCGGCTGCGGGCACGACGCGGTTGCGACCGTCGTGCTTGGCCTGGTAGAGGCGCCGGTCTGCCCGGCTGAACAGGGTCTCAACGTCGTCCGTCGGCTCGAACTGGGCCACGCCGACGCTCACGGTCACGTGCAGGAGCTTGCCCCCGGCGCTGCGGAACTTCTGCGACTCGATCAGGTTCCGGAAGCGCTCGGCGACCCCGATGGCCTGCTTCATGCGCGTACGGGGCAGGAACACGGCCAGCTCCTCGCCCCCGTAGCGGTAACCCGTGTCGTACTTGCGCAGCGTGCTCCGGATCCTGTTCGCGAGTCGCCTCAAGACGATGTCCCCGGTCGTGTGGCCGTACGTGTCGTTGACGCGCTTGAAGTGATCGATGTCGATCAGCAGAACGGAGAAGGTTTCCCCGTTCCTTCGCGAGAACTCCATGAGTGCCTGCAACTGGGTGTTGAAGTGGCTTCGGGAATAGAGCTGGGTCAGTTCGTCGACGACTGCCCGTGTGTGGAGGTGCTTGGTCTTGACCGCCAGGCTGATGTGATGGGCGATCTCCAGCAACGCACGCCTTCGGGTCTTGTTGAATTCCTCCCTCTGCACTTCGGGTGGGCGACCATCGGTGGGGAACACCAGGAGCACCGCGCCCAGTATGCTCTCCTCGACCTTGAGGGGCACGATCGCATGCAGCTCCCGACCCCGAGCTCGGCATATGACGCCATGGCTCTCGAACTGAGCGAGGTCGAAGTCCGGGATCTCGCGCGTCTGCATCTTCCTGCCGGTCAGGACCTTGCCCTCCGTGTATTGCGCGAAGGGCTGCAATTCCTCCTTGTCGCCCTCCTGGATGAACAGCGCGATGTCGCGCGGTTCCAGCAGGCCGTGAATCAACTCAAGGACCTTCTCGGAGATGATGCCGAAGTCGCTCTCCTGATTGACAACCGTGGCGACCTCGCGGAGGGTGGACAGCTCCTCCAGCCGGGCCTGCTGCCTCAGGCGCAGGGCTTCCAGGTCGCCCACGCGCTTTTCCAGGCGCCGGAGGGCAGAATGGGATCGGTCCAGCCGTCGGGAGCGAACGGCGAGCACGACGGTTGTTATGACGCCGTAGAACCCGGCGAGGCCGCCGAAGAGCGCCGGCACCGCCAATGCAAGCCGTTGCCTGAATCCCGGCGGTATGCCCGGCGCGGCGCCCGGCAGCAGGCGGATCGCCAGGATCACGCAGGACACCGAAGCCACGACGCAGACCATGAGCCAGACGTTCCCGGCCAGCGACCAGAACAGGCTTGGTTCGCGGTGTTCCATAGGCGTGCGGATCCAGTTTGGGGTCGGCCGGCGCAGCGGCACAAACCCAATGGTAGGGAACGTCGGCAGGCCAAGTCAAAGATACCGCTGCCCAAGCCCCCACGAAGAGATCGGGATAATCGCAAGAGCTTGTGATGCAAACACTTAATCATGGTCCGCCGTGGCCACTTAACTGCCCTGAGACAGGCAAAAAGGGAACCCCATGCAAGCGTTATGCCGGCCCGTGCACGGCGGCCGTGCAGAGACTGAGAACCTGGCCCGACCTTGGCGCCGCAGCGCCAGATTCTTCCCCCGCGGCCGTCTCAGCGTCGGGCACCCGGCGCCGGCTCCCTCAATCGCCGAGGTCTGCGGCCCGTTTGCAGGCCTCCTGCACTCGCTCCATGCACTCCTCCCTGCCGAGCACCTCCATGGTTTCGAACAGGGGAGTGCTGACTTTGCGGCACGTCACGGCCACGCGCAGAACCATGTAGAGCGCGCCGCGTTTCCATTCGTTCTCTTCGGCCAGTCCGCGCAGGGCCGCCTCCAGCGCCTCCGCCGACCAGTCCTCCACGCCCGCCAGGACGGGCTGCGTCAGGTCCAGCGCCTTGCGCACGAACGCCGCGTCCTGCTTCCGGGGTATGAGGTCTTCGGCGGGGTAAGGCTCGCGTTCGAAGAAGAAGCCGGTCAGCTCGTCGAACTCCGCCAGCTTCTTCATCCTCTCCTGAACCAGGCGCGCGATGGCCAGGAGCTTCTCCGCTGGCGCGTCAACGTGGGTCGTGTGGGGCTCGGCGAGCATCCGTTCCAGCAGCTCCTCGGCGGGCATGGCCCGGATGTACTCGCCGTTCATCCACTCCAGCTTCTGGAGGTCGAAGACCGGCCCGCCGGTCTTGACCCTGTCCCACGCGAAGCTGTCCGTCATCTCCCTGAGGGAAAACAGCTCGCGGTCCTCGCCCATGGACCAACCCATCAGGGCGAGGAAGTTCAGGAGCGCCTCCGGCAGGAAGCCCTGCTCCCGGTACCAGAGCAGCGACGTCGGATT